>NZ_LJBR01000256.1 GCF_001282115.1 Streptomyces sp. NRRL B-24085 | reverse complement strand
CGCGGCCATGGCCGCGTGTCTGTGGCGTACGCGTAACTCCATCTGCACTCCTGACAGTCGGGGATCAGTGCGTCACGGGACCGAGGGGCCCGTGACAAGGCGGCCGTCGCTGTCGTACGGCCAGACATTGGGGACGCAGCCGAGCAGGCCCTTGATCTGCTGCATCATCGCCGGGGCGGGCCGTCCCGCACCGGGGCAGGTGACATGGCCGTGGCCGAGGAAATGGCCCACCTCGTGGTTGACGATCAGCGAGCGGTACCCGACGACGTCCTCGCGGTAGAACTCGGTGGCCAGGACCCAGCGCCTGAGGTTGACCATCACGTCGTGGTTCACGCTGCAGTTGACCTCGCCGCCGGTGTCGAGGCCGCCCTCGGCGCAGATCCGGTCCACGGTCGCCGGGGTGGCGAGCCGGACCCGGAAGTCCGTGGGGCCGCCGGACACCCGCTGGAACGCCGAGTGGCCGTCGGCCGTCCAGCCGCGCGGGTCCGCCAGGGTCCGCTCCACCTGGGCGGCGACGTCCTCGGGGGAGATCGTGATGCCCTTCTCCACCTCGACCCGGTAGCGCAGGGGCGTGCCCTTGCCGACCGGTCTGCTCCCTCCGGGCGCGACGATGAAGGTCCCGGGACCGCTTCGGGGGAGGGGAGTCGAGGAGGGGCCGGGCGGAGTGCCGGACTCCTCGGCACCCGGCTCCGGCTCCGACGGTTCGGCGGTCCTCTGCGGCGCCGGGCTCTCAACGGCCCCTGGCGCCGCGGACGTTCCTCCGGCGCCGGACGGCAACCACGCCACCACCGCGCCGCCGACGGCCGCCAGGACCGCCAACGCGGCCAGACCGCCCATCAGTTGACGTTTCACGCTCCGCTCGGAGCGCTTCCGGCGACGGCGGCCGGGGTTTCGTCTCTGCGCTGTCACGGTGGTTCACGATGTGATCGCCATGTGATCGGAGCTGGCCCGGAAGGTAACGAACCGATAACCCTCCTCGTGGTCGCGACCGTGTGGATACTGTGCGCATGTCACGTGTACTGCTGATCGAGGACGACCCCGCCGTGCGGGAGGGCGTCGCCCTGGCCCTGCGGCGCCAGAACCACGACGTCTCCGCCACCGCGACCGGCGAGGAGGGCATGGACCGGCTGCGGGCCTTCCGGCCGGACATCGTCGTCCTCGATCTGATGCTGCCCGGCATGACCGGCCTGGAGGTGTGCCGGAACATCCGTGCCGTGGACCAGACCCTGCCGATCATCATGGCGACGGCACGGGGCGACGAAGTGGACATCGTTGTCGGCCTGGAGGCGGGCGCCGACGACTACGTCGTCAAACCGGTACTAGCGCGGGTGCTCGACGCGCGCATACGCGCCGTGCTGCGCCGGACGGCGGGAGCCCCGGCCGGCACCGAAGGACTGCCGAAGATCGACACCTACGGCGGCCTTGCCGTGGACCGGGCCGGCCTGACCGTCGCGCTGAACGGCGAGCCGATCGCCCTCGCCCCCTCCGAACTGCGGCTCCTGCTCACCCTCTCCGCCTCACCCGGCCAGGTGTTCAGCCGCCAGCAGCTCCTGGAGGCGGTCTGGGAGCACGACTACCACGGCGACGCCCGCCTGGTGGACGCCTGCGTCAAACGACTGCGCACCAAGATGTCCGAGCCGCCCCGCGCCCCCCGGTACATCCACACCGTGCGCGGTTTCGGCTACCGCTTCGCGGCGCCGTGAGGAGGCGCCGGCTGCGGGGCCTGCGGGCCCGTCTGGTGGTGGCCTTCGGGCTCGTCGCCACCGTCGCGGCCATCACGACCGGGGCCCTGACCTTCCGGGAGGCGCGCACCGGAGTGCTCCAGCAGAGCCAGGACGCCACCATCAGACAACTGCGGGCCCAGCTCAACCAGCACGCCGCCGAACTCCCTCTGCCGCCCGACGAACCGGCGCTGCAGGAGTTCGCGCACGACACGGCGGCCACCGAGTCGCAGGGGAGTTGGCGGGTGCTGGTGACCTACGGGGACCGCAGCGGCTCCTCCGCGCCGGGCGACCCCTTCACCGAGGTGACGCCCGCCCTGCGCGAGGCCGTCGCCGCCAACCGGGCCACCGTCTTCCAGCGGGTGCGCGAAGGGGGCCGCACCTCCCTGGTCGTCGGCATGTCGATCCTCTTCGGCGGCCGCGACACCGTCGCCACGGTCACCGGGGTCCAGGTGTTCCTCGTCGTTCCGCAGACCACGGAACAGGCGTACGTCGACGCCCTGGTCACCGCCGTCGAGCGGGCCATGGTGGCCGCCCTCGCGCTCGCCGTCGTACTCGCGCTCCTCGCCGCCCGCGGGGTGCTGGTGCCGGTGCGCCGACTGCGGCTCGCCACCCGCAGGATCGCCGAAGGGCGCCTGGACACCCGGCTCGCCGTCAACGGCTCGGACGAACTCGCGGACCTGTCCCACACGTTCAACGAGACGGCCGCCGCGCTGGAATCGTCGGTCGCCGAGCTGCGCGAGATGGAGGCCCGTGCCCGTCGCTTCGCGGCCGACGTCTCGCACGAGCTGCGCACCCCGCTCGCCGCCATGTCCGCGGTCACCGACGTCCTCGACGAGGACGCCGCCCGACTGGACCCGGACACCGCCACCGCGGTCCGGCTCATCAGCGAGGAGACCGTCAAACTGGCCCGCCTCGTCGACGACTTGATGGAGATATCCCGCTTCGACGCGGGCGCCGCGGTGCTGCATTTGGACGAGATCGACCTCGCCGAGTCGATCCGCCGCACCCTCGCCGCCCGCAACTGGACGGACACGGTGGCGACCGAACTGCCGCCACCGGACGCGGTCCGCGGACGCGTCGACCCGCGCCGCCTCGACGTGGTCGTCGCCAACCTGGTCGGCAACGCCCTCAGGCACGGCGCCCGCCCGGTACGGGTGCGTCTGACCGCCGCCGGCGCGGTGGCCGTCATCGAGGTGCGGGACAGCGGACCCGGCATCCCCTCCGCGGTCCTGCCCCATGTCTTCGAGCGGTTCTACAAGTCGGACACCGCCCGGATCCGCTCCGAGGGCAGCGGCCTAGGGCTCGCCATCACCGCCGAGAACGTCCGTGTCCACGGCGGTACGGTCCGCGCGGCCAACCATCCGGCCGGCGGCGCCGTCTTCACCGTGGAGATTCCGCTGCGGCGGGACGAGCCGTCCGAGGAGAACCCGTCATGAAGCTGCCGCGCCGCGTCCCGCTGCTGGCGCTGCTCGCCGTCACCTCCTGCGGCATCCCCGCGACCGGGGTGGTGGAAGCGGGCGGCCCCGCGAGCGGGACCCTCCCGCTGACGCGGGTCTACTTCGTCGAGAACGGCGCCCTCGTCGCGACGCCCCGTACGACCGAGGAGCCCGGAGAACCCGAGGCGGCCCTCGCACTGCTGATGGAGGGGCCGCTCGCCGAGGACGGACGCCGCCTGGGCGGCCTCTCCACCGAGGTGCCGGGCCTGCCGACCTCCGCGGCCCTTCCCACGGCGACCGCCGAGACGCCCGGCGAACCCGCTTCTGACGCGCCGAGGGTGCGGGTGCAGGGAGCCACGATGACCGTTCGACTTCCCCCAGGGGTGGGCAGGTTGACGGACATCGGGGTGCGGCAGGTGGTCTGTACGGCCACTTTCGCGTACCGCCTCAACCGCCCGTCGGTCGGCGCGCTCACCGTCGAGGTGGCCGACGGCACCGGACGGCGCGTCAGGGGGTCGGACGAGGGCTGCCCCGATCGGTGAGCAGCCCGCCCGCCTCGGAAGGAGCCGTCGACGCTGCCGTGTCCGCCTGCTGGAGCTGCGTCAGGAGCTGGTTCTGGCCCGCCAGGAGTTCCGTGAGGATGCGGCGGGCGGCCCGCAGGAGTTCGGCGACGTCGCCGCCGGCGAGGGCGTAACTCACCGTGGAGCCCTCGCGGATGGACACGACGATGCCCGAGCGCCGCAGCACCGCCAACTGCTGGGAGAGGCTGGAGGGCTCGATGTCGATGTCGGCGAGCAGGTCGCGGACCGGCACGGGCCCGTTCTGGAGCAGTTCCAGCACACGGATGCGCACGGGGTGGCCGAGCATGCGGAAGAAGTCCGCCTTGGCCTGGTAGAGGGGGACGTGCACGGTTGCTCGCTCCCTGCCGGACGGTACGGGGTCGGTGCCGATCCTGCTGGTCGGGGACGCCGGGCGGCCACGGATTGGACTCATGTGGATGTGGCGACTTGAAGAAGTCTTCACATCACGGGCGTGCGGCGCCCCGACCGGCAGTGGAGCTAGATCTCCAACTGCTCCTCGACGCGCCTGAGTTGGTGCCGGGCCATCGCCAGGTTCGAGCGGGCCTTGTCGAGCACGAGGTAGAGGAACAGTCCGTTGCCGGTGCGGCCGGTCACCAGGCGGATGAGGTGGTACTGGTTCTCGAGCGTGATCAGGATGTCCTCGATGTCGCTCTTGAGGCCCAGTTGCTCCATGGTGCGCACCTTGGCCCGGATGACGTCGGTGTTGCCGGCCGCCGCGACCGTCGTGTCCAGGTCCTTGCCGCCGCCCAGGGTGCCCAGCGCCATCCCGCTGGTGTAGTCGACCACCGCGGCCGCCACCGCCCCCTCCGTGCCGGCCATCATCTCCTTCAGCGACACTTCCACACTCGCCACGGTGCCTCCCTGAGTTCCAGTGGATCGCGGCGGGCCCGTGGTCGGGTCCGTCCGCCGGATGACTGGAACGTATGCGCGGAGCGGGGGCCGGGCGCGGGGGTCTTCGGGACTGCCTCCCGTTGACCGAACGCCATACCCACGGGACCGTCTGCGAAGCCACAACTGGCCTTCAGGAGGCCGAAGATGACGGCGGTCGGGCCCGCCGTGCTCAGTGGGCGCGGGCCGCCGGCAGCGTCTGGTCGACTTCGCTGGGCCCGGCCGCTCGACGACGGTGGTGTCCCGGCGGCGCCGCCCCACGGGCCGGTCGGTACAGGCCGGCAGCAGCCTCCCCGGCGGCACGGGGCAGCGTCTCGTATCCGCCGACACCCGTGCCCAGCCGTGGTCCGACCGGCAGCCCGTTGGACTTGGCCGGCGTGTCCTTGAGGTACAGGCAGCGCGGGTCCGGGTCCAGGATCGCGACGGCCGCCGGTGTCCCGTCCAGGAACCGGCGGGCCGTCCACAGCTCGGCCGTCCACGCCGCCCGGACTGCCTCCGGCGTCGGGTCTCACCCGCCGTCGACCAGCTTCTCGAAGAAGAACTCGTGCTTGAGGAAGGACGTGTCGTGCTCGGCCCCCGGGTACGGCGGGATCAGCTGCGCGGCCTGGAAGAGCCGCCAGCCGTCCTCCAGCGCGGCCACGCCCGTCTCGTAGGGCGGCTCGTCACTGTCCCCGGTGGTGGGGCGGGTGGTGCCCGTGCCGTCGTAGCGGGCCCAGCCGACGACGCGCGAGTCGAGCGCGGAGGTGTCCAGGTACAGGACCAGGACCTGCTGGCGCACGGTGGTGGACATGGTCACGCCTGGCTCCTCTGTGCGGCGGGCCGGTTCTCGATGCGGCTGGCCCAGTACTCGATGTCGAAGGCGGGGTCGTCGGCCAGGACACGCCACAGCCTGACCCGGTTGAGGAGCTCGAGCCGGCCGGTGGCCTGCTCGTACCAGGGGAATCCGCGCCCCAGCTCCTCCCGGACGGCGGGCGCGTCCAGGTCCACCGTGTCCCACAGCCGCACCTGCGGCACCGTCGGGTTGAAGCGGATCTTGTACATGTGGCGGACGGTGTCGCTGTCGTTGCGCCGCCCGCCGTGCCAGATCCCGTGGTGCAGCAGCACGACCGTGCCGGCCGGGCAGGTCAGCCGGGTCTGGCCGCGCAGGTTCTGGTAGCGGCCGGTGTCGGACTCGTTGGTGCGGCGCAGATGGCTGCCGGGCACGATGAGCGTGCCGCCCATCTCCGCGGTGACCTCCCGCGGGTAGTACATGAGCTGGACGTCGAACGCGTCGGGCCGCGGATCGATCAGGGCGTCGGCGTGCAACGGCTGCGCGCTGCCCTCACGCGGCTCCCGGATGTGCACGAAATGGTGGTCGATGGTCGGCTCCGGCCCCACCAGGCTCTCCAACGCCCCCGCGACAGCGGGCAGTTCGACGAGCCGCCGGGCGAAGGAGCCCTCCGGGAACGCCTTCGGCACCGGGGTGCCGTACGGCACGGAGGGCAGCCCGGCGGCGAAGACCGCGAGCGCCTCCTCGTTCATCTCCCGGGGCACGATGCCGTCCAGGCGCAGGAAGCCGTGGGCCACGAACCGCGCCACCTGGACGGAGTTCAGTAGCTGTCGTGTGGTTGACATACGGCAACCGTAGGAACAATCAGCCCGGCGGTCGTGGGCTGTAATCGACGACCACTGGTAATTTCCCACCATGACCCGTCACGTCGACCTGGCCCTCGACCTGCCGCCCCAGGTGGAGAACGCGGGCGTCGGTGTGCACGGCTCCGCGGGCCCGCACGACGTGTTCCGCCTCCCGCACCTGTGGCAGCTCCATCTCTACGGCTACTCGGGCACCCTGGAGTTCGGCGGCTCCCGGCACCCGATCCGCCCCGGACACGTCAGTTTCGTCCCGCCCGACACCGAGGTGCACTTCCACTACGACGCCACGCGCTGCGAGCACCTGTACGCCCACTTCCGGCTGCCCGGCGACGGCGAGCGACACCGGGTCCCGGTGATGCAGGACGCCGGCGCGGACGCGGCGGTGCTGACCGGGCTGCTGCGGCAGACGGTCGCGGCGAGCGCGCAGTCCCCGGCCCGGGCCTCCGCCGAACTGTGGACCGTGCTGTGGCGCACGACCGGCCTGGCCGGCACCGGCGAGGACCGCGCCCGGCACCCCGCGCTGCGGACGGCGGTCGCCCACATCGAGGAGCATCTGGCCGGCCCCCTGACCGTCCCCGGCATCGCCCGTGCCGCCGGGGTCTCGCACACCCACCTGACCCGGCTGTTCCGCGAGGACACCGGGCAGACGGTCGTCGCCTACATCCGGCGCCGCCGCATGGAACGCGCCCGGCATCTGCTGATCGCCTCGACGCTGGCCATCCCGGCGATCGCGGCGACGGTCGGGATCCCCGACCTCCAGGCCTTCAACAAGACCTGCCGCAAGGAGCTGGGCGCCTCGCCGCGGGCGGTACGGGAGCGTCACGGCTAGGGGGTCACCGCGGGCGCCGGAACCCCGCGCCGGGTCCCGCGGCGCCGGGCCCGGCCCCTGCCGACCGCGGCGCAGCCCGCGTAGAGGACGAACGAGATCGTCGTGACGTACGGGCTGATCGGGATGCTGCTGCCCAGGGCCAGCAGGATGCCGCCCTCGACCGACGCCAGGGCGAAGACCACGCTGAGCAGCGGCAGCAGGACCGGTGACGCGGTGACGCGGGCGGCGGCCGCGGCCGGGGTGATCAGCAGGGAGAGCACCAGCAGGGCACCCACGACCTGCACGGACAGGGCGACGGCCAGGCCGAGCACGACCATGAAGGCGAAGGAGAGCCCGCGCACCGGGACCCCGCGGGCCTCGGCGACTTCGGGGTCGGCGCTGGCGAAGGCGAGCGGACGCCACATCACCGCGAGGGCGAGCAGGACCACGGCGGAGGTGGCCAGCAGCCAGGCCGTCTGCGGGGTGTCCACGGCGACGATCTGCCCGGTGAGCAGGCCGAACTTGTTGGCCGCCCGGCCCTTGTAGAGGGCGAGGAAGAGCACCCCGAGGCCCAGTCCGAACGGCATCAGGATGCCGATCACCGAGTTGCGGTCCCGCGCACGCGTGCCGAGCGCACCGATCGCGCCGGCCGCCAGCAGCGACCCGGTGATCGAGCCCGCCACGATGTTCGTGCCCAGCAGCAGCGCCCCGGAGGCGCCGGCGAACGACAGCTCGCTGATGCCGTGCACCGCGAACGGCAGGTCGCGCATCGCGACGAAGACCCCGGCGAGGCCGCCCACCAGACCGAGGGCCGCGCCCGCGACGAGCGAGTTGCGGACCAGGACGAGGAGTTCGCCGTAGTTCTCGAAGTCGAACATCTGGTGCCAGACGCTCATGGCCGGACCTCCTCGGGCAGGTGGTGGGCGTGGTCGCCGTGGGCGCCGGCCACCACGACCCGGCCGTCCACCCGGACGACGTCGACCCGGGTGCCGTACAGCTCGGACAGGGACGCGGAGGTGAGGACCTCGTCGGGGGTGCCGACGCGATGGCCGCCCGGGGCCAGGTACAGCACCCGGTCCACCAGGTCGAGCACCGGGTTGATCTCGTGGGTCACGAACACCACCGCCGTGCCGTGGGACCGGCGCCGGGCGTCCACCAACTCGGTGACCGCGCGCTGGTGATGGAGGTCCAGGGAGAGCAGCGGCTCGTCGCACAGCAGGACACGGGGGTCGGTCGCGAGGGCCTGACCGATCCGGACGCGTTGGCGCTCGCCGCCGGACAACTGCCCGAGGGGTACGTCGGCGTACGCGGAGGCGCCCACGGAGGCGAGGATCTCGTCGACGCGCCTGCGTACGGCGACCGTGCGCAGGCGCGGTCCGAAGCGGTGGCCGTCGATGCCGAAGCGCACGAGGTCCCGGGCGCGGAGCATCGCCTGTGCGGACAGAGCCGACTGCTGGGGGACGTATCCGATGTGCCGGGCCGCTTCCCGGGGCGAGCGGCCGAGGACCGTCAACTCTCCTGCCGACAGCGGCTGTCGGCCGAGCAGGGCCCGCACGAAGCTGGTCTTGCCGGCTCCGTTCGGGCCCAGCACGGCGAGGAACTCCCCTGCCTGTACGTCGAGTTC
The DNA here is from genome assembly GCF_001282115.1 of Streptomyces sp. NRRL B-24085. Taxonomy (GTDB): domain Bacteria; phylum Actinomycetota; class Actinomycetes; order Streptomycetales; family Streptomycetaceae; genus Streptomyces. Next base: position 23,212 of record NZ_LJBR01000256.1, on the reverse strand, counting down.
GAGGTCGTGCCAGACCGGGCGCGAGCCGTAGGAGAGAGCGGCCCCGCGCAGGCTGATGACCGTGCTCACTGGGCCAGGGCGTTCGCGAGCGCGTCGACGTTGCCGGTCATCCAGGTGAGGTAGTCCTTGCCGCTGGGCAGGGTCTCCGTCACCGGGACCACGGGGATGCCGGCCGCCTTGGCCGCCTGCTCGGACTTCTCCGTCTGCGGGCCGGAGGTCTGCGCGTTGTAGACCAGCGCCTTGACCTGCTTGCCGGAGAACAGGGCGAGGGTCTCCTGGAGGACCTTGGGGGAGACGTCGTCGCCCTCCTCGATGGCCTCGCTGAACTCCGCGGGCGTCTTGTCGACCAGACCGCTCGCTCCGGTCATGTACAGCGGCACGGGCTCGGTGATGGCGATCGCCTCACCACCGTGCTCCTTCTTGATCTGCGCCTCCTTGGCCTCCAGCGGCTTCAGGTCCGCCTTGAAGGCGTCGGCGTTCTTCGTGTAGGCGTCGGCGTTCGCGGGGTCGGCCTTGCCGAGGGCGGCGGCGATGCGGTCGGCGATCCTCGCGACCGAGGGGAAGTCGTACCAGACATGCTCGTTGAGCTCGCCGCCCTCGGGGGCGGTCCTGCCGGACACCTTCACCGCGTTGACCACCTCGGCGGAGGAGTTGCCGCTGCTCCTGAGCATCCGGTCCACGAAGTCGTCGTAGCCGCCGCCGTTCTCGACGACGACCTTCGCCTTCGACAGCGCCAACTGGTCCCGGGTGCTGGCCTCGTAGGAGTGCGGGTCCTGGTCGGGGTCGCTGATGACGGAGGTGACGGAGACCTTGTCGCCGCCTATGCGCGCGACGATGTCGCCGTAGACGTCGGTGGAGGCGACGACGGGGACCTTGGCCGAGGCGGCCGGGGCCGCGGAGGCGTTTCCGTCGCTCCCGGAGTCCGAGGAGCTGCCGCAGCCTGCCAGCAGGGCGATCGAGGCGCCGACGAGCAGCGCCGAACGGCGGGACGGGGACGTGGACATGGATCCTCCAGGCGCGGTTCTGACGGTCCCGTCACGCTAGATGGAAATGATTGTCGGAAACAGCGCCTGCGGCCGCTATATGAAAACCGTTGCCAACAATTGACCCGTCCCTGGTCGGAGCTTCGCCGGGGCTAGGCCCGGGGTGCGGTGCGGGCCCGGTGGCGGCGCACCGCGTCACGGTTGGCGCAGCGGTGGGAGCAGTACCGGCGGCGGCCGGTGCGGGTGGTGTCGGCGAAGATCGTGGCGCACTCCGTCACCTCGCAGCGCCGCAGCCGGTGCATGCCGCGCCCCGCCAGGTGCAGGGCGGTGCCCACGGAGATCAGGGAGTACAGGACGTCGCCGAGCGACTGTCCCTCGTCGCGGTAGTGCAGATGCCAGCCGGTGCCCACGTGGTTGGTCATCCTCGGGTACGCGGCGGCCGTCGCCAGCATGCGGTTGAGCAGTGCGGCGCGCTCCTCCTCGCCCGGGGCGTCGACGACCTTCTCCCACGCGTCCAGCACCTCGCCCGTGCGCGCCAGGTCCCGCGCGGTGACCGGGCCGTCCAGCACCACCCCGGCGGCGCGGCAGCGGTCCGCGAGGTCCGCGACGTCGGCCGGCCGCCGGTTGGCCAGATCCGCGGCCAGGTTCACGGGGTCCTCGCCGTAAGGGTTGAGATGCACAAGGGCATTACACCAACCTGGTCGGCATGGGACAAGGCAGCACAGGCTCAGGACCCGTACGGCGGGCGGTGGAGTACGACCTCGTGGAGCTGGTGCGTCTGCGGGCTCCGCGGTCCGGGGATGTCGACGGCCGCGCGCTGGACTCGCTGGCCGCGACGCTGTGGGAGCAACTCGCCGACGACGACGTGCGCGTCCTGGTCGTCGACGCCGAGGACGGGAAGCTCGCCGCATGCAGCATCGGCGCCATCGACCGGCGTCCGCCCGGACCGGGCTCCCGCGGGGGCCGGACCGGGCACGTCGTCGGAGTCGTCACCGATCCGGACCACCGGCGGCACGACCACAGCGGCACGCTCGTCAGGGGTCTGTTCGCCTGGTTCCGGGAACACGGCGTCTCCCGGGTGGAACTGCGCGCTCCCGTCCCGGAGCCGTCCCCGCGCCGCGCCGTCAGTCCTTCCCGGTGAGCAGTCTCCGCGGGTTGGCGATCCGGAAGGCGTAGGCGGCCGCTCCGCCGAGCCCGTGGCCGGGGTGCTGCGGCGGCTCCGCGTACGGCCGGTCCGAACCCTGGACCACGGCGTCCACGCCCAGCGCCCGCACCACCGACTCGACCGCACGCGGCCCGTACGAGGACGTCTCGACGAAGACCGACGGGTCCGGCCGCATCCCGCCGCCCCCGCGCGCGGCGAACCGCTCCCCGTGCAGCGGGGCGAGCCCGGCCAGCAGCGCGAAGCAGACCCGCAGCCGAGGGTGGCGGGGGCGGCCGAAGGCATGGAACCCGAACCAGGCGGCGTGCATCTGCTGGACGTAGGGGACCATCGCGGGCCACCAGCCGGGCCCCTCGCAGCCACCGGCCGCGGGCCCCGGATGCACGAACAGCGGCAGGTCGCGTTCCTCGAGCAGGTCCAGCAGAGGAGCGCAGCGGGCGTAACCGGCCGCGTCCAGGAGGGCGTCGGCGGGCAGTTGGAGGCCGACGAACCCCTGGTCGAGACGGGCGGCCGTGGCCTGCGCGTCGATGTCCCGCACACAGGCGGCGGCCCACGCCCCGAAGGGCCGGGGCAGCGCGGCTGCGCCCTCGTGGTAGGCGTCGAGCAGCGGCCGCGCCTCGGCCGCCGGCAGCCACTCCACGCCGATCGGCGCCGACAGGGAGACGAGTGCGAGGCCGAGCCCGTCGGTCGCGGCGAGGTCCGCGCGCAGACCCACGTCGTGGTCAGCGGGCGGGAGGTCGTAGGGCGGCTCACCGTCCAGGTACAGCGTCCAGCCGTCCAGGTACGGCGGCTCCCGGCGCGCCCTCAAGGCCGTCACCAGCGCCGGGCTCCACAGATGCTGGTGCACGTCGACATTGGTCATGCCGCTCCTCCCACCCGGGCCCGCGAGGTGCTCCCCGGACTCCGCCTGCTCCCATGATCTCGCGGCCCACCACCTCCCCGTCCACCCCGCGGGCGTTCCGCGGCCGGCCGCTACCCGCCGGACGCCGAGCCGATCTCCACCACGCGGGCCCAGACGGGCGGCGCGTCCGGCACGTACTCGGGGTCGTTCTCGCGTCGCGCCTGACTCCTGCCCGGCCGCGGGAACAGGCCGACGACCGTACGGCACGAGGGCCGCGCGCTCGGCCAGGGCGTCTGACCGTCGGTCAGGGCCACGATGACGTCCGGGCGGGGGCGCGAGCGCAGTGCCTTCTCGAAGCCCGTGCGCAGGTCGGTGCCCCCGCCGCCGACCAGCGGGATCCCCTCCGCCCGGCACAACGGGCGCACGGCACCGGCCGCCGCGTCGCACGAGAGCACGCCGACCAGGTCACGGCGGCCGCCCACGGCACGGGAGATCGCGGTCACCTCCAGCAGGGCGCTGCCCAGTTCGTCGTCGCCGACCGAGCCGGAGGTGTCGATGATCACGCAGACCCGCGGCGGCCGGCGCCGCAGACTCGGCAGCACCGCGCCCGGCACCCCGGCCGAGCGGCGCGACGGACGGCCGTAGCTGTAGTCGTCGCCCGCTCCGGAGCCGCAGACCGCCGACCGGAGCGCCGCGCCCAGCAGGTCCCGCCACGCCTGCGGCGGATGGAACGCCTCCTCCGCCCACCGCCGCCAGCCCCGCGGGGCGCTCCCCGGCCGCGCCCTGATGCCCTCCGCCACCCGGAAGCGGACCGCGTCCCGTTCCTGCTCGCTCAGCCCGTCCGCCCCGTCGGCGCCGAGGTCCCACTCGCGCTCCAGACCGTCGGCCCCGCTTCCGCAGTCCAGCCAGGAGAGGTCGAGGGTGAGCGCACCGAGGCCGATCCGGCCGAGGTACTCCTCCATGAGCTCGCCCTCGGGCAGTTGCAACCGCCAGGGCCGCACGGCGCCTTCGGGCTGGAGCAGCCCGTCGCCGTACACGTCGTCGTTGATCTCGCAGTCCGCGGCGATGTTCATCCGCAGCCGGTCCCCGAGCCCGGTCAGCCCGTGCTCCCGGGCGACCCGGTCACCGCGCCCGTGGTGGTCGCGCAGCAGGTGGGACACCTCGTGCACCCACACGCCCGCCAGCTCCTCCACCGGCATCCGGTCCACGAACGCCGGGGAGACGTAACACCGCCAGTGCCGGTCGACGGCCATCGTCGGCACCCGCTCCGACTCGACGGTGTGCAGCGCGAACAGCGCGGTGGCGAGGTACGGGCGGACCCGGGCCGCGTGCAGACGGGCGGCGAAGAGCTTGTCGCGGTCCAGTCGGCCCCCCGCCTCGGGGGTGGTCGCGCTCACCGGCGGGCCTTGGAGGCGACCGCCGCCCGGTCCGCCCGCCGCGACAGCGCGACCGTGCCGGCCAGCCTCTCGATGCCGGCCGGCACGTCCCAGTCCTGCTGCCGCAGCGAGGCGAGCGTGGTCGCGGGCACGACCACCAGGTCCGGCGCCCCGGTCTCCAGCGCCCGCGCCAGCACCGCCCACGCCGCGTCCCAGCGGTCCCGGTCGGGACGGGCGCGTACGGCCGCCACGACGCCGTCGAGCACGGCCTGCCGCAGGTCTCCCCGCTCTGGCAGGACGGCCCCCTCGGGATCGGCAAGCACGTCCTCCGGGTCCGGGAGGTCCAGCCGGTCCAGGCTCGCCAGCAGCTCAAGGCCCGGGCCGTCGCCCACCGTGCCCCGCACCAGCAGGGAGAGCACGTCCCGCGCGGAACCGGCCGCGGTCGCGAACGCGACCAGGGACAGTGTCATGTCCCAGCTCCGCGGCGACGGCCAGGGACCGCCCCGCCGGGTCTCGTTGGTGGGCAGCCGGTGCACGAGGGTGGGCCGCGCGGCGAGCAGCCCGCACACCGCGCGGCGGGCGAACGCCACGGCCTCCGGAAGCCTGCCCGGATCGAGCCGCGGCAGGGTGGCCCGCGGCCAGGTCCCGCCGAGCCCCCGTACGACGACCTCGTGGTCGTGGGTCCACTGGAGATGGACGAACCGGTTGGCCAGCGGCGGGCTGAGTTCCCAGCCGTCGGCCGCCGAGGACCGGGGGTTGGCGGCGGCCACGATCCGCACCCCTGGCGGCAGTCGCAGCGCGCCGATCCGCCGCTCCAGGACGAGCCTGAGCAGCGCGGCCTGGACGGCGGGCGGCGCGGTGGACAACTCGTCCAGGAACAGCAGCCCCCGCCCGGCCCGCACCAGCCGTACGGCCCAGTCCGGCGGGGCCATCGGCACGCCCTGGGTCGCGGGATCGTCCCCGACCACGGGCAGCCCCGAGAAGTCGGACGGCTCGTGCACGCTGGCGATCACCGTGGTCAACGGCAGGCCCAGGGCCTCGGCGAGCTGGGTGAGGGCGGCCGTCTTGCCGATGCCGGGCTCGCCCCACAGCAGCACCGGCAGGTCGGCGGCCACGGCCAGGGTGAGGGCCTCCAGTTGGGAGTCGGGGCGCGGTTCGGTGGTGGAGTCGCGCAGGAGGGTCAACAGGTCGGCTGCGATGTCGAGTTGGGAGGCGGGAGCAGGGACGGTCTTGGGCATGTGTGATCACCTGTGGGCCAGGAGTGGGCCGGGAAGGGGGACGGTGTCCCCGGTGGCGGGGTCGGCGCGCGGCTTTAGTCGGGCGCGTCGATCTCGGGAGTCGTGTGGTGGCGGGGTCAGTGCGCGTGCCGTGGATGGGCGGGCGGATTTCGGGCGTGGCGGTGGCGGGGTCGGCGCGCGGCTGTGGACGGGCGCGTCGATCTCGGGAGTCGTGTGGTGACGGGGTCAGTGCGCGTGCCCTGGACGGGCGGGCGGATTTCGGGCGTGGCGGTGGCAGGGTCAGTGAGCGTGCCGTGGATGGGCGCGCCGGTTGCGGGAGTCGCGGACGGTCGGACGCGGCCGGAACCAGGTGGGTCCGGGTCCCGTCAGGCCGGCCCTGAACAGGCCGTAGGTGACGCGTCGCAGCGCGGCCGCCTCCAGTGCGTCCCGGAGGGGGCCGGCGCGCAGCAGCGCCTCGGGGCCCAGCAGTCCTTCCACGACGGCCAGCGCGCCGGCGGTGTCGCCGTGCACGAGGCGTTCGCGGACGCCGTCCAGGCAGTGCGGACGACGGTGTGCCTCGTCGATCGCCTGGAGGCAGGGGAGCGGCGTGCCGGTCAGCGCGACCAGCAGTTCCTCCCGCCGGATCTCGTCGGGGTCGTGGTCCAGCGCGGCCAGCACCCCGTCGACCAGGCCGATCCGGTGGCGGGCTCCCCGGCACTCCACGAGCCGCGGCCGTCCGGACCCGGTGGAGATGCGGGGCGGTCCGGTGGCCGTGCGGCCCGGTGCCAGCGCGGCGGCGACCAGGGGGTGCAGCCGGCCGGCGTCGATCGCACCGGCGTGCAGCAGTCGGAGGTCGGGCGGCACCCAGGTCGCCGCGTCGGGCAGGACGGGGAGCGCGGAGACGCTGCCGGCCGAGGGCCTCGGTACGGGTCGTAGCAGGTCCTCGTCCGCGGCGAGCTCCAGCACCAGCCGGTGCCGCCCGCCCCACCGCACCGACAGGCGGCCGCCGGACCGTCCTTCGGCCGCGAGCAGTGTCCGGGCCTCGGCCGCCCAACGGTCCACGGCACAGGCGGACGGCACCGCCAACTCCGTTGGGAAAAGGGGACATTGCTGGTCGTACGACCGCGGTGGGGGACCGTCGGCCCCCGACCGTCCCCGCAACTCCCCGGCTCTCGACGCGTCCCACAGATGCCGGTGCAGGTCCAGCCGGAAGCGCCGGTTCGGGCGCGGGTGCGGATGCCCCACGGCGTCCGCCGTGGACCGGGACCACAGCGCGAGGCTGACACGCTGCCCGGCGTCCGCCCAGGCGGGCGCAGTCCGGGCCACCAGGTGCACGGGGCCCTCGGCGGTGCCGTACCGCGCCAGCGTCAGGGTCACCCCGGGCCGCAGCAGCCCGTCCGGGGCGACCCTCGGCATGTGCCAGCGCAGCAAATCGGGTGCGAGGGCGCGCAGATCGGACCGGACCCGGGACGCCAGGTCCCGGCCGTGACCGCGCGCCACGGCACGGAGGTTGAGGTCGACGTCGAAACCGGCGGCGGCGCACGCCCCCGCCCAGTCCCCGGCGAGGCGACGGGCGGTCGCGGTCTCGATCATGGGGGCCGGCACGGCGAACTCGCGCACGCGCGGCCAGAAGGAGGTACGGATGTCCTCGTCCGTGGTCGAAGGGAGCATCAGCGCTCACCTTGCGCGGACGGGACCCCCAATCGTTCAGGAGTGTGAGTCGTCATCGTGGAGCAGCGTAAGCCCCTCCCCGCGGATCCGTCACGTGGTTTGTGCCGGGTTAGCCTGGGGCGTGATCGGATTCCCGCTCGGCGCCGCCACCACGACGGCCCGGCTCGCCAGTGATCCGCACCCGCGTCTGGCCGAACTCCGCGCGTGCGAACCGGTGTCGTGGCTGCCCGAACTGAACGGCTGGCTGGTGACCCGCCGCGATCTCGCGCTCGACGTGATGCGGGACGCCGAGACCTTCACCGTCGACGACCCCCGCTTCTCGACCGCCCGGATCGTCGGCCCGAGCATGCTCTCCCTGGACGGTGCGGAACACACCCGCCACCGCGAGCCGTTCACCGCACCCTTCCGGCCCCGTGAAGTGCGGGACGGTTTCGCGGAGTTCATCGAGCGGGAGACCGACCGGCTCGTCACCGCGCTGGAACCGGCGGGCGCCGCCGAACTGCGCCGCGCCTTCGCCGGCCCGCTCGCCGTCGCCGTCGTCACCGAGGCGCTCGGGCTGGCGGGCGCCGGCACCGACACGGTGCTCTCCTGGTACGACGCCATCGTGCGGTCCGTCTCGGACCTCACGGCGGGCCTGGCGGCGGGGCCCGCGGGTCCGGAGGCGTACGCGCAACTGCGGCGGGCGGTCGAGGCCACGGTCGCCGAAGGGGCCGACTCCTCGCTCCTGACCCGCGCGGCCGACCGGCTGGCGCTGCCGGAAGTGGCCTCCAACGCCGCGGTGCTGATGTTCGGCGGCATCGAGACCACCGAGGGGATGATCACCAACGCGCTGCTGCACCTCCTCCGCCATCCCGATCAACTGGCTCTGGTCCAGGCGGACTTCGGGCTGCTCGACGGGGCGATCGAGGAGTCGCTGCGCCTGGAACCGGGCGCGGCCGTCGTCGACCGCTACGCCACCCGTGACACCGCTCTCGGCCCGGCCACGATCCGCCGGGGCGACCTCGTCACGGTCTCCCTGGCCGGCGCCAACCGTGACCCCGCCGTCTTCCCCGACCCCGACCGCTTCGACGTCCGCCGCGCCAACGCCCGCCTCCACCTGGCCTTCGCGCACGGACCCCACTACTGCCTCGCCGCCCACCTGGCCCGCCTGGAGACCCGCGTCGCCCTGCGGCACCTGCTCGACCGGCTCCCCGGCCTCCGCCTCGACCCGGACCGCCCGGCCGCCCCGCACGGCCTGGTCTTCCGCAAGCCGCCCACCCTGCACGTGCTCTGGGGCTGACGGCACGAACGCGCGCCGAGTCTCAGCCGGCCCGGGTCACCTCCAGGGACAGGTCGTTGTCGACCGTGTAGTACGGCCGCACCTCGACGCTGCCGGCCGTGGCGCCGGGGTAGACGAAGACGTGCTTGCGGTCCGCCACGTCGTCCAGCAGACGCGCGAGCCGGATCATCGGGGCGCCCGCAGCGGGACGGACGAACAGGTCCCAGATGCCGGGGTCCAGGGTCGGGTCGTCGACAGTGAAGGAGAAGCTCCGGCCGTCCTCCGCTGCCAGCGGCTCAAGGGTGCGGACGGCTCCTTCGCCGCGGCGCAGCCGCAGCCGCACCTCGGCGCCGTCCGACAGCGCGGCACCGTGCAGCCGGGCCTCGAACCGCAGCGTCCCGCCCGTGACGTCCACGCGGCCGGCCTCCGCGTGCGCCGGCCGCACCCAGGTCCGCAGCGCGAGGTAGCCGTCCTTGGTGACATAGGGGACCCGCACGGCCAGCGGTCCTTGCCGCTCCCGCAGATGCCCGTCGACCAGGGCCCGCAGGTCGCGGGGGCCGGGCCGCAGACGCGTGCGCTCGGTACCGTCCAGCAGGTACACGTCCCACCGGCCCTCGGCGAGCTCGGGGTCCGTGCCCAGGACGGCCCGGGCGCGCCCCTCGCCCGCGGGGTCCAGGTCGAGGACGTGCAGGGTGTCCTCGGGCTGCCCCTTCTTCGGGCGCAGCCGCAGCAGCAGCCGGTGCCCGGGTGCCGCCGGCAGCTCGAAGGTGATCCGGCCCTCCGCGTCGATCGCGCAACCGGTGCGTGGTGTGGTCATGACCGTCCCTTCCGTACGAGGCGCAGCGCGCCGCTCGCCGCGACCAGCGCGGTGTCCCTGGCGGCGGAGCCCCGGGCGGTCAGCGTTCCGCGCTGACGCTCCCGCACGACCGGCCGGCCCGCCGCCCGCGCCGCGACGGCCTCCGCGATGAGCCGCTCGGCCTGTTCCACGACCGGACCGGGGGCGAACCGGCGGGCGTTCTCCAGGGCCGCCCGGCTCATCCGGCGGCGCAGTTCGTCGTTCCCGACCAGCTCCAGCAGGGCCGCCGCCATCGCGTCCCGGTCCCCGACCGGCACCAGCCGGCCGTCGACCCGGTCCGCGATGATCTCGCGGGGCCCGTGGGGGCAGTCGGTGCTCACCACGGGCAGCCCGCAGCGCATCGCCTCGACGATGGTCATGCCGAAGGGTTCGAAGTCGGAGGCGGCCACCCCGATCGAGCCCTTGACCCACTCCGCCTCCATCGGGGCCGCGGGCCCCATCAGGAAGACGTTGTTCCACAGCCGGAGGTCGGTGATGAGCCGCCGCAGCCGGTCGTGTTCCTCGCCCTTGCCGTAGATGCGCAGTTGCCAGTCCGGATGCGCGGCGGCGACCGCGGCGAAGGCCTCGACGAGCAGGTCGTACCGCTTCACCCGGACCAGCCGGCCGGCCGCGACCACCACCTTGGCGGAGGCGTCCGCGGCCGGCAGCACCGGATCCGGCACGCTGTTGGGCAGTGCCTCCACGCGTACGCCGGGCAGCCGCATCCGGCGCCGGTACGCGGTGGCGTCGGCCTCGGTGACCGTGGTGAGCACGTCGAGGCCGCGGTAGGCCCGGCGCAGCGCGGTGCGCAACCGTGGCGAGTGGTTGTCCAGTGTGAGGTGTTCCTGCCCGATCCGGGCGACGTGCGGCGGCGCCTGGACCGCGAGATGCACATTGAGCCCGGGCCGGGTGCCGATCACCGCGTCCGCGTCGATGCCGGCGAGGGCCTCCGCTATCCGCTGGTCCGTCAGTTCGCTGTACTGCCCGTACCGGTACTCGGACCGCGGGAACACCCGCGCCGGTCTCAGGTGCGAGGGGTGTTCCTTCTCCTGTCTGAGATCGACCAGCGGCCGCAGCGAAACCCGGGGGTCCAGCACGAAGTTGGGCAGCTCCCGGTGCCGGAGCACGGAGACGATCTCCACCTCGTGCCGATCGGCCAGGGCCTGGGCCAGGTTGAACGTGGTGGTGATGGTCCCTCCGATCCCGTAGGCGTTGTGGAGCAGGAAAGAGATCTTCATGCCGGGCTAGACCACCCGGCATTGCCTTCGGTTGACCTTCGTTACCCTTTCGTGGTGTCCTCGCCGCCCGGGCGTCACGCCGTGTACTGGTATGCGGGATAAGTGAGGTAGCCGTTGTCGCCGCCCTGGAAGTAGGTGGCCTCGTCGGCCGGGGCGATCGGCAGTCCGGTGCGCAGTCGCTCGACCAGGTCCGGGTTGGCGATGAAGGCGCGGCCGAAGCTGATGAGGTCGGCGCCGAGACCCAGCCAGTGGTCGGCCTCGGAGCGGCCGGTCTGCTTGGCGCCCATCGGCTGCACCGGGTTCATGACGAGCGCGCCCGGCCAGGCCCGGCGCAGGGCGACGAGGGTCTCCTCCGGGGCGGTGGCCTCCAGATGGACGTAGGCCAGTCCGAGTCCGGACAGCTCGGTCAGCAGCGCGGTGTACAGCTCGGGGACGTCGGACTCCTCGACCCCCCAGAACGTGCCGCCCGGTGAGAGCCGGATTCCGGTCCGCTCCGCGCCCACCGCGTCCACGGTCGCGGCGGCCGCCTCGACGGCGAACCGGATCCGGCCGGCCACCGAGCCGCCGTAGCGGTCCGTGCGCAGGTTGGCGTTGGAGGAGAGGAACTGCGAGATCAAGTAGCCGTTGGCGCCGTGCAGTTCCACCCCGTCGAAGCCGGCGTCGACCGCGCGGCGCGCGGCCTCGGCGTACGAGGCGGCGTGCTCGGGGACCTCCGCCGTCTCCAGCGCCCGCGGCACCGGCGCGGGCTGCGGTCCCGTGGGTGTGAAGACCTCGCCGGCGGCCGGGACGGCCGAGGGCCCGACGGGCCGCAGACCGTTGGTGTCCGGGTGCGAGACCCGGCCGCCGTGCATGATCTGCGCGAAGATCCGGCCCCCGTTGGTGTGCACGGCCTCGGTCACCTGGCGCCACGAGGCCGCCTGCTCGTCGGTGTGCAGCCCCGGCGTGCCCGGGTTGGACTGTCCCACCAGGCTCGGCTGCACCCCCTCGGTGACGATCAGGCCGGCCGTGGCCCGCTGGGCGTAGTAGCGCGCCATCGACGGTGTCGCCAGACCGCCCTCGGCGGCCCGCACCCTGGTCATCGGGGCCATGACCACCCGGTTGGGCAGCCGCAGTCCGCCGAGCCGGAAACCGGTGAAAAGCGTCGTCACGTCATGTCTCCTTAGTGATCCGTCATGCCCGTGACCCGGGCACGCGGTTACGCTAAAACCTGACGTCGACGTGAGGGTCAAGCCCGCCAGGGAGGAACACATGCGCATCGGTGAGCTGTCGGCACGGGCCGGGGTCAGCGTCCGGGCCCTGCGCTACTACGAGGAGCAGGGCCTGCTCGCCAGCACGCGCAGCGCGAGCGGGCAGCGGCACTACACGGAGACCGCGGTCGAGCGCGTGGTCTTCCTCCAGCGGATGTACGCGGCCGGACTGTCCAGCCGTACGATCGCCGAACTCCTGCCGTGCGTCGAGTCACCCAGCGCGGAGACGTCCGACGCCGCGCTGGTGCGCATGGCCGAGGAGCGCGACCGGCTCTCCGAGCACATCGCGGACCTGATCCGCACCCGGGACGCCCTCGACCGGCTCATGGCCACCAACCGGGCCCACCGCGAGAGCCTGCGCACGGCGTGACACGCTGAGACCACCGCAACCGGCCGGACCGAGGAGCCCCCGTGACGTACGACATCGACGCCCTCCGCTCCCACTTCCCGGCCCTGTCGGCCGGCACCGCCCACTTCGACGGCCCCGGTGGCACCCAGACCCCCGAACCGGTCGTCCGGGCCATCGCCGACGCGCTGGCGCAGCCCCTGTCCAACCGGGGGCGGATCACCGTGGGGGAGCGCAACGCCGAACGGATCGTCACCGGGGCCCGCCGCGCCATGGCCGACCTGCTCGGGGCGGACCCGGCGGGCATCGTCTTCGGCCGCAGCGCCACCCAGCTCACCTACGACTTCTCGCGCACCCTCGCCAGGACGTGGTCGCCCGGCGACGAGGTGATCGTCACGAGCCTCGACCACGACGCCAACATCCGCCCCTGGGTCCAGTCGGGCGCCACCGTGCGCTGGGCCGAATTCGACCCGGAGACGGGGGAGTTGACGGTCGACGCCATCCGGGCCGTGCTGTCCGGTCGTACCCGGCTCGTCGCCGTCACGGCCGCCTCCAACCTGATCGGCACCCGCCCCGACATCCCCGCGATCGCCGCCGCGGCCCACGAGGCCGGCGCGCTCGTGTACGTGGACGGCGTCCACCACACCGCCCACTCCCTGGTCGACACGGAGGAACTCGGCGCGGACTTCTTCGTGTGCTCCCCGTACAAGTTCCTCGGCCCGCACCACGGAGTCCTCGCCGCCCGCCCGGAGTTGCTGGAGACCCTGCGCCCGGACAAGCTCCTGCCCTCCACCGACGCCGTCCCCGAGCGCTTCGAACTGGGCACACTGCCCTACGAGTTCCTCGCCGGCACGGCGGCGGCGGTCGACTTCCTCGCCGAACGGCTCGACCCGGACGCCACCGGCAGCCGTCGGGAGCGGCTGGCCGCCGGGTTCGCCGCCCTCGAAGCCCACGAACACGTCCTGCGCACCCGCATCGACGAGGGGCTGGCCGCGCTCGACGGCGTCACCGTCCACTCCCGGGCCGCCGACCGCACCCCGACCGTCCTGCTCACCTTCGAGCACCACAGCACGGCCGACGCGTACGGCTTCCTCGCCGAACGCGGCGTGCAGGCCCCGGCGGGCTCCTTCTACGCCGTCGAGGCCTCCCGCCGGCTCGGCCTCGGCGACAGCGGCGGCCTGCGCGTCGGGCTCGCCCCCTACAACGACCTGGACGACGTCGACCGGCTCCTGACGGGACTGACCGACTTCCTCAAAAGGTGAACCGCCCGAAGGGGTGAACTGCCCGAAGAGGTGAAGGGAGAGACGCTCATGAGCACGTTCCCCACCGCACGAGAGGTACGGACCACCCCGGAAGGGCTGCTGTGGGAGCCCAGCGAGCGCTGGGTGCGCGGCCGCAAGGGAGACGTCACGGTCGTCGACAGCCGGCACCCCGTCCTCGTCTGGGAGCCGGACGTCCCCGTCCCGCTGTACGCCTTCCCGCGCGCCGACGTCCGCGAGGACCTGCTGCGCCCCGCCAAGAACCCGGCGACCGGCACCCACACCGGATCACAGGTCTTCTACGACCTGGCGGCCGACGGCGGACTCGTCGAGAACGCCGCCTGGACCTTCCGGGCCGCCGATCTCGCCGACCACATCGCCTTCGCGTGGTTCCGGCGCTGGGGGACCGGCCTCGACCACTGGTACGAGGAGGAGGAAGAGATCTTCATCCACCCCCGTGACCCGCACAAACGCGTCGACGCCATGCCCAGCAGCCGGCACGTCCAGGTCGAGGTCGACGGGACGCTCGTCGCCGACACCCGCCGGCCCGTCCTGCTCTTCGAGACCGGCCTGCCCACGCGCTACTACGTCCCGCGCGAGGACGTCCGCCGTGACCTCCTCGACGCCACCGACCACCGCACCGGCTGCCCCTACAAGGGCACCGCCGAGTACTGGTCGGTGGGGGCCCACACGAACATCGTCTGGAGCTACCCCGACCCGCTCCCCGCCGTGGGCGCCGTCAAGGGACTCCTCGCCTTCTACAACGAGGCCGTCGACATCACCGTGGACGGGGAGCGCCTGGACCGTCCGGTGACCCCCTTCACCGGAACCGTGCAGTGATCAGGGCCGCCCGCCCCGCTCCAGGGGGATCCGCTCGCCCGCCTCGACCGCGACCGGCAGCCGGTTCCCGGCGGGCGGCAGCGGGCAGGTCGCCAGGTCGGTGTAGGCGCAGGGCAGGTTCCCCGCGCGGTTGAAGTCGATCGTGACCCGGCCGTCCGCGTCGGGCGCGGCGATCTGGAGGGAGCGGTTCGCCGCGTACGTCGTCACGCCCGAGGTCCTGTCGGTGAACAGCACCATCAGGGCGCCGGGGCCCCGCCCGTTGAACGCGGTCAGCCGGTGCCGTGCGCCCTCCAGCTCGAACTCGACCTGCCCGGGCGAGTCGTAGACGTGCTCCAGCCCCTCCACGGCGGCCCCCACGGTCACCGGGCGCGGCTCCTCGTACGGCAGGAAACGGCCCTCGACCACCCAGCGCGGGTCCGGCGCGTAGGCGGGCGTGTACGTGAAGGCCGTACGCAGGGCGCTGCCGGGGTGGCGGGGGCGCAGGATGTCGTTGCCGCCCCGCTTGGCGATCTCCAGGCGCGCCTCGCCCCAGTCGGCGTACACGCTGTCCCGCTCGGCGATCACTCCGAAGTCGTGCCTGCCCCGCACGACCTGCCCGTCGACGGTCAGCTCCTCACCCTCGTCCAGCTCGACCACCACCCCTTCGGCGCCGGCCGACCAGGTGCCGGGGGCGTCCTCGAAGCGGCTCGGCTCCGGGCTCAGCCAGTGCAGGCCGGTGATCGCGAGGAACCCGTGCGGTCCGGAGAGCACCGCCTCCTTCTGCCGGTGCCACTCCTCCCACTCCTGAACGAAGCCCATGTCCACTCCCTGGTACGGCGGCGTCCTGTCCTGAGCGACAACCGCCGTACCTGCGCGAATCATCCCCAAACCGTCCGCGACACGTGACCTGACTCTCATGGCCACCGGCCGCCTTTGCCGAGAACATGGGGGCGTCACCGGCAGGCCGAAGGGAACGGGAATGCTCCGCAAGGTACTGGTCGCCAACCGTGGTGAGATCGCGATCCGGGCGTTTCGCGCCGGCTACGAGGTGGGCGCGCGGACGGTCGCCGTCTTCCCCCACGAGGACCGCAACTCACTGCACCGACTCAAAGCCGACGAGGCCTACGAGATCGGCGAACCGGGCCATCCCGTGCGGGCCTACCTCTCCGTCGACGAGATCATCCGCGCCGCCCGCCAGGCCGGCGCCGACGCCGTCTACCCCGGCTACGGCTTCCTCTCCGAGAACCCCGAGCTCGCGCGGGCCTGCGAGGAGGCGGGCATCACCTTCGTCGGCCCCAGCGCCGACATCCTCGAACTGACCGGCAACAAGGCCCGCGCGGTCGCCGCCGCCCGCGCCGCCGGCGTACCGGTCCTCGGCTCCTCGGCGCCCTCCGACGACGTGGACGAGCTGGTCAGGGCCGCCGACGACATCGGCTTCCCGGTGTTCGTGAAGGCCGTCGCCGGTGGCGGCGGACGCGGCATGCGCCGGGTCGAGGACCCCGCGCAGCTCCGCGAGTCCATCGAGGCCGCGGCGCGCGAGGCCGCCTCCGCGTTCGGCGACTCGACCGTCTTCCTGGAGAAGGCCGTCGTCGAGCCCCGCCACATCGAGGTGCAGATCCTCGCCGACGGCCAGGGCAACGTCATCCACCTCTACGAGCGGGACTGCTCGGTCCAGCGCCGCCACCAGAAGGTCATCGAGCTGGCCCCCGCGCCCAACCTCGACCCGGAGCTGCGCGACCGGATCTGCGCCGACGCCGTGCGCTTCGCCCGCGAGATCGGCTACCGCAACGCGGGCACCGTGGAGTTCCTCCTCGACCGCGACGGCAACCACGTCTTCATCGAGATGAACCCGCGCATCCAGGTCGAGCACACGGTCACCGAGGAGGTCACCGACGTCGACCTCGTCCAGGCCCAGCTCCGCATCGCCGCCGGCGCCACCCTCGCCGACCTCGGACTCTCCCAGGACACGGTCCGGCTCCACGGCGCCGCCCTCCAGTGCCGCATCACCACCGAGGACCCCGCCAACGGCTTCCGCCCGGACACCGGCCGCATCAGCGCCTACCGCTCACCCGGCGGCTCCGGCATCCGCCTCGACGGCGGCACCACCCACGCCGGTACCGAGATCAGCGCCCACTTCGACTCGATGCTGGTCAAACTCTCCTGCCGGGGACGGGACTTCACCACCGCCGTCAACCGGGCCCGGCGTGCCGTCGCCGAGTTCCGCATCCGTGGTGTGGCCACCAACATCCCGTTCCTCCAGGCGGTGCTCGACGACCCGGACTTCCAGGCGGGCAACGTCACCACGTCGTTCATCGAGCAGCGCCCCCACCTGCTGACGGCCCGTCAGTCCGCCGACCGCGGCACCAAGCTGCTCACCTACCTGGCCGACGTGACGGTCAACAAGCCGCACGGCGAGCGGCCCGAGCTGATCGACCCGGTCTCCAAGCTGCCGCGCGTCGACACGGCCACGGAGCCGGCCGCGGGCTCCAAGCAGAAGCTCGTCGAGCTGGGCCCCGAGGGCTTCGCCCGGTGGCTGCGCGAGTCGCCGACCATCGGCGTCACCGACACCACCTTCCGCGACGCCCACCAGTCCCTGCTCGCCACCCGGGTGCGCACCAAGGACATGCTCGCCGTGGCCCCCGCGGTCGCCCGCACCCTGCCCGAGCTGCTCTCCCTGGAGTGCTGGGGCGGCGCCACCTACGACGTGGCCCTGCGCTTCCTCGCCGAGGACCCCTGGGAGCGGCTCGCCGCGCTGCGCGAGGCCGTCCCCAACATCTGCCTCCAGATGCTGCTGCGCGGCCGCAACACCGTCGGCTACACCCCGTACCCGACCGAGGTGACCGACGCCTTCGTGCAGGAGGCCGCCGAGACCGGCATCGACATCTTCCGCATCTTCGACGCCCTCAACGACGTCAGCCAGATGCGCCCCGCCATCGACGCCGTACGCGCCACCGGCACCTCGATCGCCGAGGTCGCCCTGTGCTACACCTCCGACCTGTCGGACCCGAACGAACGCCTGTACACGCTCGACTACTACCTGCGCCTCGCCGAGCAGATCGTCGACGCGGGCGCCCACGTCCTGGCCGTCAAGGACATGGCGGGCCTGCTCCGGGCCCCCGCCGCGGCCAAGCTCGTCTCGGCGTTGCGCCGCGAGTTCGACCTGCCGGTGCACATCCACACCCACGACACCGCGGGCGGCCAGCTCGCCACCTACCTGGCCGCGATCCAGGCGGGCGCCGACGCGGTCGACGGTGCCGTGGCCTCCATGGCCGGCACCACCTCGCAGCCCTCCCTCTCCGCGATCGTCGCCGCGACCGACCACTCCGACCGGCCCACCGGCCTGGACCTGCGCGCGGTCGGCGACCTGGAGCCGTACTGGGAGAGCGTCCGCCGCGTCTACGCCCCCTTCGAGGCGGGTCTCGCCTCGCCGACCGGACGCGTCTACGACCACGAGATCCCCGGCGGCCAGCTCTCCAACCTGCGCACCCAGGCCGTCGCGCTCGGCCTCGGCGACCGGTTCGAGGACATCGAGGCGATGTACGCGGCCGCCGACCGCATCCTCGGTCACCTGGTCAAGGTCACCCCGTCGTCCAAGGTGGTCGGCGACCTGGCCCTGCACCTGGTCGGGGCCGGGGTGACGCCGAAGGAGTTCGAGGAGACCCCGGACCGCTTCGACATCCCCGACTCGGTGATCGGCTTCCTGCGCGGCGAGCTCGGCACCCCGCCCGGCGGCTGGCCCGAGCCCTTCCGCAGCAAGGCGCTCCAGGGCCGCGCCGACGCCAAGCCGGTCCAGGAGCTGGACGCCGAGGACCGCACCGGCCTGGAGAAGGACCGCCGCTCGACCCTCAACCGGCTTCTGTTCCCCGGCCCGACCCGCGAGTTCGAGGCCCACCGCCAGTCCTACGGCGACACCAGCCTCCTGGACAGCAAGGACTTCTTCTACGGCCTGCGCCCGGGCAAGGAGTACGCCGTCGACCTGGAACCCGGCGTGCGGCTCCTCATCGCCCTGGAGGCCATCGGCGAGGCCGACGAGCGGGGCATGCGCACGGTGATGTCCACGCTCAACGGCCAGTTGCGGCCCATCCAGATCCGTGATGCCGCCGTCTCCTCGGACATCCCTGCCACGGAGAAGGCCGACCGTTCCAACGCCGGCCACGTCGCCGCCCCGTTCGCCGGAGTGGTCACGCTCGCGGTCTCCGAGGGCGACGAGGTGGCGGCCGGAGCCACCGTCGCCACCATCGAGGCCATGAAGATGGAGGCCTCCATCACCGCTGCGAAGGCCGGCCGGGTCTCCCGCCTCGCCATCAACAGGATCCAGCAGGTGGAGGGCGGTGACCTGCTGGTCGAGATCGCCTGAGCCGTCGATCTGGCGGTGACGGGGAGGAGCCCTTGTCATGACAGTGATCCACGAGATCAACACCCTTGTCTGGCTGGGCGAGTTGAGCCGCCGCTACGACCGCCCCGTCACCCTGGGTGACGTGCCCGGCGAGGCGTGGGACGCCGTCGCACCGCCCGGCGTCGACACCGTGTGGCTGATGGGCGTGTGGGAACGCAGCCCGGCCGGACGGGAGATCGCCCTGCGCGACCGGGGCCTCATGGACTCCTTCCGCGCGGCCCTGCCCGACCTGACCGAGGCGGACATCGCCGGGTCGCCGTACTGCGTGCGCGACTACGTCGTGGACGCCTCCCTCGGCGGCCCGGACGGACTGGCCGCCGCCCGCGCCCAACTGGCGGCCCGCGGAGTGCGGTTGATCCTCGACCACGTCCCCAACCACGTGGCACCCGACCACCCCTGGCTCACCTCGGACCCTGACCGCCTGGTCCGGGGCACCAGCGACGACCTGGCCCGGGCGCCGGCCGACTTCATCGAGACCGGGGGAGGGATCCACGCCCGCGGCCGCGACCCCTACTTCCCGCCCTGGCCCGACGTCGTGCAGCTCGACGCCTTCAGCGACGCCCTCAGGGAGGCGACCGTCGCGACCCTCGTGGCCATCGGCGACCAGGCCGACGGCGTGCGCTGCGACATGGCCATGCTGATGATGAACGACGTCTTCGCAAGGACCTGGGGAGACCGCGCGGGCACGGCCCCCGCCGAGGACTTCTGGCCGTACGTCATCCCACGCGTCCGGGCCCGCCACCCCGGCCTCCTCTTCGTCGCCGAGGCCTACTGGGACCTCGAACACGCCCTCCGGCAACAGGGCTTCGACCACTGCTACGACAAGCGCCTCCACGACCGCCTCCTGCACGAGGACGCCGGCTCCGTCCGCGCCCATCTCGACGCGGACCTCGCCCACCAGCACGGCCTCGTCCGCTTCCTGGAGAACCACGACGAACCCCGGGCCGCCGCCGCCCTGCCCGGCAACCGGGGACGGGCGGCGGCCGTGGCCGTCGCGACCCTGCCCGGCGCCACGCTCTGGCACGAGGGCCAGTTCGACGGCCGCCGGGTACGGCCCCCGGTGTTCCTGAGGCGCAGGCCGCAGGAGCCCGCCGACGAGCCCCTGCGCGACTTCTACGCCCGGCTGCTGCCCGCCGCGGCCTCCGTACGCCGGGGCGAGTGGCGGCTCCTGACCCCGCGGGGCCTCCCGGACGACGACACCCACCACCACCTGCTCGCCTGGACCTGGACGCACGCCGACGCCCGCCACCTCGTCGTCGTCAACGACTCCGGCCGTCCGGCCCGGGCGCGGCTGCCCCTGCCGTGGGACGACCTCAGAGGCCGTGCGTGCCGGGCCACCGACCTGCTCACCGGGGCGGTGCACGACCGTGACGGAGACGAACTGACCGGCTCCGGTCTGTTCGTGTCCCTGGCGGCCTGGGAGTGCCACGTCCTCCGGTGGTGACGGACGCGACAGGGGCGTACCGTCGAACGGAGATTATGAGCACCGACCCGCAGGCGAGTTCTGCACCACGGACCACCCCACCGGACTCCGGCGGGGGCGGAAACGCCATGGCGCTGCTGGTCATCGCGTCCTGCCAGCTCATGGTGGTGCTCGACATCACCATCGTGAACATCGCGCTCCCGGACATCCAGCGCTCCCTGGACTTCTCCACCACCAGCCTGGCCTGGGTGGTCAACGCGTACACCCTCACCTTCGGCGGACTGCTGCTGCTCGGCGGCCGGACCGGCGACATCCTCGGCAGACGCCGTATGTTCGTCGTCGGCGTGCTGCTGTTCGTGCTTGCCTCCCTGCTCGGCGGGCTCGCCCAGAACGAGGGCCAACTCCTCGCCGCGCGCGCCCTCCAGGGCGTCGGCGGCGCCATCGCCTCCCCGACCGCGCTCTCCCTGGTGAGCACGACCTTCCGCGAAGGCCCCGAACGCAACCGGGCCTTCGGTGTCTTCGCGGCGGTGTCGGCCGGCGGCGGCGCGATCGGACTGCTGGCCGGCGGAGTCCTCGTCGAGTGGCTGAACTGGCGGTGGGTGCTGTTCGTCAACGTCCCCATCGGACTGCTCATCGCGCTCGCCACGCCCCGCTGGATCCGCGAGTCGGAGCGGCACCCCGGACACTTCGACATCACCGGGGCGCTGACCGCCACCGCGGGCATGGTGCTGCTGGTGTACGGCTTCATCCGGGCCGCCCAGGAAGGCTGGCGGGACGCCCTCACCCTGGCCTCGTTCGCCGCGGCGGTGGTCTTCCTCGTGGTGTTCGTGCTGGTCGAGAAGCGGTCCCGGCAGCCGATCACCCCGCTGCACATGTTCGCCGACCGCAACCGTGCGGGCACCTACGGCATCATGCTCTGCCTCGCGGCCGCCATCTTCGGCATGTTCTTCTTCCTGACGCTCTTCGTGCAGAACGTCCTGGACTTCAGCCCCTTGGCGACCGGGTTCGCGTTCCTGCCGGTCAGCGCGGTCATCGCGCTCGGTGCCGGTCTCGCCTCGCGGTTCCTGCCCGTCTACGGGCCCAAGCCCTTCATGGTGGGCGGCGCGATCCTCGCGGCGGCCGGTCTCGCCTGGCTGACCCTGACCGATGTGCACTCCACCTACGCCGGCAGTGTGCTCGGGCCGATGCTCGTGTTCAGCCTCGGCATGGGCATGGAGTTCGTGTCGCTGACCCTGATGGCGCTGTCCAACGTGCCCACCGAGGAGACCGGCGCGGCCTCCGGGCTCCTCAACGCCACCCAGCAGGTGGGCGGTTCCCTCGGACTGTCCATCCTGGTCACCATGTTCGGCACGGCCAGCACCAACGAGGCGGAGAAGCAGGTCCCGCGCTTCCTCGCCCAGGCCACCCCGGCCGAACGCAGGCTCTTCGCCCGCACCGGCGAACTGCCGGGCTCCTGGGGCGACGAGGTCCTGACCGCGGGTGTCTCGGCCGCTTTCGTCGTCGCCGCGATCTTCACCGTGCTCGCCGCCCTCATCGCCGTCGTGGTCATCCAGGTCCGCCCCTCCGACCTGGAACGCCTCAAGGGCGGGCCCCCGGTGCCGTAGGGACCAGGCCGAGCCGCTGGGCGTGCAGCACCGTGCTGACGCGGTCGTGCGTGCCGAGCTTGCGGTAGATGTTCGCGATGTGCTTGTGGACCGTGCGCTCGGATATTCCGAGCCTGCGGCCGATCGAGACGGCCGTCAGGGCGTCGCCGAGCAAGAGCAGCACCGTCGTCTCCCGGGGAGTGAGCGCCAGGTCGGCCGCCTCCTCGGAAGGAACGTTCAGGCGCCGCAGGAGCTGCCGTTGCTGCTCGACCGCGGCCAGCAGCGGCTGCACCTGCTCGGCCAGCCGCAGCTCGTCGTCGGTGAAGTCCCGCCCGGAGCGGTACACCATGCACCCGGTGACGGGAGTGGTCGACTGCGGCAGCGGGATCCCCAGGACGTGGTCGACGTCCAGGAGGTCGTCGAGCAGCCGCGCGGTCGGGCTCCCGGCCCAGGAACGGCCCGCCACCCGGCGCGCGGTGACCGGCGCCCGGTCCGGTCCGCCCGCGTAGTGCCCGGCCAACGGGTAACCCGCGCGCAGCAGTCCGGTCTCCTCGTCGCCGAGCGAGGTGAACTCGGCGTCGGCCCCGGGGGAGAGCCCGAGCGTGCCCTCGTTCTCGTTCCAGTCGTCCAGCTTGTAGATCAGGGCGTCACCGCCGCACAGGACCGGCAGTTCGGCCGCCAGCAGGGGCCACAGCCGCTCAGGGTCGCGTTCGTGGAGCGCGGCCACGGCGACCGACAGCATCCGCTCATACGCAGTTGTACCCATACCGGCCCAGTACCTCGCTGACCCACACTTCATCCGAGCAACATCGACGTTCTCGCATGTACTCCAGCACATCGAAGCTCCGGCGGGCCGCAGTGGGGGAGGGCGGTCCGACGGATACGCCTGTCCCCGCGGGGACGGCCGCGCCGGCCGCGACTCGTGGGGGCCGCCGGCGCGGGGGACCGGCGGCCCCCACGGCCCTGCCCCACCGGTCGGGCGCCTCCTGGCCCAGGCCCGGCGCCGGGTCGAACACCGGGTGGTGGTTCTCCGGCGGCGCGGGACAGTGGCGGGCCCAGGCTTCTCTCACCCCCGGCCGCCGGTCGCGACGCGCCGACGATCACGGGTCGGTCGTCGAGGGTGAGGGCCTGCCCGCCGCACCGCGAGCGCGTGACGGGTCAGGCGGGCCGAATCGCGCCGCGGATGATCGACTCGCCGGTCGGGTAGATCGACTCCTCGCGGATGGATGCCCCCGGGCCCGGCGCGTGGATCATCATGCCGTTGCCGGTGCACAGGCCCACATGGCTGAAGTCGTCGTGGAAGAAGACGAGGTCGCCGGGTTGCATCGCGTACAGCGGTACGGCCGTGCCGGCGCTCGCCTGACCGAGCGAGGTGCGGGGGAGGGACACGCCGGCGACCCTCCAGGCGGCCTGGGTGAGACCGGAGTTGTCGTACGACCCCGGGCCCGCCGCGCCCCAGACGCAGGGCTTGCCGATCTGGGAACGGGCGAAGGCGAGCACCTGGATGACCTTCGAGTCGTAGCCCGAGTCGGGGGTGGGGAGGGCCGGGGCCAAGGGC
>NZ_LJBR01000255.1 GCF_001282115.1 Streptomyces sp. NRRL B-24085 | reverse complement strand
GCGTCCGGGAGGGGCGGCGTGAGGGCGGGGGGCTGATCGACGGGTTCCTGGTCGAACGGCTCGCCGAGTCCGACTACTCCGGGCCGCTGGCGGCGCTCGCCCAGGTCGTCTCGCCCGAGCCGGTGCTCAGCGAGGAGCTGCTGGGACTCGCGCGGGCCGTCGCCGACCGGTATGCGGGAAGTCTCGCCGATGTGCTCCAGCTCGCGGTGCCACCCCGCAGCGCCAGGGCCGAACAGCGGCCCTCGCCCGAGCCGTTGCCGCCGCCGGCCCCGCCGGAGACGGCGTCCTGGGGGCGGTACGAGCGCGGGGGCGCCTTCCTGGAGTCGCTGGCCTCGGGAGGCGCGCCGCGCGCGGTGTGGAACGCCCTGCCCGGTCCGGAGTGGAGCGAGGAGCTGGCGCGGGCCGTCGCCGCGACCCTGGCCTCGGGGCGGGGGGCGCTCGTCGTCGTGCCGGACGGGCGGGCCGTCGCACGCGTCGACGCCGCCTTGAGCTCGGTGCTGGGGGAGGGGCGGCACGCGGTCCTGACCGCCGACGCCGGGCCCGAGAAGCGGTACCGGGAGTGGCTGGCCGTGCGGCGGGGCGCCGTACGGGCCGTGGTCGGGACGCGGGCCGCCATGTTCGCCCCGGTGCGGGACCTCGGTCTCGTCGCCCTCTGGGACGACGGCGACGACAGCCACAGCGAGCCGCATGCCCCGCAGCCGCATGCGCGCGAGGTACTGCTGTTGCGGGCAGCGCAGGACAAGTGCGCCTTCCTGCTGGGGAGTTGGAGCTGCACGGTGGAGGCCGCGCAGCTCGTGGAGAGCGGCTGGGCCCGGCCGCTCGTGGCCTCGCGGGAGCAGGTGCGGGCGGTGGCTCCCCTGGTGCGCACGGTCGGGGACCAGGACCTCGCGCGGGACGAGGCCGCGCGGGCGGCCCGGCTGCCCACGCTCGCCTGGCAGGCCGTCAGGGAGGGCTTGCGGCACGGGCCGGTGCTCGTGCAGGTGCCGCGGCGGGGGTACGTGCCGCGGATGGCCTGCGCCAACTGCCGGGCCCCCGCGCGCTGTCGGCACTGCGCCGGGCCGCTGGAGGGGCAGGAGTCCGCAGCGGCGCTGCGGTGCGGGTGGTGCGGGCGCGAGGAGGAGTCCTGGCACTGCCCGGAGTGCGGGGGGTTCCGGCTGCGCGCGCAGGTCGTGGGGGCCCGGCGGACCGCGGAGGAGCTGGGGCGGGCGTTTCCGGCCGTTCCGGTGCGGACGTCCGGGCGTGAGCATGTGCTGGACACCGTGCCCGGGGCGCCGGCCCTGGTGGTGAGCACACCGGGGGCCGAGCCGGTCGCCGAGGGCGGGTACGCGGCGGCACTGCTGCTGGACGGCTGGGCCATGCTCGGCCGGCCCGACCTGCGGGCCGCGGAGGACGCGCTGCGGCGGTGGATCGCGGCGGCGGCGCTGGTGCGGGCGCAGGGAGCCGGCGGCACCGTGGTGGTGGTCGCCGAGCCCACGCTGCGGCCGGTGCAGGCGCTGGTCCGGTGGGACCCGGTGGGGCACGCGGTGCGGGAGCTGGGGGAGCGGGCCGAGCTGGGATTTCCTCCGGTGTCGCGGATGGCCTCGGTGTCCGGGCCCGGGGAGGCGCTCGCCGAGTTCCTCGCGGCGGTGGAACTGCCGGACGAGGCCGAGGTGTTGGGGCCCGTGCCGTTGCCGGTGACGGCGGCGGGAGGGCCTCGGAGGGT
>NZ_LJBR01000254.1 GCF_001282115.1 Streptomyces sp. NRRL B-24085 | reverse complement strand
CCTCCCTGAAGAGCATCCCCACCACCCCTCCCGGCCCGCAGGCCGCCCCATGGCCTGCGGATCCGGCGGCCGTTGGCGGGCCGAAGGTCGCCGCCCGTCAGGGCGTCCCAGCAAGCTCTGACCCGCACACAGGCGACCAGGGCAACCCCACTCCCGACCGGCCCGGCCTGCGGATCTACGCCCCGCCGGTCTACCGCCACCACTACGACGGGGCCCGCTGGTCCAAGCGCTACGGCGATACCCCCACCGCCGCCTACGCCTGCTCCTGCGGACGCACCCGCACCGCCACCGGCCCCCGCACGGTGGCCGCGCTGGTCACGGAGTACGAGACACACCGCGCCACCTGCCCGGGCCGGAACGACCAGGAAGGAAGGGCCGCCGCATGACCCCCACCATCGACGGGGCCGCGCTGCTCGACGAGGTGGAAGCCTTCCACCGCCGCTTCAACGTCTTCCCCCACGAGGCCGCCTACGTCGCCGTCGCCTTGTGGGACGCGCACGCTCACCTGCTCGACTGCTTCGACTCCACCCCCCGTCTGGCGTTCCTCTCGCCGGAACCGGGCTCGGGGAAGTCACGGGCGCTGGAAGTCGTCGAAACCCTCGTGCCCGCGCCGATGACGGCCGTGAACGCGTCCGCCGCCGCCCTGTTCCGCTCCGTGTCCAACCCCAACGGCCGCCCGACGATCCTGTTCGACGAAATCGACACGATCTTCGGGCCCAAGGCAGGCGACAACGAGGAACTGCGCGGGTTCCTCAATGCCGGACACCGCCGTACCGGGGTCACCTACCGGTGCATCGGCGACGGCGGCAACCAGACCGTGCAGGCATTCCCCTCGTACTGCGCGGTCGCGGTCGCAGGACTCGGGGCACTCCCGGACACGATCATGACCCGCTCGGTCATCATCCGCATGCGCCGCCGGGCCCGCAACGAGCGGGTGGAAGCCTTCCGTGCACGCCTGCACGAAGCGGAAGGACACGCCCTGCGGGACCGGCTTGCGCAGTGGACCGAGCGGGCCCGCGACTCCGTCATGGGGGCCTGGCCGGAGATGCCGGACGGCGTGACCGACCGGCCGGCGGACGTGTGGGAGCCCCTGCTCGCCATCGCCGACGCGGCCGGCGGGGAATGGCCCGACCGGGCCCGCGCCGCGTGCGTGGCGCTGGTGACCGCGTCCAAGGCCAACGACAGAGGCAGCCTCGGGGTGCGGCTGCTGACCGACCTGCGCGATCACGTTCTGGTCGGCATCGACCGCCTTCCCACCGTCGCCATCCTCGACCGGCTCAACGCCCTGGATGACGCGCCGTGGGCGGACCTGCACGGCAAGCCGCTCGACAACCGGCGCCTGTCCAAGATGCTCGCGGAGTACATGACGGCGGACAACGAGCCGATCACCTCCCGCAACATCAAGGCCGCCGGGAGCGTCCTCAAGGGCTACTACGCCGCCGATCTGTGGGACGCGTGGGCCCGCTACTGCCCCCCACCCCCGGAAAGTCCGCTACCTCCGCTACCCGGCACCGAAAACGCGGCCTGACCAGCAACAACGCGGTAGCGGCAACCCGCCCCGGTTGCCGCTACCTCCCCGCTACCCATCCGCTACCGCTACCCCTTCCCGCTACCTCCAACAGGCCCCTGACCTGCAAGGTAGCGGCGGTAGCGGAAGTAGCGCCCCTCAGAGACCCCCCCGAAGGACTGCCCCGAGGAGACCTCGCATGAGCATCGCCAGCGTGGACACCGTCCGGCTCGTTGAGGCCGACGCCCCGGCCCCCGTTCTCCTGACCGTCGAAGAGGCTGCCTACTGCCTCCGTATCGGCCGGACCACCTGCTTTGCCCTCATCCGCACCGGAGAGCTGGAGTCCCTGATGGTCGGCGGGCTCCGGCGCGTGCCCGCTGATGCCCCGGCCGCCTACCTCGCCCGTCGCCGCGCTGAACAGCGCGCGGCCTGACCCGTCCCTCATCGGAGCACCACCCCACTGCGGGGTGGCGCTCCGGCTGTTTCACCCTCACCCGAAGGAGTCCGCCCGTGGCGGAAGACAAGAAGCGCACCCGTCAGCCTAACGGCCGATCGTCTATCTACCAGGGGAACGACGGAAAGTGGCACGGCCGCGTGACCGTCGGTATCCGCGACGACGGTAAGCCGGACCGGCGCCATGTCGAACGCAAGACCCGCGCTGAAGTGACGGCAGCCGTCCGTGAGCTGGAGAAGCGGCGCGACGACAAGTCCCTTGCCAAGCCGGGAAAGGCATGGACCGTCACGATGTGGTTGACCCACTGGATCGACACCATCGCGCCCCTCGCCGTGAACGAGAACACCATGGTCGGATACGGCGTGGCCGTACGGAAGCACCTGATCCCGGCACTTGGGGCCCACCGGCTCGACAAGCTCAGGCCGGAGCACATCGAGCGCTTCTACGGGAACATGCAGGCCGACGGCCGTAAGGCCGGAACGATCCACCAGATTCACCGCACCCTCCGTACGGCCCTGAACGAGGCGGTACGGCGCGGCCACCTGGGACGGAACCCCGTCCAACTCGCCAAGGCACCCCGCGTCCGGGAAGAGGAGGTGGAGCCGTACACCGTTGAGGAGGTGCAGCGGCTCCTGCGAGCCGCCGACGGTCGCCGCAATTCCGCACGTTGGGCCGTGGCGCTTGCACTCGGCCTGCGGCAGGGGGAAGCGCTCGGCCTCAAGTGGGCGGACGTGGACTTGGAGCGGGGTGTTCTGATGGTCCGAAGGAGTCGCCGTCGTCCGCGATACGCCCACGGGTGCGGGGACTCTTGCGGCAGGAAGCCCGGCTACTGCCCGCAGCGGCAGCGGACCAATCCCGAGACGGCCGACACGAAGTCCCGCGCGGGTCGGCGTGCGGTCGGTCTGCCTGCTCAGCTTGTCGACCTGCTCAAGGTCCACAGGGCCAAGCAGGACGCCGAACGTGCGGCGGCCGGCGACGGCTGGAATGACGAAGGATGGCTGTTCGCGACGTCGACCGGGAAGGGCACGTCACCCCGCACGGATTACGACGACTGGAAGGAACTACTCGAAGACGCGAAGGTGCGGGACGGCCGCCTGCACGACGCTCGCCACACCGCCGCCACGGTCCTCCTGATTCTCGGAGTCTCGGAGCGGGCCGTGATGGGGCTCATGGGGTGGTCCACCACGGCCATGGCCGCGCGCTATCAACACATGGTGGATTCAGTCCGAAGCGACGTGGCTCGACAGGTGGATGGACTCATCTGGAAGCCAGGCAGTGACGGGGCCGACCGATCATGAAAATGGGTCTGCCGGGACCGTGAGATCGACGCAGTGACCGCCGGGGGCAGGTTCTGGAGCTGCCCCCGGCGAGCTACACCGACGGTTGCTTGGCTGCTGTACGCCGTGCGGCGCGCTGTGCTGCCATTTTGGCCCGCTGGGCCGGTTGGACGTACAGCACCAACACGGCCTCATGGATGAGTTCGGCAATGTCAGCGATCTCCTCAGCCGAGTAGGCCAAGGCATCATGCGCCGCGTCATTACCGACAAAGCGGGCTTCGTGGAAAGCGTCCACGATCTCCTGCGACGCACCAAGATCCTTAAGCGCGGTGATGCGCTCATAGAGGTTCTTGCCGTTCGCCCCCCGCTCTTTGACGATCTGCTCGACGGTCGCCCGGTATCCGATGCCAGCAAGACGGAAAGCGCCAGCCGCTTCGGCCAGTGCGCCTTCCGCGAAGACCTCGCGGACGGTCTCTGGGGCCTCGGGAGCCAGCTCGCGCGGGGTCTTCTTCGGCCAGACCTGTTCCAGGTCCCTGGTAGCGAGGACTACCGTGTAGCGCTGCGACGAGATCTGATGCGTCTCGATGTCAGCGCGGCGCAGGAAGACGCTCTCTGCCTTGCACCAGTCACACCTGAGGGTCATCACATGTCGGGCGCGGCTAGGCTTCCTGTTCGACTCTCGGGTGCCTTCTAGTTCTCGGTGCGAGGTGCAGGTGAGTGTCGCCTGATGGGCACAGTGCGGGCACTGGCCAGCGACAGTGGTCCCCTCGGGGTCTTGACCGTCAAGTCCCTTGAACTCATATGTCACTCAGTGACCGTATCCCGTTGTTCTGGCCTTGAGGTACTGCTTTTGCCGAACGTGCCATGTGCCAAAGGGCGAGGTTGGGTCCCACGCTGGGAGGCTGCCCGGGAAGCCGGCGACTTCCGAATGAGACGGAAACTGAGACGGGAACGCTACGAGGGGCCCGGTTCGTTGAACCGGGCCCCTCGTGTACCTGCGGTAGCGGAGGGATTTGAACCCTCGGTGACTTGCGCCACACTCGCTTTCGAGGCGAGCTCCTTCGGCCGCTCGGACACGCTACCGAGGGAGACCCTACAGCAAGGTGGGGCGTGCTTTGAAATCGGTATTCAGCGGCCCCGGAAGAACTCCGTGAGCAGCCCCGCGCACTCCTCCGCGAGGACGCCCTCGATCACCTCGGGGCGGTGGTTGAGGCGCCGGTCGCGGACGACGTCCCACAGGGAGCCGGCCGCGCCCGCCTTCTCGTCCCGGGCGCCGTAGACCACCCGGTCCACCCGGGACTGCACGATCGCGCCCGCGCACATCGTGCAGGGCTCCAGCGTGACGACGAGCGTGCAGCCGGTCAGCCGCCACTCGCCGAGCTCCGCCGCCGCCCGCCTGATCGCGAGGACCTCCGCGTGCGCGGTGGGATCCCCGACCGCCTCGCGTTCGTTGTGGCCGGCCGCGAGCACGGTCGTACCGTCCGGGGACAGTACGACGGCGCCCACCGGCACGTCCGGGCCCGCCCGGCCGGCCTCGTCCAGGGCGAGCCGCATAGCGGCCCGCCAGGGGTCCCGTACCGGGTCCGGGACGCCCTCCATCTCGGTCCCTGCGGTCAGCGGACGGTCTCCAGGACCTCCGAGGCGCCCAGGGACTCGGCGATCTCGGTGAGGGCGTCCTCCGACAGGGCCTTCAGTTCCTTCTCGCTGACACCCAGGTCGTCGAGGACCTGCGCGTCACCGACCGGGCCGTGCGGCACGGCCTCTCCGGAGCCGCCCGCCCCGGCGGTGACGTCCTCGTCGTCCTCGTCCTCGTCCTCACCGTCCTCGGTGCCGTCGAGGTCGAGGGCGTCGAGGTCCGGGCCGTCGTCGCCGGGCTCCCTTCCGAGCAGTTCGTCGGTGAGCAGGATCTCGCCGTACGAGCTGCGGGCAGCGGCGGCGGCGTCCGAGACATAGATACGAGGGTCGTCCTCGCCGTCGATGCGGACGACGCCGAACCAGGCGTCCTCCTGTTCGATCAGCACGAGCACCGTGTCGTCCTCGGCCGCGGCTTCCCGGGCGAGGTCGGCCAGATCCGACAGCGTCTCCACATTGTCGAGGAGCTCCGTGTCGCTCGCTTCCCACCCGTCTTCGGTGCGCGCGAGCAGTGCGGCGAAGTACACCGTGACTCTCCCACTGGTCATAGGCGTGCCGGTTGGGGGTCCCCCCGGCGGAGGTTGGGCGGGGAGAGCTCGGCTCCGAGCCCCACCCACTCGGAATCGTGGCAGAAACAAGGCGTTCAGGGGACGTCTTCGGCACCCTGTGTCCGGTGGTTTTGATCGCACGCGCGTCGGCACGTCGGTGAAGTACTCACCAGCGCACTCGTCGCCGCCACGAGCGGGATCGTACGCGGCTTTTCCAAGGCCCCACGCACGGGCACCTGTTCAGCACGCCTTGGGTCCGCCTCCAGTGCGTCTTCGGTGCGTCCCGGGCGCCCCGGGGCGCGTGATCTTTCTTACCAACGGAAGGTCCGCATGCGCATCGCGTGCCGCAGCCGGGCCACCTTCGCGCGGCGCGGCTGGACCCGGTCGCGCAGCTCCCGGGCTTCCGCGAGGTCGCGCAGAAACTGCGCGCGTCGGCGCCGGCGCTCGGCGTCGGTCTCCTGTGACGACGGTTCGTTCTCAGGCAGGTCAGGCATCGGTTCACCACCCCAGTCCGTCCCTCCCACTTTCCCCCGGTCGGGCCGTTTGACGCCAGCGCGAGGGGTTCCGTGGACCCGGCTACTGTTGTGGCCATGCGTCTCCACGTCGTCGACCACCCTCTGGTCGCCCACAAGCTCACCACGCTGCGCGACCAGCGCACCGACTCCGCGACCTTCCGCCGCCTCGCCGACGAGCTGGTCACCCTGCTCGCCTACGAGGCCACGCGCGACGTGCGCACCGAGGCGGTCGACATCCGGACCCCGGTGGCCGCCACGACCGGTGTGAAGCTGTCCTACCCCCGGCCGCTGGTGGTGCCGATCCTGCGGGCCGGGCTCGGCATGCTCGACGGCATGGTCCGGCTGCTGCCCACCGCGGAGGTGGGGTTCCTCGGCATGATCCGCAACGAGGAGACGCTCCAGGCGACCACGTACGCCGCGCGCATGCCGGAGGATCTCTCCGGGCGGCAGGTGTACGTCCTCGACCCGATGCTCGCGACCGGCGGCACGCTGGTGGCGGCGATCCGTGAGCTCATCAAGCGCGGCGCGGACGATGTGACGGCGGTCGTGCTGCTGGCCGCGCCGGAGGGTGTCGAAATCATGGAGCGCGAGCTGGCGGGGACGCCGGTCACGGTCGTCACGGCCGCGGTCGACGACCACCTCAACGAACACGGCTACATCGTGCCGGGTCTCGGCGACGCGGGGGACCGCCTGTACGGGTCGGCGGAGTAGGGGTTCGGTTGGGCCTTCGGGGCACTGCGGGTTCGGGCGGGTGCGGCTCGGTGGGGGCGGGCGGTTTTGCGCAGTTCCCCGCGCCCCTGAAATGCCTGCGGCGGCCCGTCGCGGTCCGGTGGGGGTTCGTGTAGCGCCTTCGGTCCGGTGGGTGGGTCGGTGC
>NZ_LJBR01000253.1 GCF_001282115.1 Streptomyces sp. NRRL B-24085 | reverse complement strand
GTGGACGACATCCTCCCGGCCCACGCCCCGGGACGGGCCGTACCGGCGCTGGACGGATGGACCGGGCCACCCCCCGACATCGCCGTCGACCTGCACGGCAACGGACCGGAGAGCCGCGACGCGCTGGCCGCCCTCGCCCCCCGCCGGCTCCTGGCCCACGCCCAGCCCGACCCGGCCCTGCCCGCACCCCCGGTGTGGCGGCCGGACCAGCACGAGCGTGAGCGGTGGTGCGACTTCCTCGCGGCGTACGGCATCCCCGCGGACCCCGCCGACCTGCGGCTGCCGCCACCGGACACGCCGTCCCCGGCACCGGGTGCCGTGGTCGTCCACCCCGGTGCGGAGGCCGCGTCCCGCCGCTGGCCCGCAGAACGCTTCGCCGACCTCGTACGACGGCTGCGCACCGCCGGTCACCGTGTCGTCGTCACCGGTGGCCCGGCGGAGGACGCCCTGGTCCTGGAGGTCGCCGCACGGGCGGGCCTGCCGGAGCGGGACGTACTGCGCGGCGGGCTGCCGTTCGGCGAACTCTCGGCGCTCGTCGCCCACGCCCCGCTCGTCGTGAGCGGCGACACCGGACCGGCGCATCTCGCCGTGGCCCACGCCACGCCGTCCGTGACCCTCTTCGGACCGGTCTCACCCCACCTGTGGGGCCCGCCCGGTGCCGCCCACCACATCGCCCTGTGGAAACCCGGACCGCCCGGCGATCCGCACGGCGACACCCCCGACTCCCAGTTGCTGCGGATCGGCACCGACGAGGCCGTAACCGCCGCACTGTCCTTGCTGCGGCCTGTACGCGCCGGTGCGCCGGCACGGAAGGGGAGTGACGCCGGTGTCCCCACGGCCCCGGCCTGAGGACCCGTCGGACCGCACCGGCTCCCGGGACGGCCGGGACGCCGGAATTGGTACGGACGGCCGGGTCACGGTCGCGGTCATCACCCGCGACCGCCCCGCCGCCGTCCTGCGCACGGTCGACGCCCTCACCGCCCTCCCCGAACGGCCCCCCGTCATCGTCGTAGACAACAGCTCCGACGACTCGACCCTCGAAGCCCTGCGCCACCGTCCACCGGCCGTCCGCGTGCTCAAACCCGCCCGGAACACCGGCGCCCTGGGCCGCAACCTCGCGGTACGGCGGGCCGAGACGCCCTACGTAGCCTTCAGCGACGACGACTCCTGGTGGACCGAGGGCGCCCTGCGGCAGGCGGCCGACCTGTTCGACCGGCACCCCCGCCTCGGCCTGCTGGCGGCCCGCACACTCGTCGGCCCCGACCGGACCGAGGACCCCTTCAACGCCGTGCTCGCCGCCTCACCGCTGCCCCGCGAGCCCGACCTGCCGGGCCGCCCGGTGCTCGGCTTCCTGGCCTGCGCCTGCGTGGTCCGCCGGGACGCCTACCTCCGGGCGGGCGGCTACCACCCGCTGCTGTTCTTCGGCGGCGAGGAGACCCTGCTCGCCTACGACCTCGCGGCCGACGGCTGGGGAGTGACCTACGAACCGTCGCTGACGGCCCGTCACCACCCCGCATCCGGCGGCCGTGACGGCCGGGACGATCTGCTGCGGCGCAACGAGCTCCTGACCTTCTGGCTGCGCCG
This sequence comes from Streptomyces sp. NRRL B-24085, assembly GCF_001282115.1. GTDB lineage: Bacteria > Actinomycetota > Actinomycetes > Streptomycetales > Streptomycetaceae > Streptomyces. The sequence continues at coordinate 9,875 of NZ_LJBR01000253.1, read as the reverse complement.
CCCGCTGCCGGCGGCCCTGCGGGCCACCGCCCGCCTGACCGCCGCGGCGGCCACCGGCGAACCCGGCGCCCGCCGCGCCCTGCACGAGACCGTCGTACGCCTCCCCGCTGCCCTGGCCCGCCGCAGACCGCTGCCGCCGGACGTGGAGTCCGCGATCAGACTCCTGGAGCGTCGCCGCTAGTTCGTCTCAGCTTGTTCAGCTCAGCTGGTCGGCTCACGGCAGGGGCGTGCCACCGGTGGCGTTGAGGATCTCCGCGGTGACGAAGCTCGCCTCCTGAGAGGCCAGATAGACGTAGGCCGGGGCCAGTTCGGCGGGCTGGGCCGGGCGGCCGAGCGGACTCTGCTTGCCGAACTCCGCGGTGTCGGGCATCGTCGCGGGGATCAACGGCGTCCACACCGGGCCCGGCGCGACCGCGTTGACGCGGATGCCGCGCTCCGCGAGCATCTGGGCCAGCCCCTGGGTGAAGGTCACGATGGCGCCCTTGGTCATCGCGTAGTCCAGCAGGTGCGGGCTGGGCTTGTACGCCTGCACCGACGTGGAGTTGATGACGCTGCCGCCCTTCGGGATGTGCGGCACGGCGAACTTCGTCAGCCAGAACATCCCGTACAGGTTGGTGCGCATCACCCGGTCGAACTGCTCGGTCGTGATGGCCTCGATGCCGTCCGGCTGCGACATCTGGAACGCCGCGTTGTTCACCAGCACGTCGATCCGCCCGAACTCGGCGACCGCGCGCTCCACCAGCGCCCGGCAGTTGTCCTCCTCACGGATGTCGCAGGAGACGGCGACCGCCTTGCGGCCGGCGTCCTCGACCAGCCGGGACGTCTCGCGCGCGTCGTCCGCCTCCTCCGGCAGGTACGTGAAGAGCACGTCGGCGCCCTCCCGGGCGAAGGCCAGCGCCACCGCCCGCCCGATACCGGAGTCCCCGCCCGTGATAACGGTCTTGCGCCCCTCCAGCCGCCCGGCACCGCGGTACGACTCCTCACCGTGATCCGGCGGCGGGTCCATCGGCCCGGTCCAGCCCGGATGAGGCTGGTCCTGCTCCGGGAACTCCGGCTGCGCATGCTGCGTCACGGGATCCTGCTGGGTCCGCTCCTGCTCGGCCACGGCGGCCTCCTCGACATCGGTGGGGGGTACGTTCGCAGGAGCGGGTTCCCAGGCCGGCCACCTCGAAAAGCGTGACCGCGCCGAGCGAACTCGTCCTCACCTCGTCGGATAGCCGATCTCACCCATGTCCTGGACGAGATCCGACAGACCAATTGTCGGGTTCAACGCGCGGACCACTTCCTCGGTCAGCGGACGCGAGGAGAGGACGTGCCGAACGGCCCCCAGGTCGACCGGAACCTCGTAGTAATCCTGGGCCCACTCCTGAAAGGCCTCGGCCGACCGGTCCACCAACAGTTCGAAGAGAAAGTCGGCACCGTCCGGGTCGTCGTTCTTCACGTCGGGGAAGTCGATGGTCCCCGTTCTCCACCTGTCGTCCCCTGCCTCCCGCCACATGCACGCGGTGACGCGCGGCAAGCCGTCATCGGAGAACGCGGGCTCCGTGACATACGCCTGAAAGACGCCGGGGACCTCGTCGAGCACACCGGGCCAGGGCCCGTCCTCCGCGTAGGGACTCATGGGCGACTCATGATCGAACCCACGTATGTAGGCGCCGGCGGCCGAGAAGACGATGGAGTAGTCATCCCCCGATCCGTTCCGCATCGAGGCCAATGACTCCCCTTCGGCCCAGTGTTCGTCGAAGGAGTGATAGCGGTAGCCCCACTCAGGGCACAGGACCGCCTCCAACATGGCGAGGGACCGGCAGTGCTCACGAAGCACAACAATCTCGGGCAGCCCCCGAACAACATCCAGAACAGTCACCCACCCATCCAACCGCACACCTCCGACACGAGGGGTCCCTGCCCGGCAGGGCCATAGCAGCACAGACGGGAAGACCCCGTCCTCAGCGTGTCCGCTGGCGACGGGGTCTTCGGGCACCTCATACAGGGTGCCCCTGGCAGGATTCGAACCTGCGCACACGGCTCCGGAGGCCGCCTACGACCTAAGCAACACTGCTGGCGAACAGCGCAACGACTCCGCCCCTCGCAGTACTGGTCCACGGCTGGTCCACGACGCTGGCCCTACTCCTCGATCCAGCCGTCGGCCACAGCCTGGATGAAGGCTTGCAGATCGTCCTCGTCTGGAGGCTGACGTGTTGGGTGCCTGGTCGCGAAGACGGCGTAGTAGTGGGCGACACGTTTGCGAACCTCTGCCTCGCGAGGCAGAGGTGAAGACAGTTCCAGTCGCACCTCACCGGACTCTCCTTGGGCTTTAACTGGGCGGCCACGCCCGTCGTACCCTTCGAATAACTCGTCAGGCGTGTCGATCAGTTCGTTAGCTACGGCGTGGTCATGGATGACGAACATACGGCCACTGGCATCAAACGTGAGCACAGGGTCGGACGGGTAAGACACGCTTCACCTCCTGTCATAGTGATGGGAAACTCTGCGTCAACCATTGGCGGACTGACTCCACTGTCGTCCGGCCATGCTGACGAAGGGCACTGATGATGTCACGGCTACAGACAAGGGCAATTGGATGTCCGTCTTCATGCACCTCCTCCTGGACCTGCTTCTGAAAGTAGGAGGTCGTAACTAGAACGCCGAAATTTCGGTGACGAATGCGTGAGATCAAACGAGAGGTCTCTCTCACTCCGACAGAGTGAGCAGGGGAGTAGCATTTCGCTTCCAGTGCGAAATCGATTGAGATCGGCTTTGCAACCGGCCCGAGCAGGTAAGAACCCACTGCATCGCGTCCCCCGTCTCGGCTCGGTCGGGTAACGTCAACGGCGCCGGTACTTGGCGCCATCAACCGCCAGATAGCAACGGCGCAAGCCTCGAAGTCGTGCTCACGGCCACGGAAGTACTGACGGACCTCCTCCAGCATGGCTTGTCCTGCGGGGTCGCTTGGCAGTTGTTCAACCTTGGTGCGGATGACCGTCGTTGCCGGCGCGAGCAAGGGTTTGTACACACGCCCATTGACCAAGTGCGCCAAGACCCAGGGCGTTCGCCCTCCAGCGGATTGCCTCCGCTGAGCACGTGTTGCAGCCACGAGCGGGAGATGTAGTCCTGATCGAGGACGGTAAAGCGTGCGCGGTAGTTCTGAAATCGCTCACCGCCTGTCGAGCGCCAGATCGCTGCCAACTCGTCGTCAGTGTTCATCGTGGGACCACCTGGAGCAAGGAGCCCGCGAAACCGGACCGATCGGCCCGACGCGGCAGCCCTCTGGAACAAGAGGAAGGGCGGTACACGTTCGGCTCGTGCGCTGGAAGGGCCATGGGATGCCGCGAAAGCGTCCCTCAGCAGCATGTTCCCGGACCGCGGGGTGTCGTGCAGTGAGCGTCCCGGTGTCCGGTTATCCCCGTAATAGGTGAATGTTCCAGTCTGTGTATCCAGGTGGTCAGGCCAGTCCACCTCGGCGCCGCTGGTGTAGAGCACCGCCAGGCGCACCGTGCCTTTGAGCGGTGAGCCTGCATACCTGAAGCCTCCCTGGTTGCCGACTCCGGGTATGAGCTTGGAGATGGGATCGTCGCCACTGTTGCCCTTCGAGCCCCCGGCGTACAGCGCGTCGATGACAAGGTCCGACGTACCCAGGTCTAGGAAGCCAACATGCGGGACCGGCAAGCTAGTCACGAGTGAAGGTCTACCAGCTATCGCTGACACCCTGGCTAGTTGACCAAGCCGACGACCGTCCTGCGGCAGGCAGCCGAGTGATCTCTGGCAACGTCGCCCAAGGCAGAGGACTGTCCCGCTAGTGTTGAGCCATGACAGACAGCACTGGACCCGCGACTGAGGCGACTCCTGGGTCTGATGACCCTGAGGAGAGTCAAGTCCCCGTTGACTCTGACGTCGAGGACCCCGAGAGCGAGGAAATCGACCGAGAGCCAATCCGCGCCGACGATGCTCTGCGGTACTTCGGGGCGGATTTCGATGTCGATGGTCTAGTCAAGCGGCTGAATAATGGGACTTTCATAATCCCAACTTTCGAGCCTCTTGCGGATGATGATATCGCTGGGTTCGAGGGGTTTCAGCGAGGTCTAGTCTGGAAGAAAAAGCAGATGGATAGATTTATCGAATCTATCCTGCTTGGATATCCGGTTCCCGGCATCTTTTTGGTCGAGTTGCAGGACCGCCGCTATCTCGTCCTTGACGGCCAGCAGCGGCTCACAACGCTTCAAGCGTTCAAGGCAGGTAAGTACAGGTCGACGCGCGGTCTAAGTAAGTTTGCTCTGCGGTATGTGGGAGACGATTTCAAGGGTCACACATACGAGAACCTGGAACCGACCGCACAGCGCCTATTTGACAACACGTTCATTCAGGCTACTATCGTGGTCCCCAAGGGCGCCGAAGGCAAGCGTGGCGTTTATTCGCTCTTCGAGCGCATCAATAGCGGCGGTACCAATCTCAAACCGCAACAAATCCGTGTCGCCCTTTATGCGGGCGAGACTGTGAACTTTATTCGAGACCTGAATCAGGACCCGAACTGGCGAGACGTATTCGGGGCCCATAATCGGGACCTCAAAGATCATGAACTCATCTTGCGTGCAATCTCCCTGATGCCCACTGCGCGAGGCTTTCAGGTCTTCCGCCCGCCTATGGCCAGGTTCCTGAACGACTACCTAGAGGTCAACCAGGATGCGCTTCCGCCCGATGCTGCCGGCATTCGGGATCGCTTCACGAAGGCCGCGCGCTTGCTAAACGAAGCGCAGGGGCGTGATGCTCTTCGCATCAGGGGGACCCAGGTAAATGCGGCCCACACCGATGCAGTTCTGGTAGGGCTCATGTTCGCCTTGGAGCAAGGGCGTGAAATTACAGTAGCGCAGGTTGATGATGCGCTTCGCAATCTACTAGCCAACCCTAGGTATCAGTACGCTGTTTCGGAAAGCACTTCGCACAGCGAGCAGGTTAGTGCACGTATCGGTCTGGCTAGCAAGGCGTTCCGGGGGGAATCTCTTGCCGACGAGCAAAAGTAGCGCGCGCACCAGAATCCTCTCGATGAAGTCCGACCTGGACTCTTCGTATAAGCGCTACAGAGAAGGCCTTCTTGCGATCGATATCCCGTTGCAGGAAGACTTACATAAGTACATGTGCATTCGCCTGTCCGGTTACCTGGAACAACTGATGTTCGAGGCGATATGCGGGTATGTGGCTAGCGCATCCGGTGGGCCAGCAAAGAGCTTTGCGATGTCCTTCTTCAAGAAGGCGCCAAACTTGACACCCGATGCCCTAGAGAAGCTGATTGGCCGGTTCGGTGACCCTTGGGATCAAGAGCTCGCTGATTTCCTAGACACTGACGAGCGCCGGAATTCGCTGGGGGGCCTTCTTGCCGTCCGTAACAAGGTGGCTCACGGTGAGAATTACAGGGGTGGGCAGCTCAATGTAGCCACCTACAAGAAACTTGTAGACGATATCCACTCGTGGGTGGTCCTGCGCATGCTGGCCTGAATTACGTGTGTCCCTGCCACACTTCCTGGCCCGTGGCGTTTGCGAGTATGTTTTTCGCGATATGAAGCAAATTGGCCATGGGTAGCCGTAAATGTCACCCTCCCCCGATTACGTCCAGATCGGGAAGGTGTCATCTTGGTCATCGGTGAGCGCCCTTCCGTGAGCCCTTGGGCGGCGGGAGGGCGCTCCGGTCGTGACAGGCTATTTCCTGCCGTGATCTCACTGTGGTGAAATAACGGCTGTCTGCTGACTGACGGGATCTTCTGCAGCCTTGGCCGCCTTGCGCTCGAGTCTCTTCTGGCGTTGCCGTTCGACTCGCGCAGGCGACTGGAATACCTCAAGGAGGATCTCACTCATGAGGACAAGTATCTCCTCGGCCTCTTCTTTATCTAGAGAGCCTTGTGCAAGATCTCCATGGGCAACCTCGTTGCCACCGAAGCGTACTTCGTGTGCGGCTTCTCTCACGTGTTCGCGGATAAATCCTTGCGAGTGAAGCTCATTGATCTTAGAAGCAATGCCGTTAGTGGAGATGCCTTTAGCCTTGGCTGTCGCCTCTACAACTGCCCTAGCGAGAGCAACGGCACCACGAAAAGCCCCAATACTTGCGCACTGGTAAGCTTCACTTGCGACGCTGGCAATCGGTTCCGGAACGTCTGTGAATTCCCGCCCCTCTGCGTGCTGCGGGAACCAGTTCTCCGACTCAAGATAATATATATCGGAACTGGCATCTCGCGCGATTCCTGACCGACGTACGACGCTGAGGCCACCACAATGATCACAGCGACGGGCTTCATGTACTACCTTGCCTACCATGCCGCTTTTTTGGGGCGTGACCTTAATGGTCATAGGGTAGTCGCCGTGCATAGCCATGTTTGCGTATCGGCCGCACCAGCCGCACGTTGTGCTCGCTCCTGCCATGGCGGAAGCATAGCCGGGGGGTTGATCAGGGTTCACGACGATTTACGAGGTCGGCGGAACGGCTTTGGGCAGGAGCTGCTTTGGGGCGAGTGATCATGGCCCCGTAAGCTTCCGGCGCGTCGGGCAGCCGATGCGCGACGGTGAGGAGTTCGACACCGGGTCGGGCCTCCCGGCTTCGCTGGAAGAGAAGAAGTCGGCCGTGTCCTGGTACGCCTTCGCCCTCAAATATCTCGCCATGAAGTGGCCCCATGCCGCCCCCAACACGAGGGACGGCATCAATGAATCCCTCACCAGCGTGACGCTGGAGCTCCTCGACGAGCGTGCCGGAAGGCCGTCCGATGAGGTGATCCGCAAAGCGCTGCGCAACTGGGCCTTCGTCCTGCCGGGGCCCGACGATCGGGAAATCCCGGACGACGTACGGAACATTCTCCACTGGGTGTCCAAGGCCTCCCGACCGCTCGCCGATCTTGCTGATCCAGCCACGGCCCGCGCGGTCCTCGACTCGCTGAAGCTCAAGCTCGACGGCACGGCGGCAGCGGCAGAGACCGTGCGGCGCAAGCGTCGGACCCTCGTCAACGCCGCGAACTATGCGGTCGACCTGGGGGAGCTGCGCGAGAACCCCATTACGGCTGTCCGCTGGCAGAAACCGAAGGTGTCCAACCAGGTTGACCCGCGCGTCGTCGCCAACCCGGAGCAGGCTCGCAACCTCCTGGCGGCCGTCTCCTATGTGGGCGGATACCGGCGTGCCCGGGGCCGTCGTCTCGTGGGTCTGTTCGCCGCGATGTACTTCGGCGGTCTCCGGCCGGCTGAAGCGGTCGGCCTCGCCGAGACAGACCTGATCCTCCCGGCACGGGGCTGGGGCTCCGCGCTGCTTCACCGGACCCGCCCGTCGGTCGGCAAGCAGTGGACCGACTCGGGGGAGACCCACGACGACCGCGGGCTTAAGAACCGGCCGACCGAGGACGTCCGGCGAGTACCTATTCCGCCTCACCTCGTAGCCGTGTTCCGTGAGCATCTGGCCACTTTTGGCACGGCGGACGACGGGCGCCTGTTCTTCAGCGAGAAAGGTTCGGTCGTCCCGTCCTCGACCTACTACCGCGTCTGGCAGGAGGCCCGGCTCCTAGCGCTTCCGCCGGCCGTCGCGGCCTCGCCGCTCGCGAGTAGGCCGTATGACCTGCGGCACTCGGCGCTGTCGACGTGGCTCAATGCGGGAGTGGATCCCACCGAAGTTGCCGAGCGCGCTGGCAACAGCGTTGAGGTCCTGCTGACCCGGTATGCGAAGTGCCTCGACGGACGGCAAGACGTCGCCAACCGGTGTATTGAGGACCTGCTACGCGAATACGAGTGAACGGCAGCGACTGAAATGGCGCCCCCGGCAACATGCCGGGGGCGTCGTCCGTTCTTCGGCCGCCCTCTGACTGCACCTCCGAGATCGCGGCAATCTGCCGCGTGGCCTGCCTTGCTGTCTTGTGATCGCCCCTTACTTGCTGCTGCCATGGCTGCACTGGCGCTAACGAGGAAGGGGGCCTCATGGAGCTGAGGATCACGCGGTGGAGGCGGTATGGGCACGATCGCTGGTATGCGAATCTGTCCGATGGGACCCCTGTCGGCTGGGCGGACGTCAAAACCGGAGACATCACCGTCTTGCGAGTCGAGTATCGCGACGACGTAATCGCTGCACTGACCCGGCGATTACAGGTGGCGCCTCATCCTGCGCCGACCAACGCGAAGGGTGAGGTTGAGTCAACGTTCAAGCTGCCGCCCCTGACCCCGGCCGACGACCTGTCTGTCAGCCGCCCCGGCAAGTCCCTTCAGGATCTGCTCGATAATTCCGGCCCGAGCACCTGGCAGCGACTCGTGTCGCATCTTCTGAGGCGTCCTACGGAATGGGACTCCTGGCGCAAGGGGCTGGCGGGGGAGAAGCGAGTCGGAGTCGAACTCGACCGCTTGAAACGCCACGGCTGGCATGTCCTGCACTCCATACCTCTGGCCAACGACGTAGATCTCGACCACCTGCTCATCGGGCCCGGCGGAGTGTTCAGCATCAACACCAAGCACCACCAGGGGAGAGCCGTATGGGTCGGCGACGACTCGGTGAAGGTCGACCATGGCAAGCCGGCGCCCTACGCGCGCAAGAGCCGGGCGGAGGCCCGCCGCGTCGCCAGGGTCCTGGAGGCCTACTGTCCGTTCCCCGTGCCCGTCGAGCCGGTCCTCGTCTTCGTCGGGGTCACCGATCTGAAGGTGGTCGCCACGCAACTGAGCGTGCGGGTGTACCAGGAGCGCCAGGTGTCGGCTCTCGCCCCGCTCTCCGGCGCGCTGAAGCCTGATCAGGTCGAGCAGGTCTACAGCGTGGCTCGACATCGACAGGCGTGGAGGCGGGCCTGAGTAGAGTCTGAGCGCCCGCGTCCGGCGTCGACTAGCGTTGTGGCCGCCTCCCGCTACTTGGGAGCTCACCTGCGGCGATGCTTCAAGATCCCGTCCACGCCTCGTCCACAGCCCCCGACATACAGCCGCTCCGGGCCGCACACGCCTGCACATACGCGAAGACCCCGCACTCAGCGTTTCCGCTGCTGACGGGGTCTTTAGGCACCTCATGCTGGGTGCCCCCGGCAGGATTCGAACCTGCGCACACGGCTCCGGAGGCCGTTGCTCTATCCCCTGAGCTACGGGGGCGTGTCGGTGCGGAGCTGGTGGCTCGCGGCGACGGGTGAAACACTACCAGCTCCCTCGGGGTGATCAGGAACGGGTTTCGTGGGCTCGGGTCCCCGCAGGGGGTGGAAGTGGGGAAAACCCGGACGCGGTGGCCGGTCCGCACCTACTCTCGAGTTGTGCCAGGCGCGTCGGGTCGGGTGCTTGTTGTGGACGACAACAAGGTCATCCGGCAGTTGATCAGGGTCAATCTCGAGCTGGAGGGTCTCGAGGTCGTGACCGCGGCCGATGGTGTCGAGTGTCTGGATGTCGTTCATCAGGTACGTCCCGATGTCGTGACCCTCGACGTGGTCATGCCCCGGCTGGACGGGCTGCGGACCGCCGAGCGGCTGCGTTCCGATCCCCGTACCGCTCACCTCCCCCTCGCCATCGTCAGCGCCTGTACCCAGCACGAGGTCGACAGCGGTCTCGACGCCGGCGTGGACGCCTTCCTCGCCAAGCCCTTCGAGCCTGCCGAACTCGTGCGACTCGTACGGCAGTTGATCGAGCGGAGCCGAGAAGGGCGGGGGTCGGGGGAGGACGACAGTCCACTCGTCGGGGGCGTCCTCGGCAGCGGAGAGACCGAGCGGGCCGGTCGCCCCGGCGCCTGAACCCGGCCACACCGGACCACAGGGACCCACCACAGGGCCCCCAGGGCGGAAACGGCGAGTATCTGTCGGCCACCCCCACTGCGCCACCCGACGGACCACAGGGCGAAAACGGCCAGCGATCCGTCGGCCACGTCCCACTGCGCCATCGTCCCCCGTCCCACATCCCGGACC
>NZ_LJBR01000252.1 GCF_001282115.1 Streptomyces sp. NRRL B-24085 | reverse complement strand
CTGGGTGAGGCGTAGTTCGAGCTCGACGACCTCCGGACCCTCGGAACCCCGCCGCAGAACCGGCGGAGCGGCCTCTTCCGCCGAGTCCGCCCCGGCCGCCGGCTTCGTCGCGGTGGAGGCCGTCGGGCTCGCCGAGGGCGCTGCCGAGTGGGAAGGGCCGGGGAAGGCGCTGGACTCCGACGGGGACGGGGAGGCCGAGGGGCTCGCGCTCGCCGTGGCGGACGGGGGCGCGGAGGACGGCCGTACGGAGGGCGTGGGCGCGGTCGGGGACGCCGACGGCGCGGTCGTAGTCACGTCCGGCACGGCCGGCCGTACGTCCCGCGGTGCCGCCTCGTCCCGCGACGGCGGGTCGTACGCGAACAGCCCGCTGGCGATGCCGGCCGCCGCGACCACGGCCACCACCGCCCCGGCCGAGGCGAGGAGAACGGTACGGCGACGGGTGCGGCGCGAGCGCGGGTCCGGGGCAGGGCCGGGTGCGGAGAGGTCCTCCTCCGACGCGAACAGGCTCAGATCGGTGGGACTCGGGGCGCTCGGCGGCGGTGTCGGTGTCGGCGCGCGCAGTGGCCGGGTGGCCTCCGGTGCGGGCACCCGCGGCACCGGTGCCGTCTCCTCGTCCAGCTCGACGTACGGCCGTATGCGCAGCGGATCGAAGTCCTCCGCCGCGGCCGCCTCCGCCGTACGCGCGTCCCGCAGCGCGTCCGACGCGCGCCGGGTGCACCCGCACGACGGGGTGTTGTCCGCCCCTCTCGGCGCCCCGCACTCCGGGCACAGATGGCCGTTCGACTCCGCCATGTGTTCGTCCCTCCCCTCACAAACTCCAGAGATTATGCAGAACCCCTCCACAGCCGCCTTTCGGAAGCCCCCGGAATATCGGCTTCCAACAGGACTCAACAGGCCGTAAACGGTCACACCGACCACGATGGAGAGGTAACGAGAGCCTCGGGAGGTCTTCATGGCCGCGGATGCGCACGGTATGACGGAGGATGTGCGAGACACGCGAGAACACCCCGTGTCCGGCAACGTCCTCGTCTCGATCGGGGCCCTGCTGCTGGGCATGCTGCTCGCCGCGCTGGACCAGACCATCGTCTCCACCGCGCTGCCCACGATCGTCAGCGACCTCGGGGGCATGGAGCATCTGTCCTGGGTCGTGACCGCGTATCTGCTCGCCTCCACGGCGGCGACCCCGCTGTGGGGCAAGCTCGGTGACCAGTACGGGCGCAAGCGGCTGTTCCAGACCGCGATCGTGATCTTCCTGATCGGCTCGGCGTTGTGCGGCATGTCCCAGGACATGACCCAGCTCATCGCCTTCCGGGCGCTTCAGGGGCTGGGCGGCGGCGGGCTGATGGTGCTGTCGATGGCGATCGTCGGCGACCTCGTCCCGCCCCGCGAACGCGGCCGCTACCAAGGGCTGTTCGGGGCGGTGTTCGGCGCGACGAGCGTGCTCGGGCCGTTGCTGGGCGGCCTGTTCACCGAGCATCTGAGCTGGCGGTGGGTGTTCTACGTCAACCTTCCGGTCGGTGTGGTCGCGCTGGCCGTGATCGCCGTGGTGCTGCGGATCCCGCGCAAGTCGACCAAACACGTCATCGACTACCTGGGGACCTTCCTGATCGCCGCCGTCGCCACCTGTCTGGTGCTGGTGGCCTCGCTGGGCGGGAACACCTGGGGATGGGGCTCGCCCCAGATCGTCGGGCTCGCGGTGCTGGGCGTGGTGCTCGCGGTCGCGTTCGTGGCGGTCGAACGGCGGGCCGCCGAGCCCGTGCTGCCGCTGAAGCTGTTCCGGGTGCGGACCTTCACCCTGTCCGCCGTCATCAGCTTCATCGTCGGGTTCGCGATGTTCGGGGCCATGACCTACCTGCCCACCTTCCTCCAGGTGGTGCAGGGCGTCTCGCCGACCATGTCCGGGGTGCACATGCTGCCCATGGTGTTCGGGCTGCTGCTGTCCTCGACCGTGTCCGGGCAGATCGTCAGCCGTACCGGGCGGTGGAAGGTGTTCCCGGTGGCCGGGACCGCGGTCACCACGCTGGGACTGCTGCTCCTGCACCGGCTCGACGAGAGCAGTTCCACCTGGGTCATGAGCGTGTACTTCTGTGTGTTCGGGCTGGGGCTCGGCCTCGTCATGCAGGTGCTGGTGCTGATCGTGCAGAACGCCGTCTCGTACGAGGACCTCGGCGTCGCCACGTCCGGTGCGACCTTCTTCCGGTCCATCGGGGCGTCCTTCGGCGTCGCCATCTTCGGTACGGTCTTCGCGAACCGGCTCGGCGACAAGCTGGCCGAGGCGCTGCGCGGGGCCCAACTGCCGCCCGGGGTCTCGGTGTCGGAGCTGGAGGCCGACTCCCGGGGACTGGCCGAACTGCCGGGCGCGCTCAGGCCCGAGGCGCTGCACGCGTACGCCTCGTCGATCACCGACGTCTTCCTCTACGCCGCGCCCGTCGCGTTCCTCGGCTTCGTGCTCGCGTGGTTCCTCAAGGAGGACCGGCTGCGGGGGTCGGTCACCGCGCCCGACGTCACGGAGACGCTCGCCAGCAATCCGGTGGAACGCTCGTCGTACGACGAGGTGTGCCGGGCCCTGTCGGTGCTCGGCACCCGGGAGGGGCGGCGGGAGATCTACCGCGAGATCACCGCGCGGGCCGGGTACGACCTGCTGCCCGCGTCGAGCTGGCTGGTGCTGCGGATCCGCAAGTACGGGTGGGTGGAGCCGGCCCTGCTCGCCGAGCGCACCTCCGTGCCCCTGGGCGCGATCATCGAGGCGGCACGGCAGGTGGAGGAGCGCGGGCTGGCTGCCCGCCAGGGCCTCGACCTGCTGCTCACCGAACAGGGCCGGGAGGTCGCCACGCGCCTCGCGTCGGCCCGGGAGGAGTCCCTGGGCGAGCTCCTGGGGGACTGGTGGGGTCCCGACCGGCCCACCGATCTCACCCAGCTCGTGAAGGACCTGAACGACGAGATGTGCGGGTCTGCGCGGGAGCAGCCGCATGACGGGGGTGGGGCGGCGGCTCGGTTGTGACGGGTGGGTCCGGTGGTGGGCGGTTC
>NZ_LJBR01000251.1 GCF_001282115.1 Streptomyces sp. NRRL B-24085 | reverse complement strand
GCCGCGCGGTCCACCTCGGCGCGTTCCGCGGCGCCGTACTTCTCGGGCCGGCCGGGCCGCTCGCCGGGCGGGCAGGCCTCTATCTCGCTGCCGTCGACGGGGTTGACGGTGAGCAGGAAGTCGCCGGCGACGAGCTGCACGGTGCGGGCGAGCGCGGGCGAGTGCTGGCCGAAGTCGGATGTGAGGGAGTCCCTGGGAGGCCGCTGACGCGGCGGACCGCCGTCGTCGTCATGGCCGTACTCCTCGGGTCCCCGGTTGTTCGGGTCCATAGGTTCAAGCCCCCCAAAAGCGTCTCGTGTGCCGTCAGTGGCCCCTCCCGGCCTTGCAGCACACCGCGCTGTCGCTTCTGGTCCGGGCCCGCTGGAAGGGATGCAGACAGCGGGCGACCGAACCCTAAACCTTCGCACAGTATCTACGACAGCCCGGGGTACCGCGCCGTCCGAGACGTCACAGTCTCGTGAGGATTGCGCGGGACCTGCGTTTCGCCACGTCGGTCCGGGTCAGACGCGGGGTAGCGACTCCACGCCGATGCCGCCCTCGATCGCCAGGATCCGGTGCAGCCGGGTGGCGACCAGGAGGCGTTGCATCTGCGGCGGTACGTCGCGCAGCACCAGCCGGCGGCCGCAGCGGCCGGCCCTGCGGTGGGCTCCCATGATCACGCCGAGACCGGTGGCGTCCCAGGAGTCCAGCTCGGACAGGTCGAGCACCAGGTCGCCGACTCCGTCGTCGACGGCCGAGTGCAGGACCGTACGGGCGTCCGCCGCGCTGCGGACGTCGAGGCGGCCCCCGACGACCAGCTCGGCGTGGTCGCCCCTGATGTACATATGCGCTCCCCGTGAGTGCGTGTAGTACTCCACGAATGTGATGTCCAGTGATGACACCTCTGACTGCGCGGGGCGGTCAGAGGTTGCCGTCTGTAAGCGAACCGATACCGAATTCACCCCCGCGTGTGAAACCTGAGGGGTTTGTGCGGTTACGGTGACGGAAAAAGCCGTCAGTGCTTGTAGAAGCCCTGCCCGCTCTTGCGTCCGATGTCACCGGCGTCCACCATCCGGCGCATCAGCTCCGGCGGGGCGAACTTCTCGTCCTGGGACTCGGTGTAGATGTTGCTGGTCGCGTGCAGCAGGATGTCCACGCCGGTCAGGTCCGCCGTGGCCAGCGGGCCCATGGCGTGGCCGAAGCCCAGCTTGCAGGCGAGGTCGATGTCCTCGGCGGTCGCCACGCCCGACTCGTAGAGCTTGGTCGCCTCGACGACGAGGGCGGAGATGAGACGGGTGGTCACGAACCCCGCCACGTCCCGGTTCACCACGATGCAGGTCTTGCCGACGGACTCGGCGAACTCCCGCGCGGTGGCGAGGGTTTCGTCGCTCGTCTTGTAGCCGCGGACCAGCTCGACGAGCTGCATCATCGGCACCGGCGAGAAGAAGTGCACGCCGACGACCCGCTCGGGGTGCTCCGTGGCCGCCGCGATCTTGGTGATCGGGATGGCGGAGGTGTTGGAGGCGAGCACGGCGTCCGGACGGACGATCTTGTCGAGGGCGCGGAAGATCTCGTGCTTGACCTCGAGCTTCTCGAAGACGGCCTCGACGACGACGTCGGCGTCGGCGGCCGCGTCCAGATCGGTGGTCGCGGTGATCCGGGCGAGGGCCGCGTCGGCGTCGTGCGCCTCCAGCTTGCCCTTGCTCACGAACTTGTCGTACGAAGCCTTGATGCCGTCGGTGCCGCGCTTCAACGCCTCGTCGGTGACGTCCCTCAGGACCACGTCCCAGCCCGCCTGGGCGGAGACCTGGGCGATGCCGGAACCCATCAAGCCGGCGCCGATGACGGCAAGCTTCCGTGCCACTGTTGCGACTCCCCTTTGAAACGCCTTACGCCCTGTTTACGTTGCCTCTGCGGCGGACACTAGCGCTCGTGAAGGGCTGTGTGACCGGTTAGTAACGCGCGTCACGTCTCATCTGACGGACATCACACCGGTAGCTGTCACGAGTGGTCTCGTACGGCGTAGTTGAGCACCTTATCGCTCAACAACTCCTCCATGCGGTCGAGAAGCACCAGCGTCTCTCGTGACACTTCGTCCGGTTCGCGCCCCGCGACCATCTCGCGTCCGATGGCGCCCATGACCGTGTGGTGCAGCCAGTTGATCTGACCGGCGATCAGGGCGGGCAGCGGATCGCCGGGGGCGGCGCCGGTCTCCTCGCGCAGGGTCTCCTCCAGGTTCTCCTGGACCTCCTGCTGGATGCTCCACAGCCGGGAGCGCAGCGTGGGCGCGTCCTGGATGACCCGCATGAAGCGGTCGTAGCCCTTCAGCAGGCCGACCCGCGGTGAGACCGCCTCGACCTCGTCGCGCAGTTCCCGCAGGACGGCCGCGGCCGCCGACTCCCCGGCGTCGCGGCCGCGCACCCAGCGCGAGAGCCGGTCGACGACGCCCTTGCTGCGGTCGAGGAAGAGGTCCTCCTTGGCCGGGAAGTAGTTGTAGACGGTGTTGACGGAGACGTTCGCGGCGTCGGCGACCTCGGCGACGGTCACCGCGTCGAACCCGCGCTCGACGAACAGGGCCGTGGCGACGTCCGAGATGTACTGCCGGGTCTGCCGCTTCTTCCGCTCCCTGAGCCCCTCTGCCATGTCGGCATCGTAGACGTTCCTGGGCCTCCTTGATTTTTGGAGTCATTGCAAAATTTCAGGGACTCTGTTTTTCTGGGGGCATGACAGCAGTCATCAGCGCGGCCGGACTGGCCCGCACCTTCCGTACCAAGCACGGGCCCGTCGAGGCCGTCCGCGGCGTCGACCTCACCGTCCGGGCGGGCGAGATCCTCGGCTTCCTCGGCCCGAACGGCGCCGGCAAGACCACCACCCTCCGGATGCTCACGACCCTCCTGGCCCCCACCGGCGGGACCGCCACCGTCGCCGGCCACGACCTCGCGACCGACGCCGCGGGGGTGCGGCGGGCGTGCGGGTACGTGGCCCAGTCGAGCGGGACCGATCCGCAGATCTCCGTGCGGGAGGAACTGGTCACCCAGGGCCGCTTCTACCGGCTGACCAGAGCCCTGGCCGCCGCCCGCGCCGCCGAGTTGGCCCGCGACCTGGACCTCACCGAGCTGCTCGACCGCAGGTGCGGCACGCTCTCCGGCGGTCAGCGCCGCCGCCTCGACATCGCGATGGCGCTCACGCACCGGCCGGAGGTGCTGTTCCTCGACGAACCGACGACGGGACTCGACCCCGGCAGCCGCGCCGACCTGTGGGACCTGATCCGCCGGCTGCGCGACGAGCACGGCACGACCGTCTTCCTGACCACCCACTACCTCGACGAGGCCGACGCCCTCTCCGACCGCCTCGTGATCGTCGACAAGGGCGTGGTCGTGGCCGAGGGCACCCCGAGCGCCCTGAAGCTGGAGCACACGGGCTCGATCGACGCCCCGCTCCAGGACACGTTCCTCGCGATCACGGGCCGGGGTCCGGCCCCGGCCGACGCCGCCCCCGTAGCCGTATAGGAAAGGCCGTACCAAAAAGCCATGCTTCTTCACGACACCGCGATCGTCTACGGCCGCTATCTGCGCCAGTCCCTGCGCTCCCGCTTCGCGCTGCTGTTCGGCGTCCTGATGCCGCTGCTGTACCTGGTGTTCTTCGGTCCGCTGCTCACCGGGCTCCCGCTCGGCGGGCGGGGCAGTTCCTGGCAGGTGCTGGTGCCTGGACTGCTGCTCCAACTCGGACTGTTCGGCGCGCTGTTCGCGGGCTTCATGATCATCCTTGAGAAGGGCCAGGGCATCCTGGAGCGCATGCGGGTGACGCCCGTCAGCCGGCTCGCCCTGCTGCTGGGCAGGGTGCTGCGGGACGCCACGGTCTTCGTCCTCCAGGCGGTGCTGCTGGTGCTGGCCGCCGTCGCCATGGGACTGCGGGCTCCGCTGGCCGGTGTCCTGATCGGCTTCGGGTTCGTCGCCCTGCTGACCGTCTCACTGGCCTCGCTGTCGTACGCGCTGGCGATGAAGGTCCGCACGCCCCAGGAGTTCGGGCCGCTGGTCAACGCGATCAGCATGCCGTCCATGCTGCTGTCCGGCCTGATGCTGCCGATGACCCTGGGCCCGGCCTGGCTGGACGTCCTCTCGCACTTCATGCCGTTCCGCTATCTGGTGGACGCCGTGCGGGACGCGTACGTCGGCGCGTACACCACGGACCACATGCTGTACGGCGTCCTGGTCGCCGTCGGCTTCGCGGGCCTGGCCGTGACGGTCGGCACACGCGTGTTCCGCACGGCCGGGGCGTAATTACGCTGGCCCCATGGTCAATCTGACGCGCATCTACACCAGGACCGGCGACCAGGGCACCACCGCCCTCGGCGACATGAGCCGGGTCGCCAAGACCGATCTGCGGATCTCCGCGTACGCGGACGCCAACGAGGCGAACGCGGTGATCGGCACGGCGATCGCGCTGGGCGGGCTCGACGAGGAGGTCGTCGCGGTTCTGACCCGGGTGCAGAACGACCTCTTCGACGTCGGAGCCGACCTGTCCACGCCCGTGGTCGAGAACCCGCAGTTCCCGCCCCTGCGGGTCGAGCAGTTCTACGTCGACAAGCTGGAGGCGGACTGCGACCGCTTCAACGAGCGGCTAGAGAAGCTCCGCTCCTTCATCCTCCCCGGCGGCACCCCGGGCGCGGCCCTGCTCCACCAGGCCTGCACGGTCGTACGCCGGGCCGAGCGCTCGACGTGGGCGGCCCTCGAAGCCCACGGCGACACGATGAACCCGCTCACCGCGACCTACCTCAACCGGCTCTCGGACCTGCTGTTCATCCTGGCGCGGACGGCCAACAAGGATGTGGGCGACGTCCTGTGGGTGCCCGGCGGGGAGCGTTAACGCTCGCGTTTCGGGAAGAGCGTGTAGCTGCCGGCGACGACCAGGTTGATGGCGATCACCCACAGCATGCGCTGCTGCCAGGCGCGCAACGACTCGGTCTGTCCGTCGCCGACGTACCAGACCGCGGCCTGGAGCAGGGCCGTGGCGACCACCGCGGCGAGGATCCAGCGGCCCGCAACCTTCCACTCGTGGACGGCGCGGGCCGTGCCGTACTTCGGCGGCCTCACCGGCGGCGGGCCGCCCGCGAACCGGTGGGCGACCCGGGCGTCCGCCCATTTGACGGTCGAGTGGCCGAGACCCACGGTGAAGCCGATGTAGACGGCGGCCAGGCCGTGCTTCCAGTCCGGCTCGGCACCGTTCCTCAGGTCGATCGCGGTGACCGTGAACAGCACGAGCTCCAGCAGCGGCTCGCACAGCAGCAGGGCCAGTCCCACCCGCGGCATGCGCAGCACGTAACGGAAGGCCAGCCCCGCTGCCAGCAGCACCCAGAAGGCCACCTCGCACACGACGATCAGTCCGACGACCACGACCGCTCCCTTCGTCCCCCCTCAAGGCTCCCGGCCCGCGCGGTCCCTTTCGTCGTCGGCGGTGAGGAGACCGCCGTACATCGAAAGATGCAGTCCAGGACCGTTCTGCGGGATCAGGCGTGACGGGCGGACACCGTGTTGGATGGGGTCATGGCCCTCCCCCGCCCGCACCGCTTCGACGTGTACATCGCGGTCGGCGGCCTGCTCGGCGGTGTGCTGCTGGTGGGTCTGCGGCTCGCCACCCGGCCCGCCGACGACCCGATCACGCTGTTCGACGGCCCCTGGCCGGTCCTCGTCCCGCTCACCGTGCTGGCCGGCTGCGAGCTGCTGCGCCGCACGGCCCCCCGCACGGCCCTGCTCACCGGCACCGTCGTGATCTGCGCCGACCTGACGACCCAGGGCAACCTCGCCACGGTCCTGATGTTCACCGACGTCGTCTACGCCGCCGTGCTGTACGGCCCGCTCGCCTCGGCCCGGCGCATCCAGTGGATCACCGGGCTGCTGACCGTGGCCGCGACGCTGGTGCCGTTCGCGGTGTGGCGGGTGCCGGAGGCACTGCTGATCGGCGTGGTCGTCGGGGTGGTGGCGTACGCGCCCGCCTCCACCGGCTGGATCGTGCGCAACCACCGGGACGCCGCCGAGGCCGGCCGGTTGCGCGCCGAACAGACCGCGCTGCTCGCCGAGATGGACCGCGCCCAGGCCGTCACCGCCGAACGCGCGCGAATGGCACGGGAGTTGCACGACATGGTCGCCAACCACCTGTCGGCGATCGCCATCCACTCCACGGCCGCGCTCTCCATCGACGAACCGGCCACCTCCCGACAGGCGCTGTCCGTCATCCGGGAGAACAGCGTGGCCGGCCTCGCCGAGATGCGGCGGCTGATCGGCATCCTGCGGGACGGCGACGACGAGCCGGCCGCCGTCCCCACCCTCGACGGCCTCACCGCCCTCGTCGAGGGCGCCCGCGCCAACGGCCTGGACGTCACCCTGGACGCCTGCCACGACGGGACCGTGCCGGCCCCCGTCGAGCTCGCCGCCTACCGGATCGTCCAGGAGTCCCTGACCAACGCCCTCAAGCACGCCCGCCCCGGCCCGGTCACGGTGTCCCTCGCCGAGCTGGACGGTGCGCTGACGGTCGAGGTGAGCAGTCCGTACGGCGACCGGGACGGGCCGCGCGCCCCCGGCTCCGGCACCGGTCTGGTCGGGATGCGGGAGCGGGCCGCGCTGCTGGGCGGCACGTTCGACGCCGGTCCCGAGGGTCCCGGCGGGGCGCGCTGGACCGTACGCGCCACCCTCCCCCTGCGTGAAGGAGTCCCGGAATGATCCGCGTCCTCGTCGCCGAGGACCAGTCCGCCGTGCGCGCCGGACTCGTCCTCATCCTGCGCAGCTCCCCCGGCATCGAGGTGGTCGGTGAGGCGGCGGACGGTGAGCAGGCGGTGGCGCTGGCCCGGGAGCTGCGGCCGGACCTGGTGCTGATGGACGTGCAGATGCCGCGGCTCGACGGGGTGTCGGCGACGCGGCAGGTCGTCGGGGAGGGACTCGCGGACGTCCTCGTGCTGACCACCTTCGACCTCGACGAGTACGTGTTCGGGGCGCTGCGGGCCGGCGCGGCCGGTTTCCTGCTGAAGAACACGGAGGCGAAGGACCTGATCGAGGCCGTGCGCACGGTGGCCCGGGGAGAGGGCATCGTCGCCCCGGCCGTCACCCGGCGGCTGATCGCCGAGTTCGCGGCCGGGCCGGTGCGCGGGACGAGCGCCGACCCGGCCGTCCTCGACACCCTCACCCGCCGGGAGCGCGAGGTGCTCTCCTGTCTCGGGGAGGGACTGTCCAACGCCGACATCGCGGGCCGCCTCGACATGGCGGAGGCGACCGTGAAGACACACGTCAGCCGGCTGCTGGGGAAGCTGGAGCTGCGCAGCCGGGTGCAAGCGGCGGTTCTCGCTCAGGAGTTGGGGGTTTAGACGGCGTCCGCCCATGAGAGTGGTCCAGACCTATTGACCCGTGGTCCAGACCTTTCTATTCTCGCGGCACCGTGGGTGTGAAGGCTCAGTCACGCCCCCAACTCCCCTAGGAGGCGCACGATGCGCTTCAGACACAGAGCCGCGGCAGGGTTCGCGACGCTGTTGCTCCCCTTCGCCGGCCTGGTCGGCCTGGCGAGCCCCGCCCAGGCCGCGACCTCCGCCACCGCGACCTACGCCAAGACCCAGGACTGGGGCACCGGCTTCGAGGGCAAGTGGACGGTGAAGAACACCGGTACCACCAGCCTCAGTTCCTGGACCGTCGAGTGGGACTTCCCCTCCGGCACCTCCGTCAGCTCCGCCTGGGACGCCGACGTCACCTCCTCCGGCACCCACTGGACCGCCAAGAACAAGTCCTGGAACGGCACCCTCGCCCCCGGCGCCTCCGTCTCCTTCGGCTTCAACGGCGCCGGCAGCGGATCCCCCGCCAACTGCAAGCTGAACGGCGGCAGTTGTGACGGCGGCTCCACCCCGGGCGACGCGGCACCGTCCGCCCCCGGCACCCCCACCGCCTCCGACGTCACCAACACCTCGGTGAAGCTGGCCTGGAGCGCGGCCACCGACGACAAGGGCGTCAAGAACTACGACGTGCTGCGCGACGGCGCCAGGGTGGCGACCGTGACGACGACGTCGTACACGGACACCGGCCTCACCGCCGGCACCTCCTACTCGTACACCGTGCAGGCCCGTGACACCGCCGACCAGACGGGACCGGCCAGCGGGGCGGTCGCGGTCAAGACCACCGGCGGCACCACCGACCCGCCGCCCACCGGCGACAAGGTCAAGCTCGGCTACTTCACCGAGTGGGGCGTCTACGGCCGCAACTACCACGTCAAGAACCTGGTGACCTCGGGCTCCGCCTCGAAGATCACCCACATCAACTACGCGTTCGGCAACGTCAAGAACGGTCAGTGCACCGTCGACGACACCTACGCCGCCTACGACAAGGCCTACACCGCCGACCAGTCCGTCAGCGGCACCGCCGACACCTGGGACCAGCCGCTGCGCGGCAACTTCAACCAGCTGCGCCAGCTCAAGGCGAAGTACCCGCACATCAAGGTGCTGTACTCCTTCGGCGGCTGGACCTACTCCGGCGGCTTCGGCCAGGCCGCGCAGAACCCGGCCGCGTTCGCCAAGTCCTGCAAGGCGGTCGTGGAGGACCCCCGCTGGGCCGATGTCTTCGACGGCATCGACATCGACTGGGAGTACCCCAACGCCTGCGGCCTGACCTGTGACACCTCCGGCGCCGCCGCCTTCAAGAACCTGATGTCCGCGCTGCGCACCGAGTTCGGCTCGAACTACCTGGTCACCGCGGCCATCACGGCCGACGGCTCGTCCGGCGGCAAGATCGACGCGGCCGACTACGGCGGCGCCTCCCAGTACCTCAACTGGTACAACGTGATGACGTACGACTACTTCGGCGCCTTCAACGCGCAGGGCCCGACCGCCCCGCACTCGCCGCTGACCTCGTACGCCGGCATCCCGCAGGCGGGCTTCAACTCCGCCGACGCGATCGCCAAGCTGAAGTCGAAGGGCGTCGCCTCGAACAAGCTGCTGCTCGGCATCGGCTTCTACGGCCGCGGCTGGACCGGCGTCACCCAGGCCGCCCCCGGCGGCTCGGCGACCGGCGCGGCACCCGGCACCTACGAGGCGGGCATCGAGGACTACAAGATCCTCAAGAACTCATGCCCCGCAACCGGCACCATCGCGGGCACGGCGTACGCCTACTGCGGCAACAACTGGTGGTCCTACGACACTCCCGCCACGATCGCCGGGAAGATGGCCTGGGCCAAGAACCAGGGCCTCGGCGGCGCGTTCTTCTGGGAGTTCAGCGGCGACACGAGCAACGGCGAGCTGGTGAGCGCCATCAACAGCGGCCTGAGCTGAACCACGATCCACTGAGGGCGCGCGGCCTGGTGCCGCGCGCCTTCGGCGTACTCCCCCCGGTCAGCGCGCCGGTCAGCGCGTCCTCGCTCATGGCCAGCTCAAGGCGGGTGCCGCGGTGCAGACAGGTCAGGATCACGGCGTCGGAGAGGAGGGCCATCTCCTCCTCCCCGTCGGGAAGACGGCGGCCGGCCACCTCGATTGCGGCCCGCTCCAGGACGCGGCGCGGGCGATAGGCGTAGGAGAAGACGCGGTACCACTCGACGCGGTCGCCGTTGTAGCGGGCCACGCCGTAGCTCCAGCCCTTGCCGCTGGTGTCGGTCTTCTCCGGGACGTCCCAGCGCAGGGAACAGTCGAAGGTGCCACCGGAGCGCTGGATGAGTCTGCGCCGCAGACCGAAGACGAACAGCCCCAGTACCACCAGGGCCACGACGATTCCGCACACAGTCAGAGCGAGGACCATCGACACCGACCTCCTCGTCTCCTAGGTACCTTCAATAGGTAACGGAACGGAAAAAACATCCAGATCTGCCTCAGCCGCGGCCGGCTCCGGATCACTCCGGTGCCGGCCGCGGCTGAGGGACGTCATACGGCTCCGCGCGGTCTCAGCGCGTCGCCGCCGCACGCAGTCGTACGTCCGCGCGACGCTCGGCGGCGGCATCGCCCTCCGCCTTCGCGCGCTCCAGCTCCCGCTCCGCGCGCTGGACGTCGATCTCGTCCGACAGCTCGGCGATCTCGGCCAGCAGCGACAGCTTGTTGTCGGCGAACGAGATGAAACCGCCGTGCACCGCGGCGACGACCGTCCCGCCGTCGCTCGTGCGGATGGTCACCGGGCCCGACTCCAGCACACCGAGCAGCGGCTGGTGACCGGGCATGACGCCGATGTCGCCGGACGTGGTGCGCGCGACGACCAGGGTGGCCTCGCCGGACCAGACCTCTCGGTCGGCCGCGACCAGCGCGACGTGCAGCTCAGCAGCCAAGGTGGCTCCTCGGGTCACCACCCGGCGGTTCGGCCGGGTGTTGGTTACAAGTCTAGTGGGCGTGAATGAGGGGGCGGGACGTGCCCCGCCCCCTCAAGTGTGAACCACAGGGTTCACTCAGAACTCAGGCAGTTCAGGAGACGCCGAGCTCCTTGGCGTTGGCCTTGAGGTCCTCCAGGCCACCGCACATGAAGAACGCCTGCTCCGGGAAGTGGTCGAACTCGCCGTCACAGATCGCGTTGAACGCGGTGATCGACTCGTCCAGCGGCACGTCCGAACCGTCGACGCCGGTGAACTGCTTGGCGACGTGGGTGTTCTGGGACAGGAAGCGCTCGACGCGGCGGGCACGCTGGACGACCAGCTTGTCCTCCTCGCTGAGCTCGTCGATGCCGAGGATCGCGATGATGTCCTGGAGGTCCTTGTACTTCTGGAGGATCCCCTTGACGCGCATGGCGGTCTCGTAGTGGTCCTGCGCGATGTAGCGCGGGTCCAGGATCCGGGACGTGGAGTCCAGCGGGTCCACGGCCGGGTAGATGCCCTTCTCGGAGATCGGACGGGACAGAACCGTCGTCGCGTCGAGGTGGGCGAAGGTGGTGGCCGGGGCCGGGTCGGTCAGGTCGTCCGCGGGGACGTAGATCGCCTGCATCGAGGTGATCGAGTGACCACGGGTCGAGGTGATGCGCTCCTGGAGGAGACCCATCTCGTCGGCCAGGTTCGGCTGGTAGCCCACCGCGGAGGGCATACGGCCGAGCAGGGTCGACACCTCGGAACCGGCCTGCGTGAAGCGGAAGATGTTGTCGATGAAGAACAGCACGTCCTGCTTCTGCACATCGCGGAAGTACTCCGCCATGGTCAGACCGGCAAGGGCCACGCGCAGACGGGTGCCCGGGGGCTCGTCCATCTGGCCGAAGACCAGCGCGGTCTTGTCGATGACGCCGGAGTCCGACATCTCCTCGATGAGGTCGTTGCCCTCACGGGTGCGCTCACCGACACCGGCGAACACGGAGACACCGTCGTGGTTGTTGGCGACGCGGTAGATCATCTCCTGGATGAGCACCGTCTTGCCGACGCCGGCACCACCGAACAGACCGATCTTTCCACCCTTGACGTACGGGGTGAGGAGGTCGATGACCTTGACGCCGGTCTCGAACATCTCGGTCTTCGACTCGAGCTCGTCGAAGTTCGGGGCCTTGCGGTGGATGGACCAGCGCTCGCCCTCGTACTGCTCGTCGACGTTCAGCACCTCACCGAGGGTGTTGAACACCTTGCCCTTGGTGAAGTCGCCGACCGGGACGGTGATGCCCGTGCCGGTGTCGGTGACCGGGGCCTGGCGGACCAGACCGTCGGTGGGCTGCATGGAGATGGTGCGGACCAGGCCGTCACCCAGGTGCTGGGCGACCTCCAGGGTCAGCGTCTTCTTCGCGCCGTCCTGGGCCGGGTCGGCCACCTCGACGTGAAGGGCGTTGTAAATCTCCGGCATCGCGTCGACGGGGAACTCCACGTCGACGACCGGGCCGATGACCCGGGCGACGCGGCCCGTGGCAACGGCCGTCTCAACTGTCGTCGTCATTACCTGTCACTCCCCGCGGTCGCGTCGGCCAGGGCTGCGGAGCCACCGACGATCTCGCTGATTTCCTGGGTGATTTCGGCCTGGCGGGCCGCGTTGGCAAGTCGGGAGAGCGTGGTGATGAGCTCTCCCGCGTTGTCGGTGGCCGACTTCATCGCGCGCCGCGTGGCGGCGTGCTTGGAGGCGGCCGACTGGAGCAGCGCGTTGTAGATGCGGCTCTCCACGTAGCGCGGCAGCAGGGCGTCGAGGACGTCCTCCGCCGAGGGCTCGAAGTCGTAGAGCGGGAGGATCTCGCCCTGCGGCTTGGCCTCCTTCGCCACCTCTTCGAGGCTGAGCGGCAGCAGACGGTCGTCGAGCGCCGTCTGCGTCATCATCGAGACGAACTCGGTGAAGACGATGTGGAGTTCGTCCACACCACCCTCGGCCGTGTCCTTCTCGATGGCCTCGATCAGCGGGGCCGCGACCTTCTTGGCGTCCGCGTACGTGGGCTCGTCGGTGAAGCCGCTCCACGACTCCGCGATCTTGCGCTCACGGAAGTTGTAGTGCGCGACACCCCGGCGGCCGACGACGTAGATCTCGACCTCCTGGCCCTCGCGCTCCAGCCGTGCCGTCAGCTGCTCCGCGGCCTTGATGGCGTTGGAGTTGAAGGCGCCGGCCAGACCGCGGTCGCTCGTCAGGAGCAGCACCGCGGACCGCGTGACCGTGTCGGCCTTCGTGGTCAGCGGGTGCTTCGTGTTCGAGCCGGTACCGACCGCCGTCACCGCGCGCGTCAGTTCCTGCGCGTACGGCGCCGAGGCCGCCACCTTGCGCTGCGCCTTGATGACGCGCGAGGCGGCGATCATCTCCATCGCCTTGGTGATCTTCTTGGTCGCGGTGACGGATCGGATGCGACGCTTGTAGACCCGGAGCTGGGCTCCCATGAGTCAGGTCCCTTCCTTACGTCACTTGGCCGCGGCCGGGGCGTCCTCGCCGAGAAGCTTGCCGTCCGAGGTCTCGAACTGCTTCTTGAAGTCGGCGATCGCGTCGGCAACAGCGGTGAGGGTGTCGTCCGACATCTTGCCGCCCTCCTTGATGGAGGTCATGAGGCCCTGCTCCTTGCGGTGCAGGTACTCCAGCAGCTCCTTCTCGAAGCGGCGGATGTCGTTGACCGGCACGTCGTCCATCTTGCCGGTGGTGCCGGCCCAGACGGAGACGACCTGGTCCTCGGTCGCCATCGGCTGGTACTGGGCCTGCTTCAGCAGCTCGACCATGCGCTGGCCGCGCTCCAGCTGCGCCTTCGACGCGGCGTCCAGGTCGGAACCGAAGGCGGCGAACGCCTCCAGCTCACGGAACTGGGCGAGGTCCACGCGCAGACGACCGGAGACCTGCTTCATCGCCTTGTGCTGCGCGGAACCACCGACTCGGGAGACGGAGATACCGACGTTCAGCGCGGGGCGCTGACCGGCGTTGAACAGGTCCGACTCCAGGAAGCACTGTCCGTCGGTGATGGAGATGACGTTGGTCGGGATGAACGCCGAGACGTCGTTGGCCTTGGTCTCGACGATCGGCAGACCGGTCATCGAGCCCGCGCCCATCTCGTCGGAGAGCTTGGCGCAGCGCTCCAGCAGACGGGAGTGCAGGTAGAAGACGTCACCCGGGTAGGCCTCACGGCCCGGCGGGCGGCGCAGCAGCAGGGACACGGCGCGGTAGGCGTCGGCCTGCTTCGAGAGGTCGTCGAAGATGATGAGGACGTGCTTGCCCTCGTACATCCACTGCTGGCCGATGGCCGAACCGGTGTACGGCGCCAGGTACTTGAAGCCGGCCGGGTCGGACGCCGGAGCGGCGACGATGGTCGTGTACTCCAGCGCGCCGGCCTCTTCGAGGGCGCCACGCACGGAGGCGATGGTCGAGCCCTTCTGGCCGATGGCGACGTAGACGCAGCGGACCTGCTTCTTCGGGTCGCCGGAGCGCCAGTTGTCACGCTGGTTGATGATCGTGTCGACGGCCAGGGCGGTCTTGCCGGTCTGACGGTCACCGATGATCAGCTGACGCTGGCCACGGCCGATCGGGGTCATCGCGTCGACGGCCTTGTAGCCGGTCTCCATCGGCTCGTGCACCGACTTACGGGCCATGACGCCCGGAGCCTGCAGCTCAAGCGCGCGACGACCACTGGTCTCGATCTCGCCGAGGCCGTCGATCGGGTTGCCGAGCGGGTCGACGACACGACCGAGGTAGCCCTCGCCGACGGCCACGGAGAGGACCTCACCGGTACGGGAGACCGGCTGACCCTCCTCGATACCGCTGAACTCGCCGAGGACGATGGCGCCGATCTCGCGCTCTTCCAGGTTGAGCGCGAGGCCGAGGGTGCCGTCCTCGAACTTCAGCAGTTCGTTGGCCATGGCCGAGGGCAGACCCTCGATCTTCGCGATGCCGTCGCCGGCAAGGGTGACCGTACCGACCTCCTCGCGCGAGGCCGCGTCCGGCTTGTACGACTGGACGAAGTTCTCCAGCGCGTCCCGGATCTCCTCCGGCCGGATCGTGAGCTCCGCCATCTGGGTTCCCTGCTCTCCTTGTTGGGCCCGAAGTTTCACTTTGGGGGTCTGGGGGCGACCCCCAGGATTCTTCATGTACGGCCCAACCAGGGCCGTCGTCCGTACGTACTGCTATGAAGTTGCTGCTAGCCCGCCAGGCGGCGGCCGGCGTCCTCGATGCGGTCCGCGACGGAGCCGTTGATGACCTCGTCGCCGACCTGCACCCGGATCCCGCCGAGGACCTCGGGGTCCACGTCGAGGTTGAGGTGCATCTGACGGCCGTAGAGCTTCGCCAGGGCACCGCCCAGACGCAGTTTCTGCTGGTCGCTCAGCGGAACCGCCGAGGTGACCACGGCCACCATGCGGTCCCGGCGCTCGGCGGCGAGCTTGGACAGGAACTCCAGTCCCGCTTCCAGGCTACGTCCCCGGGGCGCGGCCACGAGGCGCGTCACCAGACGCTCGGTCGTCGCATCGGCACGGCCGCCGAGCAGGCTGCGCAGCAGCTCGCCCTTGGCCGACGCCGTCGCGGCGCGGTTCGTCAGCGCGGCGCGCAGCTCGGTGTTCGAGGAGACGATCCGGCCGAACCGGAACAGCTCGTCCTCGACGTTGTCGAGCTTGCCCCGCCGCTGGGCGGCGGTGAGGTCGGCGATGCTCGCCAGCTCCTCCAGCGCGTCCACCAGGTCGCGCGACTGCGACCAGCGGGAGCGCACCATGCCGGCCACCAGGTCCGCGGCGGCGCCGCCGACCTGCGTGCCGATCAGGCGCTGGGCCAGTTCGGCCTTGGCCTCGCCGGCCTGCGCCGGGTCGGTCAGGACCCGACGCAGCGACACCTCGCGGTCCAGCAGCGCGGTGACGGAGGCCAGCTCGTCGGCGAGCGAGCCGGCGTCCACGGACGTGTTGTCCGTCAGCGCATCGAGACGCTCGCGTGCGGCTGCCAGGGCCTCGCGGCTCGCTCCGTGCGCCGTCATCGGGCCGCCTCGGCCGTCTCCTCGAGGTCGTCGAGGAAGCGGTCGATCACGCGGCTCTGCCGGGCGTGGTCCTCGAGGGACTCGCCGACGAGCTTGCCGGCCAGTTCGGTGGCGAGCTTGCCGACGTCCTGGCGCAGCGCGGACGCGGCGGCCTTGCGGTCGGCCTCGATCTGCGCGTGACCGGCGGCGACGATCTCCTCGCGCTGCCGCTGGCCTTCCGCGCGCATCTCGGCGATGAGCGTGGCGCCCTGCTCCTGAGCCTCCTGGCGCAGGCGCGCGGCCTCGTGGCGGGCCTCGGCGAGCTGTGCCTTGTACTGCTCAAGGACGCTCTGGGCCTCGGTCTGCGCGGCCTCGGCCTTCTCGATACCGCCCTCGATGGCCTCGCGACGCTCTTCCAGAACCTTGTTGATGGTCGGGAGGAGCTTCTTGGCGAGGAAGCCGAAGACGATGACGAAGGCGATCAGGCCGATGACGAGCTCCGGCCACGGCGGAATGAGGGGATTCTCCTTCTCCGCCTCGGCCGCAAGCTGAACCAGTGCGTGGTTCACATCAGTGCCTTTCGTCGAATGGGGCTGTCGTCGTGGTTCGTCTTAGTAGACGAACGGCATGACGAGGCCGATGAGGGCCAGCGCCTCACAGAACGCGAAGCCGAGGATCTGGTTACCGCGGATGAGGCCGGCCGCCTCGGGCTGGCGGGCGAGGGCCTGGGTGCCGTTGCCGAAGATGATGCCGACGCCGACGCCCGGGCCGATCGCGGCGAGGCCGTAACCGATGGAGCCGAGGTTGCCTTCGACCGCAGCGAGGGTCTGGAGAGCGGACATGCCGGTTCTTCCTTCTCTTTCAGTGACCGGTGGGGGTTGGCCACCGGATGTCTCTGGGGTGTGGCGGGACGGTGCTCAGTGGTGCTCGGCGAGCGCGCCCTGGATGTAGGTGCAGGTCAGGAGGACGAAAACGTACGCCTGGACCGCCTGGATGAAGAGCTCGAAGGCCGTCATCACGATGACCATCACGAACGAGACGCCGGAGTAGGCGATGCCGATGCCGTTCAGCATGTACCAGCTGGCGATCGTGAAGAGCAGCAGCAGGGTGTGGCCGGCGAACATGTTCGCGAAGAGTCGCACGGCGTGCGTGAACGGGCGCACCAGCAGGTTCGAGAAGAACTCGATGACCATGGCCAGCGGGAGCACGGCGCCGAGCGACTTGTCGTAGCCCGTCACGTTCTTGAAGAAACCGACGAAGCCGTGCCGCTTGAAGGTCAGCGAGACCCAGGTGATGTAGACGATCGCGGCCAGCACTGCCGGGTAGGCGATGATCGACGTCACCGGGAAGGAGGCCACCGGGATGATCGACCACAGGTTGAGCATCCAGATGAAGAAGAACAGCGAGACGGCGAGCGGTACGTACTTCTCGCCCTCCTTCTTGCCGATCGTCTCGTAAACGACGCCGCGGCGGACGAAGTCGTAGCCGGCCTCGGCGATCATCTGGAGCTTGCCGGGGACGACCTTCGGACGGGCGAAGGCGGCCCAGAAGAAGCCCACGATGATGACCGAGCCGAGCAGGGCCAGCAGCATCGGCTTGTTGAAGTAGAGGCCGTTGCCGTCCGCGTCGCCCCACAGGGGCTCGAACATGAACGAGTGCAGGCCCGGAGCCGGGAAGCCACACCCGTCGAACAGGTGACAGCTCGTGTCGAAAGCGAGCGTCTGCGTCGGGTCAGCACTCACCGCGGGCTCCTTCGTCGTGGCGCATAGGTACGGCAACCTCGTTGTGTCGGCGCGGCGGTAGGCCGCAGTTCGGCACGGGACTGGTGGAACGGATGTGGGGGCGGCCGGGGGGCATCGAGCCTCGCGTTCGAGCAGGCGTCAGCTCGGATGCCCGCGCCCGCGATGCCGCAGTTGGCACCGGACGATAGCAGGGTCTCTCAGTCGCATTTATCCCGGCCCTACCTCTCACGACGAGTGCCCCGTTTTTTCGGGCTTGGAGCCCGAATCGGGTTCGACGTAGAGGATCTTGGACTTCATGTGGGCGCGTGTCTGTGCGGCGATCCAGGTGAGGGTGCCGACGACGAGCGTGAGAGCGAAAGCCTTGGGGTGGAACAGCGTGGTGTTCTTGAACACCGCGACGAAGACGAACAGCAGCAGGATCTGAGCCGTGTAGAGCATCAGGCCCATCGCCTGGAAGAGGTGCGGAAGCGATTTGGCAGTGCGCTGCAGGACGTAGAGGCCGATGCCCATGAAGAGGATCACGACCAGCGTCGCCACTCCCGCCCCGACCGCGCCCTTGCCACCGGCGACCACACCGCTGACGACGGCGGCGACAGCGCCGACGGCAGCCGTGGGCACGGCGGCCTGAGCCAGGATCCGGACGTCGTTGGACGGCATGGCGGCAACTCCGCTTTCAAAGGGGGGGTGTGTCGTCATGGACGAGCGTAGTCCCGGGCTGAGAGTGACCCTCACGCCAAGGGGCCGTCGCACTACGGTCCTTCGGCTCTGTCCCGGGTTCTCGTGAACCGTATCACAAACTATTTGATGCGGTCTTTACCTAGAAGGTGTGCCTGCTGTCACACATGAGAGTGAAGCTGCGCGTCTGTGCAAGAACGCGGTCGAGTTGTCTGGTATGAGGGCGATTTGTCACCCCGATGAAATCCCACGCGTTGGCAATGCTTTAGTCAGATTCTTACCTTGGGCGTCAGCGCGTGGTCTCGGCCTTACGCCTCTCCGGGACGTGGGAACGAGCGCCCAGCGCGGTCGCGCCGTTGACACCCGCCACTCCCACGGCCACCGGAGCGCGCTGCTCCGGCTCGGCGGGCTCCGCGGCCACGGCACGCCGCCGGCGGCGGTAGCGCGGCGGCACGATGTGCTGGGCCCACATCGGGACGCGCGGGGTGAAGCGCGGCAGCAGGAGCAGCACCAGCCCGATCGCGCTGAGGAACACGACGCCGAGCACGATCCACATGGACGCGGAGTTCACCGAGTAGGCGAGCGAGCCGAACGCGATCAGCGCCGACCAGAAGTACATGATCCACACCGCCCGGCTGTGCGAGTGCCCGATCTCCAGGAGCCGGTGGTGCAGATGCCCGCGGTCGGCGGCGAACGGCGACTGACCGCGCCAGGTGCGCCGCACGATCGCCGAGATCAGGTCGGCGGCCGGCACCGCGATGATGGTCAGCGGCAGCAGCAGCGGGATGTAGACGGGCACCGTCTGGTGCACGGCCGCCTTCTCGGAGCCGGCGAACAGCTTGAGGGCGTCCGGGTCGATCTGCCCGGTGATGGAGATCGCGCCCGCCGCCAGCACCAGGCCGATGAGCATCGAACCGGAGTCGCCCATGAAGATCCGCGCGGGGTGCATGTTGTGCGGCAGGAAGCCCAGGCACATGCCCATCAGGATCGCCGAGAACAGCGTGGCCGGGGCGGCCGCCTCGATGCCGTACGAGTACCAGATGCGGTAGGCGTACAGGAAGAACGCCGCCGCCGCGATGCAGACCATGCCGGCCGCGAGACCGTCGAGGCCGTCGACGAAGTTCACCGCGTTGATGGTGATGACGACCAACGCGACCGTCAGCAGGGTGCCCTGCCACTGGGTCAGCGCGACCGAGCCGACGCTGGGGATGGGCAGCCACAGGATCGTCAGACCCTGCATGACCATCACGCCCGCGGCGATCATCTGGCCGCCCAGCTTGATCAGGGCGTCGATCTCGAACTTGTCGTCCAGGACGCCGATCAGCCAGATCAGGGCCGCCCCGGAGAGCAGCGCGCGCGGTTCGTTCGACTTCTCGAAGACCTCACTGAGGTTGGTCAGGTGGTCGGCGACCAGCAGGCCCGCGCACAGTCCGAAGAACATGGCGATACCGCCGAGCCGCGGAGTCGGTTCCCGGTGCACGTCACGGGCCCTGATCTCCGGCATCGCTCCGGCCACGATCGCGAACTTCCGTACCGGCCCTGTCAGCAGATACGTCACCGCGGCCGTGATGCAGAGCGTCAGCAGGTATTCACGCACAGGCTTCCCCACAGGTCTCGCTGGCCATCTCAGCCCCACACCCTAGCGACGCACGCATATGGTTGTGGACTTCCGGGTAGAGCCGATGGTTGCACGTGCGGCTGTGCACGCAGGTGCGGATACCCCCGCTCAGGCCGGATACGGCGGAAATCCGCCGACCAGGTCCCGCACTTCTTCACGTGCCCGGGCGCTCTCGACCTCGCCGCGCACCACCCCCGCGAGCAGGGCGGCGATCCTCGTCATCTCCTTCTCGGCCATGCCCTGGGTGGTGACGGCGGCGGTGCCGAGGCGCAGTCCGCGGGTGTCCGCGTGCGGCAGCGCACAGCAGTCGAGCACCATCCCCGCGGCCGCGAGCCGACCCCGGGCCGTACGCCCCTCGACGCCGAGCGGTGCCGGATCGGCCGTCACCAGGTGGGTGTCGGTGCCGCCGGTGGTGACCGCGAACCCCTCGTCGGCCAGTCCGGCCGCGAGGACCCGCGCGTTGGCGACCACCTGACGGGCGTACGCGGTGAACGCCGAGGTCGCCGCCTCGCCGAACGCGACCGCCTTCGCGGCGATGGTGTGCATCTGGGCGCCGCCCTGGGTGAACGGGAAGACGGCCCGGTCGACCCGCTCGGCCAGTTCGCTCCCGCAGAGGATCATTCCGCCGCGGGGGCCGCGCAGCACCTTGTGCGTGGTGGCGCAGACGACGTCGGCGTACGGCACCGGACTGGGCGCCGCTCCCCCGGCGACGAGCCCGATGGGGTGGGCGGCGTCGGCGATGAGGTACGCGCCCACCTCGTCGGCGACCTCGCGGAAGAAGGCGTAGTCGATGTGCCGGGGGTAGGCGATGGAACCGCACACGATCGCCTTGGGGCGGTGGGTGCGGGCGAGGGCGCGCACCTGGTCGTGGTCGATGAGCCCGGTCTCGGCGTCGACGCCGTAGGGGACGAAGTCGAACCAGCGGCCTGAGAAGTTGGCGGGCGAGCCGTGGGTGAGGTGGCCGCCGTAGGGCAGGCCGAGGGCGAGGACGGTGTCGCCGGGGCGCAGCAGCGTGGCGTAGGCGGCCAGGACCGCCGAAGAGCCGGAGTGGGACTGGACGTTGGCGTGCTCGGCGCCGAAGAGGGTCTTGGCGCGGTCCACGGCGAGCCGTTCGGCCACGTCGACGATCTCGCAGCCGCCGTGGTGACGGGCGCCCGGGTAGCCCTCCGCGTACTTGTTGGCCAGCGGCGAGCCGAGCGCGGCCAGCACGGCCGGTGAGCAGAAGTTCTCGGCGGCGACGAGCTGGAGCGTCGACGACTGCCGGTCGAGCTCCCCGAGCAGGATCTCGGCCAGCTCGGGGTCCTGCCGCGCGAGGACGTCGGCGGTCTGGGGCGCATGGGTGACCGACATGGTGGACTCCGGGGCGTCGACGGTGACGTACGTCCAATGTAGGCCCGGGGCCCGTGGGGTGCCCGGTCGTTACGTCCTTGCGGGTACACCGGTGACCGCGGTGACGACCGGGGCCGGTCCCTCGTGCGCCCCGCCCCCGGGGCGCCGCCCCGCGTCACGTACGCGCGGGAACGCCCGTCAGTGCCGTGACGACCGGATCCAGCGCCTCGTGTATCTCGTCGCCGATCGAGCGGAAGAAGGTCAGCGGGGCGCCGTACGGGTCGAAGACCTCGTCGGCCTCGGCGGTCGGGGCCAGGAGCCACCCGCGTAGAGCGGCCGCCGCGCGGACCAGGGCGCGTGCGCGGACCACCAGGCCGTCCTCCAGGGGCGGCAGGGTCGCCGGGTCTATCGCCTTCACCAGGCGGGTGAACTCCTTCAGGGTGAAGGTGCGCAGGCCCGCCGAGTGGCCCATGGAGATGACCTGCTGGCGGTGGTCGCGGGTGGCGGTCAGGACCAGGTCCGCCATGATCACGTGCTCGTCCAGCAGCTCCCGCCCCGTGAAGCCGGAGGGGTCCGCGCCGAACTCGGCGAGGACGGTCTCCGCGTTGGCCTCCATGGGCGCGCCCTCGTGGCCCCAGGTCCCCGCGCTCTCCACCACCAGGCCGCCCCACAGCGGGTCGCCGAGCCGGTCCGCCAGGGCATGCCGGGTCAGCCGCTCGGTGATCGGCGAGCGGCAGACGTTGCCGGTGCTGACGTGGAGGATGCGGAAGCTGTCACGCGGGAGCCCTGTGAAGGTCCGCGTCTCTTCCCCGTCCCATATGCCACGCCCCGCGTCAGGGGCCGTCAATTCGCCACCTCGAGGTCGGGTACGACCTTCCTGAGCTCGTCCGCGGAGATCGCGCCCGCGCGCAGCAGCAGGGGCACCTCGCGGGTGACGTCGACGATGGAGGAGGGGACGTTGCCGGGGGTCGGGCCGCCGTCGAGGTAGACGGAGACCGAGTCGCCGAGCATGTCCTGGGCCGCGTCGCAGGTCTCCGGCGACGGGTGGCCGGTGAGGTTGGCGGAGGAGACCGCCATGGGGCCGACCTCGGTCAGCAGCTCGATGGCGACCGGGTGCAGGGGCATCCGGACGGCCACCGTGCCCCGGGTGTCGCCCAGGTCCCACTGGAGGGACGGCTGGTGCTTGGCGACGAGCGTGAGCGCGCCCGGCCAGAAGGCGTCGACGAGCTCCCAGGCCAGCTCGGAGAAGTCGGTGACGAGGCCGTGGAGGGTGTTCGGAGAGCCGATCAGCACGGGGGTGGGCATGTTGCGGCCCCGGCCCTTGGCCTCCAGGAGGTCGTGGACGGCCTCGGAGGAGAACGCGTCGGCGCCGATGCCGTACACCGTGTCGGTCGGGAGGACCACGAGCTCGCCACGGCGGACGGCGGACGCGGCTTCGCGCAGACCGGTCGTGCGGTCGGTCGCGTCGTTGGTGTCGTATCGCCGTGCCATATCTAGCGGGCCTCCTCGTACACGTACTGCGGGATGGAAGTGCGGGGCGTGCTCACGGCAGTGCCTTGCGGGCCGTGGCGAACCGGGGGCGGTTGTTGAGGTCGGGGTGGTCGGCCGCGTCGGCCCAGCCCCGCTCCTCGGTGAAGATCCACGGCACCTGGCCGCCCTGGGTGTCGGCGTGCTCGATGACGACCACGCCGCCGGGGCGCAGGAGCCGGTGTGCGGTCCGTTCCAGACCGCGGATGAGGTCGAGGCCGTCCTCGCCGGAGAACAGGGCGAGTTCGGGGTCGTAGTCCCGCGCCTCGGGGGCGACGTACTCCCACTCGGTGAGCGGGATGTAGGGCGGGTTGGAGATGACCAGGTCTACATGTCCGTCGAGGTCCGGGAAGGCGTCCAGGGCGTTGCCCTGCCGCAGGTCGACCCTGGACCCCTCGACGTTCTTCCGGGTCCAGCGCAGGGCTTCCTCGGACAGCTCCACGGCGTGCACGCGGGAGCGCGGCACCTCCTGGGCGAGGGCGAGCGCGATGGCGCCGGAGCCGGTGCACAGGTCGACGATGCACGGCTCGACGACGTCCATCGCGCGGACGGCGTCTATGGCCCACCCGACCACGGACTCGGTCTCCGGGCGGGGCACGAACACGCCGGGCCCCACCTGGAGTTCGAGGTAGCGGAAGTAGGCGAGGCCGGTGATGTGCTGGAGCGGCTCGCGCTGCTCACGGCGCGCGATGACCTCCCAGTAGCGGGCGTCGAAGTCCGCGTCCTTCACGGAGTGCAGCTCGCCCCGCTTCACGCCGTGCACGAACGCGGCGAGTTCCTCCGCGTCGTTGCGCGGCGAGGGCACGCCGGCGTCGGCCAGCCGCTGGGTGGCCTGGGCCACCTCTGCGAGCAGCAGGTTCACGCAAGTCCTCCGTGTCGTACTCGGTCGTGCGTACGTGCCTGTCAGGCAGCTGCCAGCTTCGCTGCCGAGTCCGCGTCGACACAGGCCTGGATCACCGCGTCGAGGTCGCCGTCCAGGACCTGGTCCAGGTTGTACGACTTGAAGCCGACACGGTGGTCCGAGATGCGGTTCTCCGGGAAGTTGTACGTGCGGATCTTCTCGGAGCGGTCGACGGTGCGGACCTGGCTGCGCCGGGCGTCGGCGGCATTGCGCTCCGCCTCCTCCTGCGCCGCCGCGAGCAGCCTGGAGCGCAGGATACGCAAGGCCTGCTCCTTGTTCTGCAACTGGCTCTTCTCGTTCTGGCAGGAGGCGACGACTCCGGTGGGAATGTGCGTGATGCGCACGGCGGAGTCGGTCGTGTTGACGGACTGCCCGCCGGGCCCCGAGGAGCGGTAGACGTCGATGCGCAGGTCGTTGGGGTTGATCTCGACGTCGACCTCCTCCGCCTCGGGCGTGACCAGCACACCGGCCGCGGAGGTGTGGATACGGCCCTGGGACTCCGTCGCCGGGACGCGCTGCACCCGGTGCACACCGCCCTCGTACTTCAGGCGGGCCCACACGCCCTGTCCGGGCTCGGTCGCGCCCTGTCCGCCCTTGGTCTTCACGGCGACCTGGACGTCCTTGTAGCCGCCCAGCTCGGACTCGGTGGCGTCGATGATCTCGGTCTTCCAGCCGACGCGCTCGGCGTAGCGCAGGTACATGCGCAGCAGGTCGCCGGCGAACAGCGCGGACTCGTCGCCGCCCGCGCCCGCCTTGATCTCGAGGATGACGTCCTTGTCGTCGCTGGGGTCGCGCGGGACGAGGAGGAGGCGCAGCTTCTCCGTCAGCTCGTCGCGGGCCTTCTCCAGCTCCTTGACCTCGGCGGCGAACTCCGGGTCGTCGGCGCCCAGTTCGCGCGCGGTCTCGATGTCGTCGCCGGTCTGCTTCCAGGAGCGGTACGTGGCGACGATCGGGGTGAGCTCGGCGTAGCGCTTGTTCAGCTTGCGCGCGTTGGCCTGGTCGGAGTGGACCGACGGGTCGGCGAGCTTCTTCTCCAGGTCGGCGTGCTCACCGACGAGTTCCTCGACGGCCTCGAACATCTTTGGCTCCTGAACTGCGTAAAGAAAGAGGGTGGGCGGGCGACCAAAAACGCCGGTCCCGGCGCACTCCGAGGAGTGCGGCGTGGACCGGCGCTGGTGGCTCGCTACTTCTTGGCAGCAGCCTTGCCGAAGCGGGCCTCGAAGCGGGCCACACGGCCACCGGTGTCGAGGATCTTCTGCTTGCCCGTGTAGAACGGGTGGCACTCGGAGCAGACCTCGGCGCGGATGGTGCCGCTGGAGATCGTGCTGCGGGTGGTGAACGACGCGCCGCAGGTGCAGGAAACCTGCGTCTCGACGTACTCGGGGTGGATGTCGCGCTTCAAGGTGTCTCCTAGTTCCGGGAGGGCACCGGGTCGCCACCGCGGGCTGCGGGAGCGTGAACCGGGGCCGACGTACCAGTCTGCCAGCACTGGCCGCATCCCCCAAAACGAGGGGGTGCCGCGGTCTATTCCCGGCTGCTCCGGCCCCCTCCCTCAGGAGGTCACGACGCCCTTGGCCTGGCCCGTCGCCGTGTCTTCGGTGGCCGACCTCGGGATCGGCCGGTCGTGCTCCAGGGCCGTCCAGATCTGCCGGGCCTTGGCCTCCTGGACGAGGACCCGGTTGGGGTTCGCCGGGTCGTAGCGGACCGGCAGGGTGACCATGGTCATGTCCGACGGGCTGATGCCCTTGAGGCCGCTCGCGAAGGAGACCAGGGAGTTCACCGAGCCGAGGTCGGAGTCGGTGGTGACGGCCTTGGTGGCGGTGTCGGCGAGGTCGTACAGCTTCTTGGGGCTGGTCAGCACGCCCACGCTCTTGACCTGCTTGACCAGCGCCTTGATGAAGGCCTGCTGGAGCTGGATGCGGCCGAGGTCGGAGCCGTCGCCGACGCCGTGCCGGGTGCGGACGAGACCGAGGGCCTGGGCGCCGGTGAGCTCGTGGGTGCCGGCCTTGAGGTCGAGGTGGCTGTCGGTGTCCTTGATGTCCCTGGTCGTGGTGACCGTGACCCCGCCGAGTTCGTCGACCAGCTTCTCGAAGCCGCTGAAGTCGACCTCCAGGTAGTGGTCCATGCGGATGTCGGTCATGGTCTCGACGGTCTTGACAGCACAGGCCGCTCCGCCGGTCGTGTAGGCGGAGTTGAACATGACGTCCGTCGCGGCGTCGTGCTCCTTGCCGTCGGTGTCGGTGCACTCCGGGCGGTCGATCAGGGTGTCGCGCGGGATGGAGACCACAGCGGCCTTCTTGTGGCCCTCGTACACGTGGATGATCATCGCGGTGTCGGAGCGGGCGCTGCCGTCGTCGGTGCCCCCGCCGAGCTCCCGGTTGGAGCCGGAGCGGGTGTCCGAGCCCAGGACGAGGATGTTCTCGGAGCCGTTGTCGGCCTTCGCGGGCCGGGCGCTGCCGAGGACCTGGTCGATGTCGACGCTCTTGATGTTGCCGTTGAGCTTGAAGTACACGTAGCCGGCCCCGGTGCCGCCCAGCACGAGGATCCCCGCGGCGACCCACGCCGTGATCAGCAGGCCCTTGCGCCCCTTGCTGCGGGGTTTGCGGCGGCGTCCCTCGCCACCCGGTTCTCCGGGTATCGGCGTGCTCTCGGCTGACATGTGCTCCTCGAATCTCGTCCGGTCGGTTACCCCCTGTTTTCAGGGTCAGACGTGGTCACGGAAGACCCGTACCGCACCATGTTCGCTCTGCCTGGTCAGACGGCGAAACTCGGGAAAGGGTTGCACAACGGGCTGTGACCACCACGTGCAGCGGTGGTCACAGCCCGTCACGGAAGCATCAGGGCGAGCCCTGTTCACCAGCGGTTTCAGCCAAAGATGTCGTACTGCTGGAAACCGGTGCCCATGCTGGACCTTGTGGCGAAGATCTCGCTGGTCGCCTTACCGGTGCCCTTGTACAGGTAGAGCGTGCCGCCGGGCGTGCGGGCCACGAGGTCGGCCCTGCCGTCGCCGGTGATGTCACCGACGGCGTCGAAGGCGTTGTACGTCGTGCTGCTCCAGTTGCGCACCTTCACCCGGGCCGCGAAGACGCCCGTGCCGGACTTGCCGGTGCCCTTGTACAGGTAGATGTCGCCCGTGCTCTTGTTGCGGGCGAGCACGTCCGCCTTGCCGTCACCGGTGAAGTCGCCGTGGCCCAGCAGGAAGTTGTACTGGCTCCAGCCGCCGCCGACCCTGACCCGGGCCGCGAAGCTGCCGTCGCCGTTGCCCGGGTAGATCCACAGGACGCCCGCGGAGTCGACCGAGAGCAGGTCGGGCTTGTAGTCGCCGGTCACGTCGCCGGGGGTGACGATCCGGGTGCGGGTCCGCCAGTCGGTGAAGACCTTCTTCGGGGCGGCCCAGGCGCCTCCGGTGGAGGACGGGACGAACCGCAGCCAGTAGACGTCACCGGTGGCGGAGACGCGGTACATCAGGTCCTGGAAGCCGTCCCGGTTGAGGTCGGTCTGCCGGACGAGGTTCACGCCGTTCCAGTCGCCCCAGGACTGCCGGGCGGCCAGGGTCGTGCCCTTGGAGTCCAGCTCGTAGCCGACCTTGGTGGAGGAGTTGCGCACCCACAGGTCGGCCTTGTGGTCGAAGTTCAGGTTGGTGTCGTCGACGCGCGGGTAGGCGGCGCCGACGTACTTGCTGACCTTGGTGAAGACGCTGTAGGCGCCCTTGGCGACGCAGTCCGTCACGTTCCAGGAGACGACGCCGACGATCCGCCCGTTCACGACGAGGGGGCCGCCGGAGTCACCGCTGCAGATGGCGGTCGTACCGGAGTCGCTGCCGCTGGCGGCGGGGCCCGCGCACGTCATGTGCCCCTTGATGAACCAGGAGCCGTAGGCCGCGGCGCAGGTCGTGTCCGACTTGATGGGCAGCGTGGCCGTCTTCAGCGTCTCGGAGATGGCGTCGCTGGTGGAGCTGGTGCGGCCCCAGCCGTAGACCTTGGCGGTCTTGGCGCCGGTCGTGGCGGGGTCGTAGGAGGCGGTGTCCGTGGACGTCGTCATGCGGATCGGGGTCGCCTTGACGGGGGCCGCCAGGGTCAGGACCGCGATGTCGTTGTCGATGGTGTCCTCGTTGTACGACGGGTGGTACCACTGCCGCAGCACGGCCGTGGCGGTACCGCCGTGCAGGTCGCCGTCCTCGGAGAGCAGCTGGGTGGCCCCGGTCACCACGGTGCCGCCCTTGGCCCAGTTCGCGCCCTTGACGCAGTGCGCGGCGGTGAGGATCTTCGTCGGCGCGACGACCGCGCCGCCGCAGAAGAAGCCGGTGTCGTCGCTGGTGTCCGTGGTGCCCTTGTCGTCGACGTACCAGAGCTGGGCCATCCAGGGGGCGGAGCTGATGGTGGTCGTCGTGCCGCCGATGATCATCGGCGAGATGGTGGAGTCGACCGTGCCACCGCTGGCCGGCGTCCGGGTCGCGGTGCGGGTGGTGTCCACGACCGCGGCCGCCTCGGCGACGCGCCGCTTCAGCTCGGCCTGCGACGGCGTGGACACCGCGGGCGCGGCCGGTGCCTGCGGTTCGGGCACCACGGTGGCGGCGTTCGCCGACGTGGCCAGCAGCGCGGCGGCCACGGCGACGGGCAGTGCGATCCAGGCGCGCCGTCTGTACCGGCCGGCGCCTCCGGACATGGGTATGCCCATGCAAGTCCCCCCAAGGGATCAGAAGAAGCTCAGAGATCGAAAATTCGACCGAAGAGCGTGATCGTAAACCAAAGAGGGCCGCCCCCTGGCAACAGGGGCGGCCCTCTTTCCGAACGCTTGACGTCAGTCGCCGTTGCCCGGCGTCGGCGTCGTCTTCTGGATCTGCATCAGGAACTCGGCGTTCGACTTCGTCTGCTTCATCTTGTCGAGGAGCAGCTCCACGGCCTGCTGCTGGTCGAGGGCGTGCAGCACCCGGCGCAGCTTCCAGACGATGGCCAGCTCGTCGGGGGCGAGCAGGATCTCTTCCTTACGGGTACCGGACGCGTCGACGTCCACCGCGGGGAAGATCCGCTTGTCGGCGAGCTTGCGGTCGAGCTTGAGCTCGGCGTTGCCGGTGCCCTTGAACTCCTCGAAGATGACCTCGTCCATGCGGGACCCGGTGTCCACCAGGGCGGTGGCGAGGATGGTCAGCGAACCGCCGTCCTCGATGTTGCGGGCCGCACCGAAGAAGCGCTTCGGCGGGTACAGGGCGGTCGAGTCGACACCACCGGACAGGATGCGGCCGGAGGCGGGCGCGGCGAGGTTGTACGCACGGCCCAGACGCGTGATCGAGTCGAGCAGGACGACGACGTCGTGGCCCAGCTCCACCAGCCGCTTGGCGCGCTCGATGGCGAGCTCGGCGACCGTGGTGTGGTCCTCGGCGGGGCGGTCGAAGGTCGAGGAGATGACCTCGCCCTTGACCGACCGCTGCATGTCGGTGACCTCTTCCGGACGCTCGTCGACCAGGACGACCATCAGGTGGCACTCGGGGTTGTTGTGCGTGATCGCGTTGGCGATCGCCTGCATGATCATGGTCTTGCCGGTCTTCGGCGGGGCCACGATCAGACCGCGCTGGCCCTTACCGATCGGCGACACGAGGTCGATGATGCGGGTGGTGAGCACGCCCGGGTCGGTCTCCAGGCGCAGGCGGTCCTGCGGGTACAGCGGGGTGAGCTTGTTGAACTCCGGGCGGCCGCGGCCGTGTTCGGGCGCCATGCCGTTGACGGAGTCCAGGCGGACCAGCGCGTTGAACTTCTCGCGCCGCTCGCCTTCCTTGGGCTGGCGGACCGCGCCGGTGATGTGGTCGCCCTTGCGCAGGCCGTTCTTGCGGACCTGGGCGAGGGAGACGTACACGTCGTTCGGCCCGGGCAGGTAGCCCGACGTCCGGATGAAGGCGTAGTTGTCGAGGATGTCCAGGATGCCCGCGACCGGGATCAGGACGTCGTCCTCGTTGATCTGCGGCTCGGGGCCGCCCATCTCGTCACGCCCACGGCGGCCACGGCGGTCGCGGTAACGGCCCCGGCGGCCGCGGCGGCCGCCCTCGAAGTCGTCGTCGTCCTGCGGGCCGTTGTCGCGCTGCTGGCGGTCCTGACGGCCGCCGCCCTGCTGCTGGTTCTGCTGCTGGCGGTCCTGACGGCCGCCCCCCTGCTGGTCGTCGCCCTTGCGACGGTCACCGCGGTCACCACGCTCACCGCGGTCACGGCCGCGGTCACGGCGGTCGCGGCGGCCACGGCCCTCGCCGTCACCGGCGTCGCCCTGCGGCTGCTGCGCGGGCGTCTCGGCCTTGGGCTCGCTCTTCGCCTCGGCCACGACGGTCTCGGGGCTGCCCGCGGGGGCGCCCGCCTCGGCGGTGGCACGGCGGCGACGGCGCTCGGCGGGGGCGTCGTCGCCCCCGCGCTCGGCGGCCGGCTGGCCGGGGATCTCGATCTGCTGCTGGGCCACGGCCTTGTCGGCGGGGGCCTCGCTGTTGGCCTCCGCCTTCTTCTCGGCGGCCTCGCCGGTACGGGCCTTGGAGGTGGCGCGGCGCTTCGGCTTGGTCTCGGCGGCGTCGCCGGCGGCCGAGGACGCGGCCTTGGGAGCCGCGGCACCTCCCCCGGCCTGCGCCTCCTTGATGACCTCGATCAACTGGCTCTTGCGCATACGCGCGGTGCCCTTGATACCGAGGCCGGATGCGACCTGCTGCAGCTCGGCCAGCACCATGCCGTCGAGGCCGGTACCGCGGCGCCGCCGGGAGCCGGCACCGCTGGCAGGCGCGGAGGCGTCCGTGGCGGGCGCGGCAGCGGTCTCCTCGACACGTGCGCCCATCAGATCGGTGGTGTCGCTCACGAAGGGTCCTTCCCTGGAGCGGACGTCGGCCTGTCTGGCTCGGCGACCGTTTGTGCTGTCCGACGTCGGTCCCATCCTTGTGGACCGTGCCGGGGCGGTGGTCCGCCTGAACGGCGGAGGAATGTGGTGACGGCGCTTCCGAGAGCCGTGGCACTGAGTGTCCGTGTCACGTGGCTTGGTCACACCGGTTCCGGAGCGTGCCCGGCAAGTCGCTCAGTGCTCGCGTACGAGGTACTGCCCATGTACGTCGTACGGAACGCAGTGCGGCTTGGGAGGCTCCCGGAAGAATGTCTGTCCCGGACGGGGACGTGAAGCACCTCGCCATGGTGGGGTCGGGTGCAGACTTGAGATTAACACTACCGGATCCAACAAACATTCCCCCTCTCGAAATCCGGCACACGCCGGATCTCAGATGTCACTGGCCGCCGCGAGCGGGAGCACACAGGCCCCCTGGGCGTCGAGTTCCAGCCGGTTGGCGGCCCAGCCCTCGCCCGCCAGGTGAGCCACCTTGTCGGCGCTGTCCGCGTCGGCGAGCGCGAGCACGGTCGGCCCCGCCCCCGAGATGACTGCCGGGACTCCGTCGGCCCGCAGCCGCTCCACCAGTGCGGCGCTCTCCGGCATGGCGGGAGCGCGGTACTCCTGGTGCAGACGGTCCTCGGTGGCCGGCAGCAGCAGCTCGGGGCGCCGGGTGAGGGCCTCGACGAGCAGCGCGGCACGGCCGGCGTTGGCGGCGGCGTCGACGTGCGGCACGGAGCGCGGGAGCAGTCCGCGCGCGGTCTCGGTCAGGACGGGCTTCCCGGGCACGAAAACCACCGGAACGATGGAATCGGCGGGCTCCATCCTGATCGCCCGGGCGGCGCCGGCCTCCATCCAGGAGAGCGTGAAACCGCCGAGCAGACAGGCCGCCACGTTGTCGGGGTGGCCCTCGATCTCGGTGGCCAGCTCCAGGAGCGCGGTGTCGTCGAGCCGGGCCTCGCCGCCTATGGTCACGGCGCGGGCGGCGACGATCCCGGCGCAGATGGCGGCCGAGGAGGAGCCGAGGCCGCGGCCGTGCGGGATGCGGTTGGCGCAGACGATCTCCAGGCCGCGCGGCTGACCGCCCAGCAGGTCGAACGCGGTGCGCAGGGAGCGTACGAGGAGGTGCTTCTCGTCACGCGGGAGCGTCTCGCTGCCCTCCCCCGCGATGTCGATGTGCAGCCCTGAGTCGGCCACCCGGACGACGACGTCGTCGTAGAGCCCCAGCGAGAGGCCCAG
Source organism: Streptomyces sp. NRRL B-24085 (assembly GCF_001282115.1). Classification (GTDB taxonomy): domain Bacteria; phylum Actinomycetota; class Actinomycetes; order Streptomycetales; family Streptomycetaceae; genus Streptomyces. The sequence goes on along the minus strand of NZ_LJBR01000251.1, from coordinate 4,736 downwards.
GGCGTCGAAGCCCGGGCCGAGGTTGGCGCTGGTGGCGGGGACGCGCACCCGGACGGCGGCGGCGCGGAAGGCGGGACCGGCCATCTCTCGATGACTCTCCTTGAGCTGCGTGATTGTCGAATGACATTCGATGACGTACGAAGACCCTGCGGGCCGCGGAGACGACACGGCACCCCGCTGTACGCGAGGGCATATGCAGCGGGCGGGTTCGGTACAGCCTATCGAAGGAAGGTTCTGTGGCGACATAGGGCGCACAGGAGGCGCACGATGCGTGTCGTAAGCCCCCTGTGCACCCCTTCTGGGGATTCCCTGCTCAGGCGCCGCGGAACGGGTCTCAGGCGAGGCCGAGGCGCTCGGCCGCCGTCGCCGCGTCGACCGGGACGGTGACGGGCTGCGGGGCGCCCGCGACGGCCCAGTCGGGGTCCTTGAGGCCGTTGCCGGTGACCGTGCACACGATCTTCTGGCCCGGGTCGACCTTGCCCTGCTCGGCCGCCTTCAGCAGACCGGCCACCGAGGCGGCGGAGGCGGGCTCCACGAAGACGCCCTCCTGTGCGGCCAACAGCCGGTAGGCGCGCAGGATCTCACGGTCCGTCACCTCGTCGATGAACCCGCCGGACTCCTCCTTCGCCGCGATCGCGTACTGCCAGGAGGCGGGGTTGCCGATGCGGATCGCGGTGGCGATGGTCGACGGGTCCTTGACGACCTCGCCGCGCACGATGGGCGCGGAGCCGGAGGCCTGGAAGCCCCACATCCGGGGCGTCCTGGCGGCCACGCCGTCGGCGGCGTACTCCTTGTAGCCCTTCCAGTACGCCGTGATGTTGCCGGCGTTGCCGACCGGCAGCACGTGGATGTCGGGCGCGTCGCCGAGCATGTCGACGATCTCGAACGCGGCCGTCTTCTGCCCCTCGATACGCACCGGGTTGACCGAATTGACCAGCGCCACCGGGTAGTTGTCGCTCAGCGAGCGGGCCAGGGTGAGGCAGTCGTCGAAGTTGCCGTCGACCTGGAGGATCTTCGCGCCGTGCACGAGGGCCTGGCCCATCTTGCCGAGCGCGATCTTGCCCTGCGGGACGAGCACGGCGGAGACCATGCCCGCGCGTACGGCGTAGGCGGCGGCGCTGGCCGAGGTGTTGCCGGTGGAGGCGCAGATGACCGCCTTCGCGCCCTCCTCCTTGGCCCGCGTGATGGCCATGGTCATGCCGCGGTCCTTGAAGGACCCGGTGGGGTTGGCGCCCTCCACCTTGAGGTGGACCTCGCACCCGGTGCGCTCGGAGAGCACCTGCGCGGGCACGAGGGGCGTGCCGCCCTCGCGGAGCGTCACGACCGGCGTGGTGTCGGAGACGGGCAGCCGGTCCCGGTACTCCTCGATGATTCCGCGCCACTGGTGGGTCATTGCTGGTTACTCTCCTTCAACCCGCATGATGCTGGCGACACCCCGCACGGTGTCGAGCTTGCGCAACGCCTCGACGGTCCCGCCCAGGGCGGCGTCCGACGCGCGGTGCGTGACGACGACGAGGGACGCCTCGCCGTCCTTCCCCTGCTGCCGAACGGTATCGATGGACACCCCGTGCTCGGCGAACACGGTGGCGACCTGGGCGAGAACACCCGGTTTGTCGGCCACGTCCAGGCTGATGTGGTAGCGCGTGACGACCTCGCCCATGCCCTCGACGGGCAGGGCGGCGTACGCGGACTCACCGGGTCCGGTCGTGCCGCTGAGCCGGTTGCGGCAGACGGCGACGAGGTCGCCGAGGACGGCGGAGGCGGTGGGGGCGCCGCCCGCGCCCGGGCCGTAGAACATGAGCTGGCCGGAGGCGTCGGACTCGACGAACACGGCGTTGTACGCGCCGCGGACGGAGGCGAGCGGGTGGGTGAGCGGGATCATCGCGGGGTGCACGCGCGCGGTGACGGACCGGCCGTCCTCGGCGCGCTCGCAGATGGCGAGCAGCTTGATGGTGCAGCCCATCTCCTTCGCCGAGGCGAAGTCGGCGGCGGTGACCTCGGTCATGCCCTCGCGGTAGACGTCGTCGAGGCGCACGCGCGTGTGGAAGGCGATCCCGGCGAGGATGGCGGCCTTGGCGGCGGCGTCGAACCCCTCGACGTCGGCGGTCGGGTCGGCCTCGGCGTACCCGAGGGCGGTGGCCTCGTCGAGGGCCTCCTGGTATCCCGCGCCCGTGCTGTCCATCTTGTCGAGGATGAAGTTGGTCGTGCCGTTGACGATCCCGAGCACCCGGTTGACCTTGTCGCCGGCGAGGGACTCGCGCAGCGGGCGGATCAGCGGGATGGCACCGGCGACGGCGGCCTCGTAGTAGAGGTCCTTGTCGGCCTTCAGGGCCGCCGCGTGCAGGGCGGCGCCGTCCTGGGCGAGGAGCGCCTTGTTGGCGGAGACGACAGAGGCGCCGTGCTCGAAGGCGGTGGTGATGAGGGAGCGCGCGGGCTCGATCCCGCCGATGACCTCCACGACCACGTCGATGTCGCCGCGTTTGACGAGGGCGGTCGCGTCGGTGGTGACGAGCTCCTGCGGGATGCCCTCGCGGACCTTGGAGGGACGCCGTACCGCGACGCCCGCGAGCTCCACGGGGGCCCCGATCCGCGCGGCGAGGTCGTCGGCGTGCGTCGTCATGATGCGCGCCACCTCTGAGCCGACCACTCCACAGCCCAGCAGCGCCACCTTCAGCGGACGCGTACGCATCATCCGACCTCGTTTCCTCATACCGTCTACGGTGGGTCCAGTCTCACTCACCGGACGGGAGTTTCTGCCCCTCGTCCGGATGATGAGACATCTATTTCATTTCCACGGGGCCGGAAGACCGTAGATCTTCCAGCCCCGGCCTGGGTCAGCCGACGTCGAGCCGCAGCAGGTCCTCCTCGGTCTCGCGGCGGACGATGACGCGGGACTCCCCGTCGCCGACGGCGACGACCGGCGGGCGCAGCACGTGGTTGTAGTTGCTCGCCATGGACCGGCAGTAGGCGCCCGTCGCCGGTACGGCGATGAGGTCACCCGGTGCCAGGTCGGCCGGCAGGAACGCGTCCTTGACCACGATGTCCCCGCTCTCGCAGTGCTTGCCGACGACCCGCGCGAGCATGGGCTCGGCGTCGCTGGTGCGGGACACGAGGGCGACGGTGTACTCGGCGTCGTACAGCGCGGTGCGGATGTTGTCCGACATCCCGCCGTCGACGGAGACGTAGGTGCGCAGCCCGTCGAGGGGCTTGACGGTGCCGACCTCGTAGAGCGTGAAGGCGGTCGGACCGACGATGGCGCGGCCGGGCTCGACGGAGATGCGCGGGGTCCGCAGCCTGGCGGCCTCGCACTCCCGCGTCACGATCTCGGTGAGGGCCTTGGCGATCTCGTGCGGTTCGCGCGGGTCGTCGTCGGAGGTGTAGGCGATCCCGAGCCCGCCCCCGAGGTCGATCTCGGGCAGCTCGACGCCGTGCTCGTCACGGACGTCCTTGAGCAGGCCGACCACGCGGTGCGCGGCGACCTCGAAGCCGGACATGTCGAAGATCTGCGAGCCGATGTGGGAGTGGATGCCGATGAGTTCGAGTCCGTCGAGCTGCAACGCGCGCCGCACGGCCTCGGCAGCCTGCCCGCCCGCCAGCGGGATGCCGAACTTCTGGTCCTCGTGGGCGGTGGCGATGAACTCGTGGGTGTGCGCCTCGACGCCGACGGTGATCCGGATCTGGACCCGCTGCCGCTTCCCGAGGCTCTGGGCGATGTGCGCGACCCGGACGATCTCCTGGAAGGAGTCGAGGACGATGCGTCCGACACCTTCGGTGATCGCGCGGTGGATCTCCTCCGTCGACTTGTTGTTGCCGTGGAAGGCGATGCGGTCGGCGGGCATGCCGGCGGAGAGCGCGGTGGCGAGCTCGCCCCCGGAGCACACGTCGAGGTTGAGCCCCTCCTCGTGCAGCCAGCGCACGACGGCCCGGGACAGGAACGCCTTGCCGGCGTAGAAGACGTCGGCGTCATGCCCGAAGGCGGTGCGCCAGGCCCGCGCCCGGGCCCGGAAGTCGGCCTCGTCGAGGATGTAGGCGGGGGTGCCGTGCTGTTCGGCGAGCGTCTTCACGTCGACACCGCCGACGGTGGCGACCCCTTCCGCGTTGCGGCCGACGGTCTGGGCCCACACCTTGGGGTCGAGGGTGTTGAGGTCGGCGGGCGGGGCGGAGTAGTGGCCCTCGGGAAGGACGTCGGCGTGACGGGGCCCGGCGGGGTGTGCGGAACGGCTCATCTTCTTGACTGGCTCTCTGTTCTCAGAGGTGTTCGGGGGCGTCGATGCCGAGCAGGGTCAGGCCGCCGGCCAGCACCGCCCCGGCGGCTTCGGCGAGCGCGAGCCGGGCACGGTGGGCGGCCGAGGGTTTCGCCGCACCGCGCGGCAGGACGACGGTGAGAAGGGGGAGCACGGCATCGGCGACGGTGACGAGGTGCCGGGCCAGACGGTCGGGGGCGCGGTGCGCGGCGGCGGCCCGCAGGACGCGGGGGTGGTCGGCGAGGGCGTTCCGGAGGCGGGTCGGGTCCGGTACGGCCGCGGCCGCCTTGTCTGCGCCTGGTGGGTGCACGTCCCCGGGCTCGGCGTGGAAGCCCAGGTCGGCGGCGTTGCGGGTGAGGGCCCGGGTGCGGGCGTGGGCGTACCGGACCCGGAAGAGAGGGTTGCTCTCCCGCTGGGCCAGGTGCTCGGCGGTGATGCGGGGCCGGTCGTGGGGCGCGGGGTGAAGCAGCGCCCAGCGGCCGGCCCCGCATC
>NZ_LJBR01000250.1 GCF_001282115.1 Streptomyces sp. NRRL B-24085 | reverse complement strand
GGCCGTCACCGGGCAGTCCCGCCCGCTGGCCAAGCCCCCGGTGCGCAAGCTGGCCAAGGACCTGGGCGTCGACCTCACCACGGTGATCCCCTCCGGCCCGGACGGCATCATCACCCGCGAGGACGTCCACGCGGCCGCCACCCCGGCCCAGGCCCCCGCGCCGCTGGAGCAGGCCCCGGCCGCGCCGGCCACCACGCCGGTCCAGGTCCCGCAGGCCCCCGCCGCCTCCTACGACGCGGCCCGCGAGACCCGTGTCCCCGTCAAGGGCGTGCGCAAGGCCACCGCCCAGGCCATGGTCGGCTCCGCGTTCACCGCCCCGCACGTCACCGAGTTCGTGACGGTGGACGTCACCCGCACCCTCAAGCTCGTCGAGGAACTCAAGCAGGACAAGGAGTTCGCGGGACTGCGCGTCAACCCGCTCCTGCTGATCGCCAAGGCCCTCCTGGTCGCGATCAAGCGGAATCCCGACATCAACGCCTCCTGGGACGAGGCGAACCAGGAGATCGTCCTCAAGCACTACGTCAACCTGGGCATCGCCGCGGCCACCCCCCGTGGCCTGATCGTCCCGAACATCAAGGACGCCCACACCAGGACCCTGCCGCAACTCGCCCAGGACCTGGGCGAACTGGTGACCACCGCCAAGGAGGGCCGCACCAGCCCCGCCGCCATGCAGGGCGGCACGGTCACCATCACCAACGTCGGCGTCTTCGGCGTCGACACCGGCACCCCGATCCTGCCGCCCGGCGAGTCCGCGATCCTCGCTGTCGGCGCGATCAAGCTCCAGCCCTGGGTTCACAAGGGCAAGGTCAAGCCCCGCCAGGTCACCACCCTGGCCCTCAGCTTCGACCACCGTCTGATCGACGGGGAGCTGGGCTCCAAGGTGCTCGCCGACGTGGCGGCGATCCTGGAACAGCCGAAGAAACTCATCACCTGGGCGTGACCTGTCCCTCGGGACGGGGTTGTCACATGGTGGAGGGGCGGCCGCAACTATGGGATGCGACCGCCCCTCTGTCCTGCAGGAGGTCGTGCACCGCGTCGGTCAGGCGCGGTTCAGCACGTACACCGGAGCGCCGTCGTCCGCAGCCCCCTGCGATCGGATGCAGGCGTGCTTGCGCAGCAGGCGCAGGCATTCGTTGACCCGATGGACCGTCAGACCCGTGCGGGCCGCGATCGATTCGAGCGGCCGCCGGAGTTCACCCTCCTCGACCAGCACCGGCGCGATGACGACGGCCACGGTCCAGACGTCCTCCGTCACGGACAACCGCCGCCGCCAGTCGGCCAGCACGGACTCCGTCGTCGGCGGAGTGGACAGGTCGGCGGTGGGCGCCGGCCGTTCGAGGACCAGGGCGTCGAGCCGGTCCGCGATGCGCTCCATGGCCAGGGCCATGGCCTGCTGGGCCGCGAGAGTGGCACGCTGCGTCTCCAGCATCTCCCGCTGCGACTCGACCATCGCCTCCTGCAGCGCGATCGACTTGTGCTGGGCGGCGGCGAACTGCTCGTCGGCCTGGAGATTGCGCTCTTCGAGCCGGACGATGGCCTCGGCGATCTGCTCGGGCATGGCGTAGGCGATGGGCGCGCCGGGCCCGGAGGGCTGCACCTCGGCCTCTTCGAGGGTGTAGGAGCCCTCTCGCTGGACGGTCTCGATCACTTCGGCGGCCCACTGCTTGAAGGGAGCGCAGGCGGGCTTGGTGCAGGCGTTGACGAGAAGGATGAGGCCTTGGAGAGAGATGACGTTCAGGTCTCGACGCCACTCTCTACCTGCGGGAACGCTGAGACCGTAACCTCCAGTTAGGGTCTCGAGAATGTCTCGGTGTTCTTCTGGGACATGGTCGGAGAGTGCCTTTTGGGTGTTGGTGTGTCCCAACTGTTTGCACACATCCACCGCCGGAAACCAGTGACTGCCGCCCGGCATGGTCAGCCGCCGAATCCGGTGTCCGGTCGCCGCGTAGACGAAGTCTCCGATGTCGATCGCCTCATGCCTCTTGCCCGCCTCGGGCCGCTTGCTGGGTTCGTTCATGTGAACCACCTCCGCAGCGGAACCTAGGGCGGAGAAGATCGCATATGCCAACTGAAGTAACGATATTCACCCTTGCGAGGGAAAAACCCAGGTTCGTGAGGTGTCAGGATGACGAAGGGGCCTGCCGCTGCACCAGCGGCAGGCCCCTCTTCGAATGTCCTGGGACGTCAACTGATCTTGGCGTACCCGTAGTTGATGAGCTTCTTCACGTCGGTGGTGCGGTTGGCGGCCGACGAGGACGTCAGCACAGCGCCGATGACGGACTCGCCGTTCTTCGTGGCGGCGAAGACGAGGCAGTACTTGGAGTCGGTGCCCGAACCGGTCTTGATGCCGAGCGTGCCGTTCCAGCCGAGCAGGGTGTTGGTGTTCGTCCAGGCACCCATGGTGCGGGTGCTGCCGGTCTTCGTGATCGTCTTGGCCGTGTACGACTTGGTCTTCACGACGGACTTGAAGGTCGAGTTCTTCATCACGTTGCGAGCGAGCAGCGTGAGGTCCTTCGGCGTCGAGGCGTTCGCACCATTGCTTATGCCGTCGAACGAGTCGAACTTCGTGTTCGTCATGCCGAGGCTGCGGGCCGTCGTGTTCATCTTCGCGATGAACGACTTGGTGCGCGCGGAGACCGTCGAGCCCGTGCCGAACTTGTCGGCGAGGGCCATCGCGGCGTCGCAGCCGGACGGCAGCATCATCCCGTAGAGGAGCTGACGGACGGTCACCTTGTCGCCGACGATCAGGTGGGCGGAGGAGGCGCCCCTGGAGACGATGTAGTCGCTGTACGCCTTCTTGATCGTGACCTTGGCGTCCAGGTTCAGGTTCGACTGCGAGAGCACGACCTTGGCGGTCATGATCTTCGTGGTGGAAGCGGTGAGCCGCTTCGTGTTCGGCGCCTTGCTGTAGAGGGTCGTGCCGGTCGCGCTGTTCATCAGGAATCCGCCCTTGGCGGTGATGGTCGGCGTGGTGAGCGCCTGCGCGGGTGCCGCGGTGAGAGCTCCGGTGGCGAGCACTGCGCCGGTCGTGATGGCGACGGCTGCGGCTCTGCGGACGCGGAGGCCCTTGGTGGCGGTAATCAACTGAAATACCCCGAATACGTCGAATGCCCCTGAGTGCGGCCGAGTTGGAAGGGGAAGAAAGTGGGGCCGCACGTGTGTGACACGTAACTAGCACACAAGGTTGTACGCGCACTGGGGCGGGTGGGAATTTCTTCGACGGGAGTGCCGCGAGGTCCGCATGCTGGACGGGACGCCTTATGCGTACGTGTTGTATCTATGCTGTGGGCATGAGTCTGGCCGTGAAACAGCCGCCCGCCGCCGACCGCGTCTACGCCCACGTCAAGCAGGCCGTCCTGGACCGCCGTTACGAGGGCGGGACCCTCCTCACCGAGGGCGAACTCGCCGAGGCCGTAGGGGTCTCCCGGACCCCCGTGCGGGAGGCGCTGCTGCGTCTCCAGGTCGAGGGGCTCATCAAGCTCTACCCGAAGAAGGGAGCGCTGGTCCTGCCCGTCTCCGCACAGGAGATCGCCGACGTCGTCGAGACCCGGCAGCTCGTCGAGGAGCACGCCGCCCGCAAGGCCGTACCCGCCTCCCCGCAGCTCATCGCGCGCCTGGAGGAACTCCTCGCGCGGCAGAAGGAGCAGGCCGCCGCCGGGGACCTGGCCGGCGCCGCCGTCACCGACCGCTGCTTCCACGCCGAGATCGTCCGCAGCGGCGGCAACGAGATCCTCAACAAGCTCTACGACCAGCTCCGCGACCGCCAGCTCAGGATGGGCGTCGCCGTCATGCACGCCCACCCGGACCGCATCACCAAGACCCTCGTCGAGCACGAGCAGATCCTCCAGGCCCTGCGCGCCGGTGACGCGGAGGCGGTCGTGGGCCTGATCCACGGACACGTCGAATGGTTCTCCCACCTCGCCCGGGGTGAGGTCCGATGAGCAGGTCCACTCTTCCGGGTGACTCCCGACCCGCGGGGGCGCCCCCGGGCGGCCGGCGTGCGATGGCCGTGTGGGGCATCGGCGTCTCGGTCTACTTCGTCGCGGTCATCTTCCGTACGTCCCTCGGGGTCGCCGGCCTCGACGCGGCCGACCGCTTCCATGTGAACGCCTCGGCCCTGTCGACCTTCTCGATCCTCCAGCTCCTCGTCTACGCCGGCATGCAGATACCGGTGGGCCTGCTCGTCGACCGGCTCGGCACCAAGAAGGTGCTGACGCTGGGCGTGGTGCTCTTCACCGCCGGACAGCTCGGCTTCGCGTTCTCACCGTCGTACGGCACCGCCCTCGCCTCGCGCGCGCTGCTCGGCTGCGGTGACGCCATGACCTTCATCAGCGTGCTGCGCCTCGGCACCCGCTGGTTCCCGGCCCGGCGCGGCCCGCTGGTCGCCCAGCTCGCCGGGCTCGCCGGCATGGCGGGCAACCTGGTCTCCACTCTGCTCCTGGCCCGGCTGCTGCACGGCGTCGGCTGGACGGCCGCGTTCGCGGGCAGCTCGCTCGCGGGCGTGGTGGTGCTGGTCCTGCTGCTGCTCTTCCTCAAGGACCACCCCGAGGGGCACGAGCCGGAGCCCTTCCCGCACCGGGGAGCGGCCTACGTACGGCGGCAGATCGCCGCGTCCTGGCGGGAGCCCGGCACCCGTCTCGGGCTGTGGGTGCACTTCACGACCCAGTTCCCGGCGATGGTGTTCCTGCTGCTGTGGGGCCTGCCGTTCCTCGTCGAGGCGCAGGGACTGTCCCGGGCGGTGGCGGGCGAACTGCTCACCCTCGTCGTGCTGTCCAACATGGCCGTAGGCCTGATCTACGGCCAGGTCGTCGCCCGGCACCACGGGGCGCGGCTGCCGCTGGCCCTCGGGACCGTGGGGGCGACGGCGCTGCTGTGGGCGGCCACGCTGGCCTGGCCCGGCGAGCGGGCGCCGATGTGGCTGCTGGTGGCGCTGTGCGTGGTGCTCGGCTCGTGCGGACCGGCCTCGATGCTCGGCTTCGACTTCGCCCGGCCCGCGAACCCGCCGGAGCGACAGGGCACCGCGTCCGGCATCACCAACATGGGCGGGTTCGTCGCGTCGATGACCACCCTGTTCGCGGTCGGTGTGCTCCTGGACGCGACCGACGACGACTACACGGTCGCCTTCTCCTCCGTCTTCGTCCTCCAGGCGCTCGGCATCAGCCAGATCCTGCGGCTGCGCGGACGGGCGGCCCGCCGGGAGCGGGAGCGCATGGTGGCGAGCCGGGTGGAGACGGTGCACGTCCCTGCGTAGCCGCGCGGGCCACGCAGGGCTCACACCCGATTCCTACGGTGTCACCGTGAAGTTCCGCAGGATCGCCGCCGTCAGTTCCGGGTCGCCCTCCGCCTTCACCCGGTCCGCCACCGACTCCAGGCTCACGCGGCCGCAGGCCAGACGGACGTAGGTCTCCCAGTCGAGGCTGAGGGTGGCGGCCGGGCCGAGGGCGGGGGCGGTCTCCAGGGTGCCGCGGCCCTGGATGTCGACACGGATGGTGCGCAGGAACTCGACGGGGCCGTGCACGTCGAAGACGATCGCCGAACTGCGGGGCGCGTCGGCCTTGACGGCCACGATGTCGGGGAGCGCGGCGAGCAGGACGTCACGGGCGACGTGCGCGCCGGGGGAGTCGAGGCCGCCGGGCCGGCCGAGGGCCGTGCGCAGATCCTGCTCGTGCACCCAGACGTCGAAGGCGTGCTGCCGCATGGACTCCGCGAGCGTCAGTTCGGTTCCCAGCGGGCCGCGCACCTTGGTGCCCGGGTCGCGGGACTCGTTCCGGAGCTGACGGTTGCGGCGGATGACGACGTACTCCAGCTCGGAGGTCATCTCCGGCGCCGTGTGGTGGCGGCGGACGTCGACCTGCATCTCCATGTACCGCTGGTGGTCGTTGGTGACGTGGAAGAGGTCGCGGGGCAGCGTGTGGATGGGGCGCGGGTCGCCCAGCATCTCGCAGTCCAGGCCGATGACATGGGAGACCACATCCCGCACCGACCAGCCGGGGCAGGGCGTACGGCGGTTCCACTCTCCCTCCACGAGGGGGTTCACCAGCTCGGATATCGCTTCGATGGAGTGGGTCCAGGCGTCGGCGTAGGGCTGGAGGGTGGGATGCAGACTCACGGAACGGGACCCCTCGGCGGTCGGAGCACGGGCTGGTGATGGCGGCGTTGCCAGTGGAGGCGGTGGCTGTCGGCGGGTGTCTTGGAACGCTAAGTTACGCTGCTGTGAGGCACCCCGGCAGTGCTTTCGTGTGACGATCGTAGGCCCGTAATGGACGGCTCGAATGCCAGGACGGTGGTAGTGTGCGCGCCTCTGTGATCCAGATCGCCGTGGATGAGGGCGAATCGGTCGAATCGCGTCGGCGTCGCGCGGCGTCACTGGTACGGGAACAGGCCGGAGCCGACCTCGTCGTGCTGCCGGAGTTGTGGACCACCGGGGCGTTCGCCTTCGAGGAGTTCGCCGGCGCGGCCGAGCCGCTGGAAGGGCCGACCCACGAGGTCATGGCGAAGGCGGCGAGCGACGCGGGCGTGTGGCTGCACGCGGGCTCGATCCCCGAGCGGGCCCCCGACGGCACCCTCTACAACACCTCCCTTGTCTTCTCCCCCTCCGGCGAACGCGCCGCCTCCTACCGCAAGATCCACCGCTTCGGCTTCGACAAGGGCGAGGCCGTGCTGATGGGCCGCGGCGAGGACCTGGTGACGGTCCGTCTGCCGGAGACGACCCTGGGCCTCGCCACCTGCTACGACCTCCGCTTCCCCGAACTCTTCCGCGGTCTCGTCGACGCGGGCGCCGAGACCCTGGTGATCCCGGCGGGCTGGCCGGAGCGCCGCTGCGACCACTGGACGCTGCTGGCCCGGGCCCGGGCGGTCGAGAACCAGGCGTTCGTGCTCGCTTGTGGAACGGCCGGGACGCACGCCCGAGTTCCGCAGGCGGGTCACTCGATCGTGGTGGATCCGTGGGGCCAGGTCCTCGCCGAGGCGGGCGCCGGCGAGGAGGTCCTCACGGTGGAGTTCGACCCCGGGAAGGTGGCCGTGACGAGGGAGCAGTTCCCGGCGCTGAAGGACCGGGTGCTCTGATCCGCCGGACGCCCCGTCAGTCGTCCTCGCGTTCCTTCTCGGCGAGGTGGATCACGCACACCGCCACCGCGATGAGCAGCGCCGGGTCCGCGTCCTCCCGGACGATGTCGACGCCGTAGGTCTCGCGTACGTGCAGCCAGCGCCGCGAGATCACCGCGAGCAGCTCACCGTCGTACTCGACGGCGAACTCCCGGTCCAGGATCCTGCCGCTGACGTCGAGTTCGGTGCTGCCGTCGGCGAGGGCCACCCGGTAGTGGTTGCGCAGCAGCGACAGGCGTTTCCGCTTGATCTTCGCCAGCGGCTCGCCGTCCCGCTCGATCACCATGGTGTCGCGCAGGGCGAGCATCTTCTGGTGGATGTCGATCAGGACCCGCCCGTGGGTGTCCTTCAGCTCGAAGGTGTCCCGGACCCGCATGGCCTTGCCGTCGACGAGGAAGACCTTGTTGCCCTGGTCGTCCTCGATCCAGTAGTCGTCACCGATGCCGAGCAGCCGGTCGCGTACGAGGAATCTCATGCCGTTACCGCTTCCCCCGCGCCGGTCCCGAAACGCCGCCGGTAGGCCGACGGGCTGAGTCCCGTCTCGCGCCGCACGCGCGCGCGGAGGTTCGCGGCCGTCCCGAGACCGCTCCGCGCGGCCACCACGTCCAGCCGCTCCTCGCCGCGCTCGATGAGCCGGCACGCCAGTGCCACCCGTTCCCCCGTCAGCCAGGCGAGCGGAGTCGTGCCGAGCTGCGCCTGGAAGCGGCGGTGCAGGGTTGCGGGGGAGACGGCCGCGCGAGCCGCCAGGTCGGCGACGGTCAGCGGCTCCCCCAGCCGCTCCTGCGCCCACGCGAGCAGCGGCGCAAGGGACTCGTCCCGTACGTCGGGCACGGGCCGCTCCACGAACTGCCGCTGCCCGCCGTCGCGGTGGGCGGCGAAGACCAGCCTGCGGGACACCGCGTTGGCGACCTCGGCGCCGTGGTCGCGCCGGACCAGGTACAGCCCCAGATCCAGCGCGGCCGCGCTGCCCGCCGCCGTCAGGACGTCGCCCTCGTCCACGAACAGCACGTCCGGCTCCAGCCGGACCCGCGGATGCAGCTCGCGGAAGGCGTCGGCCCACATCCAGTGCGTGGTGGCCCGCCGACCGTCCAGCAGCCCGGCCTCGGCGAGGGCGAAGCTGCCGGTGCACAGGCTGACCACCCGGGCGCCACGCGCGTGCGTGCGGCGGATCGCCTCGCGTACGGCCGCCCCGCGCGGGACGACGTTGTCGGGGCGCCCGGGCACGACGAGGGTGTCGGCGTCGTCCACGGCGTCCAGCCCCGGCACCCCGGTCAGCGTGAAGAAGCCGTGGTTCATCCGGATTTCGGGGGCCGGCGTGCACAGCGTCACCTCGTACAGCGGTCCCGGCAGCCCGAGCTCGGGCCGCGGCAGCCCGAACAGCTCGGTGGCGACGCCCACTTCGAAGGGGTTGGTGCCCTCGTCGACGATCACCGCGACCCGGTGCGGACGAGAGTTCGGCTGAGAGGATCCTTGCGCCATACGCGATTCCTAGCACTCGCAGGCCGTCCAGGTCACCCCGCACGATGACGCCATGGCAACCGAACCCGTCTCCCTGCCCACCGCGCTGGCCTCCTTCACCGACCGGTGGAGCCCCCGCATCGTCACCGCCGTCAACGACTACGACGTCCGCGTCACGCACGTCGAGGGCGAGCACCTGTGGCACGTGCACGACGACACCGACGAGTTCTTCCTGGTCCTCGACGGCGAACTGCACATCTCCCTGCGCGAGCCGGCCGGCGAACGCACGGTCGTCCTGCCGAAGCTGTCCGTCTTCACCGTCCCGCGAGGCGTCGAGCACAAGCCGTACGCCCCCGTCCCGACCGACATCCTGCTCCTCGAACCGACCGGCACCTCCACGGTCGGCGACCGCCACGACGAGATCCCGGCCCATGTGGACGTGACGACGGGACACGCGCTGGGGTGACTGTCGGTGCCGGGTGGCACGCTTGATCCATGAGCTCCGCACCCCGCCGCGTCCGTGTCCGCGCCCCCGAGCTGATCGGCAAGGGCGGCTGGCTGAACACGGGCGGGAAGCGGTACAGCCTCGCCGACCTGCGGGGCCGCATCGTCGTCCTCGACTTCTGGACCTTCTGCTGTGTGAACTGCCTGCACGTCGTCGACGAGCTCAGGGAGCTGGAGGAGAAGCACTCCGACACCGTCGTGGTGGTCGGCGTGCACTCGCCGAAGTTCGTGCACGAGGCCGAGCACGCGGCGGTGGCGGACGCGGTCGAGCGGTACGGGGTCGCGCATCCCGTCCTCGACGACCCGGAGCTCGCGACCTGGAAGCAGTACGCGGTCCGTGCCTGGCCGACGCTCGTCGTGATCGACCCGGAGGGGTACGTGGTCGCGCAGCACGCCGGTGAGGGGCATGTGCACGCGATCGAGCGGCTGGTGACGGAGCTGGAGGCCGAGCACGCCGCGAAGGGCACCCTGCGGCGCGGCGACGGGCCGTACGTGCCGCCCGAGCCCGAGCCGACCACCCTGCGCTTCCCGGGCAAGGCGCTCCTGCTGCCGTCCGGGCACCTCCTGGTCAGCGACACCACCCGGCACCAGCTGGTGGAATTCGCCGCGGACGGGGAGAGCGTCGTCCGGCGGATCGGATCCGGCGCGCGCGGCTTCGCCGACGGTACGGCGGAGACGGCCGCGTTCAGCGAGCCGCAGGGGCTGGCCCTCCTCGACGAGGGTGCCGTGGTCGTCGCGGACACCGTCAACCACGCCCTGCGCCGGCTCGACCTGGCCACCGGCGAGGTCACCACGCCGGCCGGCACCGGACGCCAGTGGTGGCGGGGCTCCCCCACCGCGGGACCTGCGCGCGGGACCGACCTGTCCTCCCCGTGGGACGTGGCGGTGTGGCACGGCCTGGTGTGGATCGCGATGGCGGGCGTGCACCAACTGTGGACCTACGACCCGGGCGAGGGGACCGTCGCGGCCGTGGCCGGCACCACCAACGAGGGCCTGGTCGACGGGCCGGGCGCCGAGGCCTGGTTCGCCCAGCCCTCCGGTCTCGCCGTGTCGCCGGACGGCGAGCGCCTGTGGGTCGCCGACTCCGAGACCTCGGCCCTGCGCTGGGTCGACGTCGACGGGGCCGTCCACACGGCCGTCGGCACCGGCCTCTTCGACTTCGGCCACCGCGACGGTCCCGCCGGACAGGCCCTGCTCCAGCACCCTCTGGGGGTCACCGCGCTGCCCGACGGCTCGGTCGCGGTCAGCGACACCTACAGCCACGCGCTGCGCCGCTACGACCCGGCGACCGGCGAGGTCACCACCCTCGCCACGGATCTGCGGGAGCCGAGCGGAGCGGTCCTGGTCGGCGACGAGATCGTGGTCGTCGAGTCGGCCCGGCACCGTCTGACCCGGCTCGGGCTGCCCGAGGAGGCCGTACGCGTGGAGCCGACGGCCCACCGCACGCGGCGCGCGGTCACCGAAGTGGCGCCCGGCGGGCTCCGGTTGGACGTGGTCTTCCGGACGCCGGCGGGCCAGAAGCTCGACACCCGCCACGGCCCCGCGACCCGCCTCCTGGTCTCCGCCACCCCGCCGGAGCTGCTGACGGACGGCGAGGGTGCGGGAACAGACCTCTCCCGCACCCTCGCACTGAACCCCGCGGTCGAGCAGGGCGTCCTGCACGTCTCGGCCATGGCCGCGTCCTGCGACACACCGTCCGGCGACGGCTCCGCCGAGTACCCGGCCTGTCACGTCCACCAGCAGGACTGGGGAGTTCCGGTCCGCCTGACCCGGACCGGAACGGACCGGCTCGCGCTGGTCCTCGCCGGGACGGACGAGGACGCGTAGGCGCTACCGCCTGCGCGGGACCAGCTTGAACAGCGCGACGCCCGCCGCCACCAGCGTCGTCGCGGTCACCAGCATCGCCATGCTGTTCAGCCACAGCCCGGTCGCGGCCAGCGTGGCGCCTCCGGCCCCGGTCGTCCCGGCACCGATCACTCTTCCGTACATGCGCTTTTCTCCTATGAGGGTGGATATCCGAGGGTTACGTCGCCACCCACTTCTCCTCGCTGCGGCGCAACAGGCCCCACAGCGAGGTGAAGTAGACGGCGTGCTGGAAAAGGTCGTAGAGCATCTCCGGCACCATGAGCGCCGCCACCAGCACGGCGCGTGGCCCCGCCCGCCGCACGGAGACCGTCTTCTCGACCACGAAGAGGAGTCCGATCGCGGTCCAGAAGGGCGAGAAGCCGGGCCAGCCGTACAGCGTGGTGTAGGTGACCATGTAGGTCAGGTAGACGAGGAAGGACAGCGCGCCGAAGCCCATGAGGAACTGCTGCAAGAAGTAGCGGGCGGTGACACGTGTCCAGCCGTAGTCGCGCAGGTTCTCCAGGGCGCCGCGCTGCCACCGCAGCCGCTGGTGCCACAGCTTGCCCAGGGTGGGCATGACCTCGGTGGTGACCGCGCAGCCGGCCGGGGACATGGCCCGGTAGCCGAGGGTCTTGACCGCCTTGGTCATCTCGTCGTCCTCGGTGAGCGAGGCGAGGCTGTAGTAGGCGTGGCCGCCGCCGATCCGTCCGTCGCGGCGGGCGGCGCGCACCTCGCGCAGGACGCGGGCGCGGAACATGGTGCCGGTGCCGGTGAGTACCTGGGCCTTGCCGCCGGTGCGCTCCAGTTCCCAGGCGTAGCGGTGGAACTCCATGCGCTGGAGGAGGCCGAGCAGTCCGCCGCCTTGCTCGCCGTAGAAGACCCCGCCGACGGCGCCGACCTTGCGGTTGAAGGTGCCGATCGCCGTCTCGCTGAACCAGGGGTTGAGCACGGTGTCGGCGTCCTGCACCAGCAGCAGGTCGCGGTCCTCGAGATGGGGCAGCACCCAGGCGATGGCCTGGTTGAGGGCGCCGGCCTTCTTGTGCGTGTTGCCCTCGGTGGCGAAGACCTGGGCGCCGTGGGCGACGGCGATCTCGGCGGTGGCGTCGGTGCAGTTGTCGGCGACCACGACGATCAGGTCGGGGCGCCGGGTCTGCCGCCACAGGCCCTGGATCGCGTCGGCGATGCGGTCCTGTTCGTTGTGCGCCGGTATCAGCGCCACCAGGCGCGGCGGGCCGTCGAGTTCGTCGGGGGCGGCGTGGGCGCGCCGGGCGGCGTGCCGGTGGGGACGCGCCGGTCCCGGACCGGGCGCCGGGCGTGGCGGCGCCTGGAGTGTCGTCGTGGAGTGGAGCACGGGGAGCCCCCGGGTGTGCTGGTGGTTCACGCCCGGCACTGCTGACCCCCCGGGCTCTCAAGGATCCCGAGTTTTCACTATTTCCACACAAGCGGACAAGACAACCCTGATTACGGATTGCTCACGGTTGTCTGTGCTCGCCCTGAGCGTCCTTCGATCCGCTCGATGTCCCTTACACGCCGTATCCGTCGGAGTATCCGTCCCGGCGCCGCTCCTCGACGACCGTCGACGTGGTGGGCGGAACCACCACACGCCGGCGCCGGGCGATGCTGCTGAACGTCGTCACGCCGATCAGTCCCACGATCATCAGGATCACACCGACCAGGTCGAGGTTGACCCCCTGCATGTGCCAGTCGGTGGCGAACGTGAGGATTGCTCCCACGGCGATGAGGATGATGCACCCGCCGAGGCCCATGAGTGTCGCCTCCCTGTCCGGTCCGGTCGTTCCGGCCCGGACTCCCGGGTACCCCCACTTTTCGCGAACTACCCCTCCAGGAACGCCACGAGAGCGTTCGCCAGCAGATGCGGGTCGTCCGCGCCGCACAACTCCCGGACGCTGTGCATCGAAAGGATCGCCACACCGATGTCGACGGTCTTGATGCCGTGCCGGGCCGCGGTGATCGGGCCGATCGTCGTGCCGCAGGGCATGGAGTTGTTGGAGACGAAGGACTGGAAGGGCACGTCCGCCCGCTCGCAGGCGGCGGCCCACACCGCACGGCCCGAACCGTCGGTGGCGTAGCGGTTGTTGACGTTGACCTTGAGGATCGGGCCGCCGTTGACGCGCGGGTGGTGCGTGGGGTCGTGCCGCTCCGCGTAGTTGGGGTGCACCGCGTGCCCGGTGTCGGAGGACAGGCAGACCGTCCCCGCGAAGGCCCGCGCCCGGTCCTCGTAGGAGCCGCCGCGCGCGAACACCGAGCGCTCCAGCACCCCGCCGAGCAGCGGCCCGTCCGCGCCGGTGTCCGACTGCGAACCGTTCTCCTCGTGGTCGAAGGCGGCGAGGACGGGGATGTACGACAGCCCGGGGCTGCCGGACGCCGCGGTCAGGGCGGCCACCCCGGCGTGCACGGACAGCAGGTTGTCCATCCGCGGACCGGCCAGCAGCTCCTTGTCCCGGCCCAGGTAGGCGGGCGCCTCCACGGAGTGCGTCATCAGGTCCCAGCCGGTCACCTCGCCCGCGCCGAGCCCGAGTTCCTCCTCCAGGAAGGCGATCAGGTCGCCGTCGCGCACGTCGTCGCCCAGACCCCAGATGGGCTGGAGGTGCCGCTGCTTGTCGAGCTTGAGGCCGTCCGAGGACACCGCGCGGTCCAGGTGGATGGCGAGCTGGGGCACCCTCAGCAGCGGCCGGTCCACGTTCACCAGGCGCGTCGAGCCGTCCCGCAGGGTCAGCCGGCCGGCCAGCCCGAGGTCGCGGTCCAGCCAGGAGTTCATCAGGGGGCCGCCGTAGATCTCCACGGCGACCTGGCGCCAGCCGTGCGCCCCGCTGTCCGGCAGCGGCTTGACCCGCAGGTTGGGGGAGTCGGTGTGCGCGCCGACGATGCGGTACGGCGTGTGGGGCGCCGCGCCCTCGGGGACGTACCAGGCGATGACCGCGCCGCCGCGCAGCACGTACTTGCCGCCGCTCGTGCCGTCCCAGGCGTCCGTCTCCGAGACCTGGCGGAAGCCTGCCTTCTCCAGCCTCTCGGCGGCGTTCGCCACCGCGTGGTACGGCGTGGGGCTCGCCGCCAGGAAGGTCATGAGGTCGTCGGTGTGGCCGCGGTCGAAGCGGTGGGGTGCGCTCATGGGGTTCACCTTAACGACGTACGAGAGCCCGCTCCCGGGGATGGGAGCGGGCTCCGGTGAGGAGGATGTGCAGCTGTACAGGTGTGTCCTAGAACGCGGCCTCGTCCAGCTCCATGAGGTCCAGCTCGACGCCCTCGGCGACCTTGCGGGCCAGGGTCACGCCGGGCAGGACGTTGGCCGCGAAGAACTTCGCCGCGGCGATCTTGCCGGTGTAGAACGCCCTGTCCTTGGCGGAGGCGGTCTCCAGCTTCTCGGCGGCGATCGCGGCGCCCTTGAGGAGCAGGTAGCCGACGACGACGTCACCCGAGGCCATCAGCAGGCGGGTGGTGTTCAGGCCCACCTTGTAGATGTTCTTGACGTCCTGCTCGGTGGCCGCGAGGTCGGTCAGCATCAGGCCGACGATGGCCTCCAGCTCGACGGCCGCCTTGGCCAGGTGCTCACGGGCGCCCGCGAGCTCCTCGCCGCCGGTGCCGAGGGCCAGGAACTTCTTGATGTCCTCGGCGAGGGAGTTGAGGGCCGCGCCCTGGTTGCGGACGATCTTCCGGAAGAAGAAGTCCTGGCCCTGGATCGCGGTGGTGCCCTCGTACAGGGTGTCGATCTTGGAGTCCCGGATGTACTGCTCGATCGGGTACTCCTGGAGGAAGCCGGAGCCGCCGAAGGTCTGGAGGGACTGGGCGAGCAGCTCGTAGGCCTTCTCGGAGCCGTAGCCCTTCACGATCGGCAGGAGCAGGTCGTTGAGGGCGTTCTCGGTGGAGACGTCCTCGCCGGCCGCCTCCTTGACCTGGATCTCGTCCTGCACGGCCGCGGTGTACATCACCAGGGCGCGCATGCCCTCCGCGTACGCCTTCTGCGTCATCAGCGAGCGGCGCACGTCGGGGTGGTGGGTGATGGTGACCTTGGGAGCGGTCTTGTCCATGAAGTTGGCCAGGTCCGGACCCTGGACGCGCTCCTTGGCGTACTCCAGCGCGTTGAGGTAGCCGGTGGAGAGCGTGGAGATTGCCTTCGTGCCGACCATCATGCGGGCGAACTCGATGATGCGGAACATCTGGCGGATGCCGTCGTGCTTGTCGCCGATGAGCCAGCCCTTGGCGGGGTGGCGGTCGCCGAAGGTCATCTCGCAGGTGTTGGAGGCCTTCAGGCCCATCTTGTGCTCGACGTTGGTCGCGTAGAC
Source organism: Streptomyces sp. NRRL B-24085 (assembly GCF_001282115.1). Taxonomy (GTDB): domain Bacteria; phylum Actinomycetota; class Actinomycetes; order Streptomycetales; family Streptomycetaceae; genus Streptomyces. Next base: position 15,555 of record NZ_LJBR01000250.1, on the reverse strand, counting down.
GCCGTTGCGCTCGCCCAGCTCGCCGGTCTCGAAGTCGAAGAGGTACTTGGGGACGAGGAAGAGGGACAGCCCCTTGGTGCCGGGACCGGCGCCCTCGGGCCGCGCGAGCACGTAGTGGAGGATGTTCTCCTCCATGTCGTGCTCACCGGACGTGATGAAGCGCTTGACGCCCTCGATGTGCCAGGAGCCGTCCTCCTGCTGGACCGCCTTGGTGCGGCCGGCGCCCACGTCCGAGCCGGCGTCCGGCTCGGTGAGGACCATGGTGGAGCCCCACTGCTTCTCCACGGCGATCTTCGCGATGTGCTTCTGCACGTCGTTGCCCTCGTCGAAGAGGATGCCCGCGAAGGCCGGTCCTGAGGAGTACATCCACACGGCCGGGTTGGCGCCGAGGATCAGCTCCGCGTAGGCCCAGATGAGGGAGCGGGGCGCGGTGGTGCCGCCGATCTCCTCGGGCAGGCCCAGCCGCCAGTACTCGGAGTCCATGAAGGCCTTGTAGCTCTTCTTGAAGGACGCCGGGACCGGCGCGGTGTTCGTCTCGGGGTCGAAGACCGGCGGGTTGCGGTCGGCGTCCGCGAAGGACTCCGCCAGCTCGTTCTCCGAGAGGCGGGTCAGCTCCTCCAGGATGCTCTTCGCGGTCTCCACGTCCATCTCGGCGAAGGGCCCGGTGCCGTACAGCTTGTCGCGTCCGAGTACTTCGAAGAGGTTGAACTCGATGTCGCGCAGATTCGACTTGTAGTGCCCCATGGCGACGGCTCCGTTAAGAGTTCGGCGAGGCACTTGGTTCCTCGCGCTAGTTCACGTACCAACAAGTAGCTACGATGATGCTACCCGTCGGTAATAAGCCGCAACCCCGATCCGGCCATCTGTGACGGTTCACACCGCGACGGTCAGGGTGGCGCTGTACCCGGCCTCGACGCTCCCCTCGACCGCCGCGAGCTGCCGGTCGTGGCCGTCCCGGAAGACGCTGTCCGACTCCAGGGAGAGCCGGGCGAGGTGGTCCACGCTCCGCTCGTAACCCGCGGTCGCGTACACCGTCTCGCAGACGTCCTCCGGGAGCGCGAGCTGCGAGGTGCTCATGATCGCGCGGGCCCCCGTCGCGTCCCGGAGGCTGCCGTAGACCTCGAAGTGGACGTGCGGCCAGCGGCCGGCGTAGCAGCCGGGGAAGACGCTGGTGAAGGTGACCCGGCCCCGCTCGTCGGTCTCCTGGACGCCCCGCAGGTAGTTCTCGTCGGTGACGCCGTCGGTGTAGAGGGAGTAGCCGCCCTCCCGGTCGCAGTGCCAGACGTACACGGCGGCCCCCTTCCTCGGGCTCCCGCAGCCGGAGCCGGCGTCCACCACCGTGAGTGTGAGGGTCAGCGGGACCCCCTCGGCGGTCCCGCCGGCGGAGTCGCCGAAGCTGCGGGTGATGTCGCCGCGCACGACCCCGCTCTCCTTCAGCACGTTCACGCCGTTCGAGCCGTCGCCGGGATAGGGGCCGGCGGTCTCCTCGGGAACGGCGGCGCAGTCCACCGCGGCGGAGGAGCCCTCCTCGGCGGTGCAGCCCACCAGGGGTACCAGCGCCGCCCCCGCCCCCGCGCCCGCCAGGAGCCGGATCATCCGTCGCCGGGCGAGCACGGGAAGGTCGTGGGAGAGCCCTCGGTCGTGCTCGTGGACCTCGTCGTCACCGTGTCCGCTCATGCACCGACGCTACGAGCGCGGGCCGCCCGGAAGACAGGGCTTGCCGCTGTCGGGTCGCTGTCGGTTTCACGGTGGCCGGTAGCCGTCCGCCGCCCCCGCCCCCCTCGGTACGCTTACGCCCATGTACGGCTACGACCAGAGCGCTGGTGCCCAGCAGCAGTACGGCGTCCCGCCGCAGCAGCCCATGGCCGGCGGTGTGGGCGGGTACGGCCAGCAGCCGCCGCTGTACCCCGAGCCGTCCCCGCCCTCGCTCGCGGACGCGGTGCGTGCCTTCACCACCGGGCAGCTGGCGGCGGAGGACTTCCAGCAGGTCTTCGCCACGTCCAAGGTGTACTGCCCGCGCGGCGACAACCCCGGCTTCCTCGCCCTGCACAACACCCAGCAGCCGGTGATCCCCATGTTCACCACGCTCAAGGAGCTGCGGCGGTACGCGGGCAAGGAGTCCAAGTACTTCGTCATCACCGGCGCGGAGGTCCTCGACCTGCTGCCCACGGGCTACGGCTTCGTCCTCGACATGGAGGGCGAGCACCGGATCGTCTTCGACGCGAAGGCCGTGGAGCAGATGGTCGAGTTCGCGATGCGGCGGATGTACGGGTAGCCGACGCCCGGCGCCGAATTCCCTTCTCGCTTGTCACAGCCATGCCATAGAGTTCCCTCCGGCAGCCGCGCCCCGCACGCCACCGCCTCACCGCGGTCCGCGTCCGGGTGCCGCGCGGCGCTCTCATCTCCCGGCAACCCCGGGATCTTCTGTGGGGGTTCATCACTGTGCGCATGCGCAGCACCTCGACCGCGACGGCGTTCGCGGTCCTCTTCAGCTCGGTGGCGCTGAGCGTCGCCGCGGCCGGTTCGGCTTCGGCCGCCTCCGCCGTGGTCACCAGCCCCGGCGGCCTCGTCGTGGACGACGCCCTCCGGCGGGTCTTCGTCAGCGACCAGGCGGACGGTCAGATCCTGGCGGCCGACTACAACGGCACCCTCGTCGCCCAGGCCACCGGCCTCGACAACGCGGGCGACCTCACCGTGTCCGACGACGGCGCCACCCTCTACGCGGCCCTGCCCACCAGCCACGAGATCGTCGCCCTGAACGCGGCCGACCTCCAGGTCAAGGCCCGCTATCCGGTCGCCACCGGCACCGGCCCGCGCCACGTGGCCTTCGCCGGGGGCAAGGTCTGGTTCTCCTACGGCGACCAGTGGGACGGCGACCTGGGCTCGGTCGACCCGGCGGTGGACCCGGCGAGCGGCGCCGACCCGGTGGCGCTGGCCCAGCTCCCGACCCAGGGAACGGGGGTCGGACTGTGGGGGCAGGCCCTGCTGGACACCGACCCGCTGCGGCCGGGCCTGCTGGCCGTCGGTGAGACCGGGGACTCCACGGGCACCGAGGCCGTCCTGGACGTGTCGAGCGGCACGCCCGTGGTGATCGCCTGGCACGACTCCTCGTACGAGCTGAACGACGGTGTCGGCGACATCGACCTCGTCGCGGGCGACGACCAGGTGCTCGTCAACGGCACCGACCGGCACGCGTACGCGAACGGCACCCTCACCAAGGCCGGTGCCTACCCGGGCGGACAGTTCGCGGACGTCGGACGCAGCGGCCTGATCGCCCAGGTCACCGGCACCAAGGTCGCGATCTACCGGCCCAGCGCCACACAGCCGGTCCGCACCTACAGCACCGGCACCCAGCCCGCGGCCGACGTGGCCTGGGCCGGCGACTCCTCCCGGGTCTTCGCCCTCGTCGCGGGCAGCGGCGGCTACACGGTCAAGGTCCTCACCGACCCCAACCTCAACGTCCCCACCCTCACGGTCAACGCGCCCTCCACCGCCACCCGCGCCAAGTCGCTCACCGTCACCGGCAAGCTCTCGGCGACGGTGCCGCTGCCCGCCGGGGGCAAGCTCACGGTCACCCGTACCGACCTGGAGAACCCGAACGGCAAGGCGCTGCCGGGCGTCACGGCGAAGGCCGACGGCACGTACTCCTTCGCCGACACCCCGTCGGTCGGCGGCAAGGTGACGTACACGGTGAAGTACGCGGGCGACGCCACGCACACCGCGGTGACCGCCTCGGACAGCGTCGAGGTCTCCCGCGCCGCCACGTCCCTGAGCTTGAACAACAACGGCAAGCTGTACAACTACGGCACCGACGTCAAGTTCACCGCGCACCTCGGCACGACGTACAAGAACCGCTCGGTGTCGATCTACGCGGACCCCTTCGGCGGCGACCGGGGGAAGAAGCTGATCAAGACCGGCACGGTCAACGCCGACGGCAACATCAGTGCCTGGGTGGACATGACCCGGGACACGGCCGTCACCGCGGTCTTCTCGGGCGACGCCCGCTACAAGCCGAAGACGGTCAAGTCCACGGCCTACGCCAGGGTCAAGATCTCCACCGCCGTCTCCAGGCACTACAAGACGGCGAAGATCGGCTCGACGTCGTACTACTGGTTCCACAAGAACACCGACCCGCTGCTCACCACGACGATGACCTACTACCCGGGCCGTCAGCAGCGCTTCGACCTCCAGGTCTACTACCAGGGCACCTGGTACTCGGCGGACTCGGAGTACTTCCCGATCGGCACGAACGGGAAGTCGGCCGTCACCCTCGGGGCAGCCGGCGAGTCCGGCGTCCGGGCGCGGATGCGGTCGGTGTACGTCAACGGCTCGTCCGGTGACACGGTGAACTCGACGACGTACGGGGCATGGAAGTACCTGTACTTCAGCAACTGACGCGGTACGACCCGTGCGAAGAAGCCCGGAGGGGAATGCCCTCCGGGCTTCTTCCGTTAGAGGTGGCAGAAAGTTCAATGCTCAACTAAACTCGAACCACGAGGAGGTACCGACATGCCTGCAGTGACTGTCGAAAACCCGCTGACCCTGCCGCGCGTGGCCGCGACGGCGGACGCGGTGGCCCGTCCCGTCCTCGGCGTGACGACCGCGCCGAGTGGCTTCGAGGGCGAGGGATTCCCGGTACGCCGGGCGTTCGCCGGGATCCATTACCGGCACCTTGATCCGTTCATCATGATGGACCAGATGGGCGAGGTGGAGTACGCGCCGGGCGAGCCCAAGGGCACGCCGTGGCACCCCCACCGCGGCTTCGAGACCGTCACCTACATCATCGACGGCATCTTCGACCACCAGGACTCGCAGGGCGGTGGCGGCACCATCACCAACGGCGACACCCAGTGGATGACGGCGGGCTCCGGCCTCCTCCACATCGAGGCGCCGCCGGAGGCGCTCGTCATGTCCGGCGGTCTCTTCCACGGCCTCCAGCTCTGGGTGAACCTGCCGGCCAAGGACAAGATGATGGCCCCGCGCTACCAGGACATCCGGGGCGGCAGCGTGCAACTGCTGTCGACGCCGGACGGCGGCGGGCTGCTCCGTGTCATCGCCGGTGAGCTGGACGGCCACCAGGGCCCCGGTATCACCCACACCCCGATCACCATGATCCACGCGACGGTGGCGCCGGGCGCCGAGATCACCCTTCCCTGGCGGGAGGACTTCAACGGTCTGGCGTACGTGCTGGCCGGCCGCGGTTCGGTGGGCGCGGAGCGCCGCCCGATCCACCTCGGCCAGACCGCGGTCTTCGGCGCCGGCGGCTCCCTGACGGTCCGCGCGGACGAGAAGCAGGACTCCCACACGCCGGACATGGAGGTCGTCCTGCTGGGCGGCCGCCCGATCCGCGAACCGATGGCCCACTACGGCCCGTTCGTCATGAACACCCGCGAGGAACTCCAGCAGGCGTTCGACGACTTCCAGAAGGGGCGGCTGGGGACGATCCCGGCGGTCCACGGGATGACCGAGGGCGGGCTGTAAGCCGCTCGCCCCTGGCGTCAGGCCGCGCCTTCGGGCTTCTCCCAGGTGGTGACGTCCATGGTGACGGACGACAGGCCGCCGGCGTAGTTCGGGTCGTCCGCCTGCCAGCCGAGGAAGGTGATGGCGGCGACCCGGTTCTCGTCGGTGAGCACGCACGCCGTGAGTCCCCTGCGGATGTTCTTCTGGTCGACGGCGAACCCGAACTCCGTGGCCGCGGCGCAGCTCTCCGCGGTCGCGGGGCCTTCGACGGTGGCGAGGTCGCCGCTGTCGCCGACGATCGCATAGCCGTCGTCGGCGCCCGCCGGCAGCGAGAAGATGATGTCGGAGAGGCCGTTGGTGAAGTCCAGGTCCACGTTGGATCCGGCGCGCAGGACGACCTTGCGGTGTTCCCTCACCGCCGCCGGCCCCGCGTCTGCTGCCTGGGTGACAGCCGCCGTCGGGGACTGCGGCTTTCCGGATGTCGTCGGCGCCGCCACGGCGCCGGCTCCGCCCGAGGTCACGCTCGTGCCCGGCGTCACGCTCGCACCGCTCGGGCTGCCCTGCCCCTGACCGGCCAGCGACACATAGGCCCCCGCGCCGACCAGGGCCATCACGGCGAGGGCTATGAGGGCCTTCGTCGATCCCTTGAACGAGAATCCGCCCTTTCCGACCTTGATGTGGTTGGCGGGGTCGCGTTGGACGCCTTCGTACGTCAGCGAGAACGAGGACCCCTTGCGGTCCTTCGGGGATGCGGGCTTGCCCATGCGACTTCCTTGCGTGCGGTCGGATCACGGCCAGGGCACACATCGTGCAGGCGGTGCCGGAGCCGTCGCCGCCAGTCGCCCGGTGGTCACTGGAAAGGGTGAGAGCGGGGATACGGGTTGACGCCCGACCCTCCTGGCCCGTCCGTGGGCCCGCCCTGTGGGGGTCCGTCCTGGGCACCCGTCCTACGTGGAGGGCTCGCCGGAGGGCTCGTAGAGCTCGAACCAGATGCTCTTGCCCTCGCCCCGCGGGTCCACCCCCCACGCGTCCGCGAGGAGCTCGATCAGCATCAGGCCGCGGCCCGAGGAGGCCAGTTCGCCGGGGCGGCGCTTGTGGGGAAGGTCGTCGCTGGTGTCGGTGACCTCGACGCGCATCCGGCGCTCGCCGGCCTCGCCGCGGACCTCCGCGAGGAGCAGGGCGTCCGCGTCGGTGTGGACGAGGACGTTGGTCAGCGTCTCGGACAGCAGCAGGACCGCCGAGTCGATCTGGTCGGCGGAGGGCCAGTCGTGGAGCAGTTCGCGCAGCTGCTGGCGGGCCACCCCGACCCGTTCCGGTTCCGCCTGGGCCACCGAGAGCATGGTGCGGCGGACCGTGGGCCGTACCGCGGCCGGGTCCCTGACCTCGCCCTGCCGGTGCAGCAGCAGGAGCGCGATGTCGTCCTCGCGGCGGTCGGCGAAAGGGCCGGTGGTGTGGTGGGAGGAGGGGCCGTGGACGGCCTGGATCAGGGCGTCGGCGAGCCCTTCCAGGTCGCCCTCGTGGGTCTCCAGAATGGTGCGGACCCGCTTCCAGCCGGTCTCGAAGTCGTGGCCGCCGGTCTCGATCAGCCCGTCGGTGCACAGCATCAGCGTCTCGCCCGGCTCCAGGGTGATCCGGGTGGTGGGGTAGTCGGCGTCCGGATCGATGCCCAGCGGGAGGCCGCCTTCCGTGCGCCGGGCCAGGACCGTGCCGTCGGCCATGCGGATGGCCGGGTCGGGATGACCGGCCCGCGCCACCTCCAGGACCCCGGTGACCGGATCGGCCTCGACGTACAGGCAGGTCGCGAACCGCATGTCGGAGGGGTCGTCGAGGCCGTACGTCATGCCGTTGAGGAAGCGTGAGGCGCGGGAGAGGACCGCGTCGGGGCGGTGGCCCTCGGCGGCGTAGGCGCGCAGGGCGATGCGGAGCTGGCCCATCAGGCCCGCCGCCCGTACGTCGTGGCCCTGGACGTCCCCTATGACCAGGGCGAACCGTCCCGTGCCGGGCTTCGTCCGGGAGGTGCCGCCGGGCAGCGGGATCATGTCGTACCAGTCGCCGCCGACCTGGAGGCCGCCGCCGGTGGGGACGTACCGGGCGGCCACGGTCATGCCCGGTATCTCCGGGCCCAGGGTGGGGAGCATCGAGCGCTGGAGGCCGTCGGTCAGCTCGCGTTCCGACTCGGCCAGGCCCGCGCGGGACAGGGCCTGGGCCAGCATGCGGGCCACGGTGGTGAGGACCGAGCGCTCGTCCGGTGTGAAGGCGACCGGATAGGCGAAGGCCGCCATCCACGCGCCCATCGTGCGGCCGGCCACGGTCAGCGGCAGGAACGCCCAGGACTGGCGGTCGAAGCGCTGGGCGAGCGGCCAGGTGACCGGGTAGCGGGAGCGGTAGGCCTCGGGGCTGGAGAGGTAGACGGCCCGGCCGGTGCGCACGACCTCGGCGGCCGGGTAGTCCGTCTCCAGGGACATGTGGGAGAAGGGGCTCTCGTCGCCGGGCTGCTGGCCGTGGTGGCCGATGATCGTCAGGCGGTCGCCCTCGACGCCGAAGACGGCCAGGCCGTCGGGGCTGAAGCCCGGCATGGACAGGCCCGCGGCCACCCGCAGCACCTCGGCGGTGGAGCGGGCCTCGGCCAGGGCGCGGCCGGCGTCCAGAAGGAAGGCCTCGCGGGAGCGCCGCCAGTCGCCGGTGACCGCGGTGCGTCCGGCGGGGGTGCCGGGGGTGGGCTCGGTGACCTCCTGGAGGGTGCCGATCAGCCGGAAGGACTTCTTGCTCTTGTCGTAGGACGGCTTGGAACGGCTGCGCACGGTACGGATCACCCGGCCCCGCTCGTCCATGATCCTGATCCGGACCTCGGCGAGCGTGTGCTCGGCGACGGCGAGCCCGATGACGCTGATGATCTCGTTCCAGTCGACCGGGTGCAGACGGGCCCGCGCCTGGGCCTCCGTGAGGGTGGCCCCCTCGGCGGGCAGCCCGAGCAACCGGGCGGCCTCCGCGTCGACCGTGACCAGTTCGGTGGCGGTGTCCCAGTGCCACAGGCCGGTCGCGAGGGCGGTGAGGACCTCCCCCACGGCGGGCAGGGGCTCACCAGTGCGCATTGCCCCACTTTAAGAACAGGGGCTCCGGGAGTGCCACTGTTGGCCGAGTCGTAATGGTGGGGAGGCGATCTCGGGGTCCCCGGTAGGCTGGGAGCTGTTTCACGTGAAACACGCCCCCCGATCCGCGAAGACTGGATGAACGACGATGCATCGGTACAGGTCCCACACCTGCGGCGAGCTCCGCTCCTCTGACGTCGGTACCGACGTCCGGCTGAGTGGCTGGCTGCACAATCGGCGCGACCTGGGCGGCATCCTCTTCATCGATCTGCGCGACCACTACGGCATCACGCAGCTGGTCGCCCGTCCGGGCACGCCCGCGTACGAGGCCCTCGACAAGCTGACCAAGGAGTCCACGGTCCGCGTCGACGGCAAGGTCGTCTCCCGTGGCACCGAGAACGTCAACCCTGACCTGCCCACCGGTGAGGTCGAGGTCGAGGTCGGCGAGGTCGAGCTGCTCGGCGCGGCCGCCCCGCTGCCGTTCACGATCAACACCGAGGACGGGGTCAACGAGGAGCGGCGCCTGGAGTACCGCTTCCTCGACCTGCGCCGCGAGCGCATGCACAGGAACATCATGCTGCGGTCGTCGGTGATCGCCTCGATCCGCTCGAAGATGGTGGCCCTCGGCTTCAACGAGATGGCGACCCCGATCCTGTCGGCGACCTCCCCCGAGGGCGCCCGCGACTTCGTGGTCCCCTCCCGTCTGAACCCGGGCAAGTTCTACGCCCTGCCGCAGGCGCCGCAGCAGTTCAAGCAGCTGCTGATGATCTCCGGCTTCGACCGATACTTCCAGATCGCGCCCTGCTTCCGTGACGAGGACGCGCGCGCGGACCGTTCGCCGGGCGAGTTCTACCAGCTCGACGTCGAGATGAGCTTCGTCGAGCAGGAGGACGTCTTCCAGCCGATCGAGCAGCTCATGACCGAGCTGTTCACGGAGTTCGGCGGCGGCCGCGAGGTCACCTCGCCGTTCCCCCGGATCCCGTTCCGCGAGGCGATGCTCAAGTACGGCTCCGACAAGCCGGACCTGCGGGCCAAGCTGGAGCTCGTCGACATCACCGATGTCTTCGAGGGCTCGGAGTTCAAGGCGTTCGCCGGCAAGCACGTGCGGGCGCTGGCGGTGCCGGACGTCTCCGCGCAGCCGCGGAAGTTCTTCGACCAGCTCGGCGACTTCGCGGTCTCGCAGGGCGCCAAGGGCCTGGCCTGGGTGCGGGTGGCCGAGGACGGTTCGCTGTCCGGCCCGATCGCGAAGTTCCTCACCGAGGAGAACGTCGCCGAGCTGACCAAGCGGCTGTCGCTGGCCGCCGGGCACGCGGTGTTCTTCGGCGCGGGCGAGTTCGACGAGGTCTCGAAGATCATGGGCGCGGTGCGCGTCGAGGCCGCCAAGCGTGCCGGGCACTTCGAGGAGGGCGTCTTCCGGTTCTGCTGGATCGTCGACTTCCCGATGTACGAGAAGGACGAGGAGACCGGCGCGATCGACTTCTCGCACAACCCGTTCTCCATGCCGCAGGGCGGTCTGGAGGCCCTGGAGACCCAGGACCCGCTGGACATCCTGGGCTGGCAGTACGACATCGTCTGCAACGGCGTCGAGCTGTCCTCCGGCGCCATCCGGAACCACGAGCCGGAGATCATGCTCAAGGCGTTCGAGATCGCCGGCTACGACCGGGAGACCGTCGAGGAGAAGTTCGCGGGCATGCTGCGCGCCTTCCGCTTCGGCGCCCCGCCGCACGGCGGCATCGCCCCCGGCGTCGACCGCATCGTCATGCTCCTCGCGGACGAGCCCAACATCCGCGAGACCATCGCCTTCCCGCTCAACGGCAACGCCCAGGACCTGATGATGGGCGCGCCGACGGAGCTGGAGGAGGCCCGGCTGAGGGAGCTGCACCTGTCGGTGCGCAAGCCGCAGCCGAAGTAGGCGCTGACCCCCCGAAGTGGCCCGGAACCGACGTCGGTTCCGGGCCACTTCGGCGTGGTGCGCAAACCACAGTCCGCTCCCACGCGGATGACAGGCTTCTTGCCTAGCTTCCCTGTCCATGACGGGAAACCAGCAGCCGGACCACCGGCAGTCGGCCCATGAGCCGAAACACAAGAAGGACCTCACGCGGCGCAAGGTCGTCGTGGCCGGGGCGGGCGCGGCCGTGGCGGTGGGTGCGGCCGGCACCCTCGCCGCGTCGGGTGCCTTCGCGGGCGAGGCGAGCACGACGGCCTCCACGACCAGTACCTCCACCGCTGCGGAGGCCTGCTACAAGCTCACCTCGGAGACCACCGAGGGCCCGTACTACATCGACGCGGACAAGATCCGCCAGGACATCACCGAGGACAAGGAGGGCATCCCGCTCACCCTCGACCTCAAGGTGATCGACTCCGAGACCTGCAAGCCGATCGCCGGCGCCGCCGTCGACATCTGGCACTGCGACGCGCTCGGCATCTACTCGGGCTACGAGGCCTCGTCCACCGGCGGTGGCGGCACCGCCCCGACCGACGCGCCCTCGGACATGCCGAGCGGCACCCCTAGCGGCACCCCGTCGGGAGAACCGCCGTCGGGCGCGCCGACCGGTGGCACCGGTGGCGGAGTCCACCAGGACCCCACCGACGACGAGCGCTATCTGCGCGGCACCTGGAGGACCGACCGGCACGGCCAGGTCACCTTCCGGACGATCTTCCCGGGCTGGTACCGCGGCCGTTGCGTGCACATCCACACCAAGGTGCACGTCAACGGCGCGTGGACGGACGCCGGTTACGAGGGCGGCAACACCTGCCACACCGGCCAGTTCTTCTTCGACGAGGAGTCCGTGCTGGCCTCCGCCGAGGTCGAGCCCTACTCCACCAGCACCACCGAGCGCACCACGCTCACCGAGGACACGATCTACGACCAGAGCGGCACCACCGGCGGCCTGCTCAAGCTGAAGTACCAGAAGAAGAACATCGCCAAGGGCGTCATCGGCTCGATCACGATGGCAGTCGACCCGGACGCGACGAACGACAACACCACGATGTGACGAGGACGCCCGGGACCGTGCAGCAGGTCCCGGGCGCCCCAGTCCGGCCTTCTCCTGCACAGGACGGGAATGAAGGGCGGGTAGGCAGGTGCGGGCGAGGCGAGTGCGGGGGCGCGAAGAAGACCACGCGGCCCGGCAACCCCCCGGATCCCGGCGGCCACTTGAGGGCGGAAGCGCCTTCGCCGGTGCTTCATGGAACGCACCTGTCCCACCACCGTTCGTAAGGAAAACCCCGTGGCCTCTGCCTCCCACCGCCGGTCCCTCCGCAAGCGCCGCACCCTGGTCGTCTCCGCCGCCGTGGTGGCCGCGGGCGTCGGTGCCGGTGCCGTCGTGATCAACGCCAACGCCGGGACGGTGGACCTGTACCACCAGACGCTCGCCGCGAAGGACGGCTGGGCGTCCTCCGGCACGGGCACGACCGGTGGCTCGAAGGCCGACTCGGCGCACACCTTCACCGTCTCCACGCGGGCGCAACTGGTGAAGGCGCTGGGCTCGGTGTCCGAGACCACCCCGCGGATCATCAAGGTCAAGGGCACCATCGACGCCAACACCGACGACGCCGGCAAGAAGCTGACGTGCGCGAACTACGCTTCCGGGACGGGCTATTCGCTCACCTCGTACCTGAAGGCGTACGATCCCGCGACCTACGGCCGCTCGAAGCTGCCGTCGGGCACGCAGGAGACCGCGCGGGCCGCCGCGCAGAAGAAGCAGGCCGCGAACATCGTCTTCAAGGTGCCCGCGAACACCACGATCGTGGGGGAGCCGGGCACGAACGCCGGGATCTCCGGCGGCATGCTCCAGATCCAGAACGTGGACAACGTCATCGTCCGCAACCTCACCTTCGCCGCCACCGAGGACTGCTTCCCGCAGTGGGACCCGACCGACGGCGACGACGGCAACTGGAACTCGAACTACGACGCGGTGACCCTGCGCGGAGCCACCCACGTGTGGGCGGACCACAACACGTTCACGGACGCGCCGCACCTGGACTCCGCGAACCCCGAGTACTTCGGCCGCGAGTACCAGATCCACGACGGGGCCCTGGACATCACCAAGAGCTCGGACCTGGTGACCGTCTCCCGCAACCGGTTCACCAACCACGACAAGACGATGCTGATCGGCAGCAGCGACAGCGAGCCGAGCGGCAGGCTGCGGGTCTCGATTCACCACAACGTGTGGAAGGGCATCGTCCAGCGCGCCCCGCTCGCCCGGGTCGGCCAGGTCCACATCTACAACAACCTCTACGACGTCACGACCCTGAACGGCTACGCGGTGCAGTACAGCATCAACTCCCGAGCCAAGGCCCAGGTGGTTGCCGCGAACAACTACTGGACGGTCCCGTCGAACGTGAAGGTCGCCAAGCTGCTGTCCGGCGACGGCACGGGCGCGATCGCGGGCTCCGGCAACCTCGTCAACGGCACGGCGACCGACCTGGTCGCCGCCTACAACGCCGCGTCCTCGAAGGACCTGAAGACGACGGTGAACTGGACGCCGACCCTGACGGCGGGCCTGGAGACCTCGGCCTCGTCGGTGAAGAACCTGCCGGCGTCGCTGGCGACGACCACGGGCGCGGGAGTGCTCTCCTAGCCGACGGCCCTCACGTGTCGTAGGTCCCGTCCCAGGGTTCCGCGAAGGCGAGGCGGTCCGGGTAGAGCTCCGCCCACTGCTCGCCCTCGTCCTCGCGGATCACCAGCCCGAAGCGGACGCCCTCGTGGATGACGCTGAAGGGACGGATCGCGATGTCCGTGTACGAGCGGCGCGGGAGGCTGCGGAGCAGCGTCGCGCGGTGGACTTGGGCGCGGGTGAGGGGCGAGGCGTCACCGGCCGGGTCGCGCTGCTGTTCCGCCCAGGTGCCGGCGCACCAGATGTCCGAGTCGCGGTAATTGCCCTCGGTGTCGAAGGTGTGCAGGACCGCGTACAGGCGTTTCTGCTCTTCCCAGCCTTCGTCGAGGTGGAATCCCTCGGGAAAGGCATAAGTGATCGACGCCAGGAACTGACCCTCCGCATACCGCCCGATCGTCTCGGTGCGGTGCTTCGGCTCGTACGCGACAGGAATGACCCCGGGCACTGCCATGGCGCAAACCATACGGCTTGGCGCGGACACGGCGATGCCCGGGTCGGTATCCGGACGGCGACGGCTTCCGGACTACTCCGGGGAGCCGCCGAAGCGCTCCTTGTACGTCTCCAGGTCCTCGTCCGTCAGCTTGGCGAACAGGACCGGGGGGACCGTGAAGGGGACGCCGGGGGTGAGGGCGGTCAGGGCGCGGGCCTCGTCGGCGGTGACCCAGGTGGCGGTGTCGCCGGGCAGGGCGAAGGCCTGGCGCATGGCGGCCGAGGTCGCCGGGATGAAGGGTTCCGAGACCACCGCGTACAGGTGGATCAGGTTCATCGCCGTGCGCAGCGTCAGCGCCGCGCCGTCCTTGTCCGTCTTGATCTCCAGCCAGGGGGCCTTCTCCTCCAGGTAGGAGTTGCCCGCCGACCACAGGGCGCGCAGCGCGGCCGCCGCCTTGCGGAACTGGAGCGCCTCCATCTGGGACTCGTACTCGGCGAGGAGGCGGCCGATCTCCTCGCCCAGGCGCGCCTCCGCCTCGCCCGGCGCACCGCCCGCCGGGACCTCCTCGCCGAAGCGCTTCTTCGAGAAGGACAGGACGCGGTTGACGAAGTTGCCGAGGGTGTCGGCGAGGTCCTTGTTCACCGTCGCCGTGAAGTGCTCCCAGGTGAAGGACGAGTCGTCCGACTCCGGGGCGTTGGCGATCAGGAAGTAGCGCCAGTAGTCGGCCGGGAGGATGTCCAGCGCCTGGTCGGTGAAGACGCCCCGCTTCTGCGAGGTGGAGAACTTCCCGCCGTAGTACGTCAGCCAGTTGAACGCCTTGACGTAGTCGACCTTCTTCCACGGCTCGCGCACACCCAGCTCGGTGGCCGGGAACATCACCGTGTGGAACGGGACGTTGTCCTTCGCCATGAACTCGGTGTAGCGGACCTCGGTGTCGACGTCGTACCACCACGACTTCCAGTCGCGGTTCTCCGGGTTGAGGTCGGCCCATTCCTTAGTCGCGCCGATGTACTCGATCGGGGCGTCGAACCAGACGTAGAAGACCTTGCCCTCCGCCGCCAGCTCCGGCCAGGTGTCGGCCGGGACCGGCACGCCCCAGTCCAGGTCACGGGTGATCGCGCGGTCGTGCAGGCCCTCGGTCAGCCACTTGCGGGCGATGGAGGAGGCGAGCTGGGGCCAGTCGTCCTCGTGCCGGGAGACCCACTCCTCGACCTCGTGCTGGAGCTTGGACTGGAGGAGGAAGAGGTGCTTGGTCTCGCGGACCTCCAGGTCGGTGGAGCCGGAGATCGCCGAGCGCGGGTTGATCAGGTCGGTGGGGTCCAGGACGCGCGTGCAGTTCTCGCACTGGTCGCCGCGGGCCTTGTCGTAGCCGCAGTGGGGGCAGGTGCCCTCGACGTAGCGGTCCGGCAGGAAGCGGCCGTCGGTCGGGGAGTAGACCTGGCGGATCGCCCGCTCCTCGATGAAGCCGTTCTCGTTGAGGCGGCGGGCGAAGTGCTGGGTGATCTCGACGTTCTGCTGCGAGGAACTGCGGCCGAAGTAGTCGAAGGCCAGCGCGAAGCCGTCGTAGACCGCCTTCTGCGCGTCGTGCGCCTGCGCGCAGAACTCGTCGACGGGGAGCCCCTGCTCCTTCGCGGCCAGCTCGGCCGGGGTGCCGTGCTCGTCCGTCGCGCAGATGTAGAGGACGTCGTGGCCGCGCTGGCGCAGATAACGGGAGTAGACGTCCGCCGGGAGCATGGACCCCACCATGTTGCCCAGGTGCTTGATCCCGTTGATGTACGGAAGGGCGCTGGTGATGAGGTGTCGAGCCATCGGGGGCTGCTCCCAGGTCGGGTCGTCTACAGGTGCTTGCGAACCTTGAAATCGTAGCCGACACGGGTGGGCCGCCCGCTTCCCGTTTTACGGGGTGGGAAGGGGCGGCCTCAGGGGTGTCGGCTACGATTTCAAGGTTCGCAAGCAC
>NZ_LJBR01000025.1 GCF_001282115.1 Streptomyces sp. NRRL B-24085 | reverse complement strand
GGCATCGCCGGCACCAAGGGGGTTCGGCGGCGGGTTCGTGGGCCGCAGCGCCGGCGAGTTCGGCGAGCCGCTGATGAAGGAGTTCGTACGGTACTCACGGCGCTGCGCGGACGGACTGCGCACCGCGCTGGAGGAACTGGAGCGGCAGGGCTGCGAGACCCGGGTCGCGCTCACCCACTTCTCCCCCGTCGCCGACACGCTCGCCGGTGAGCCGCCGGAGATCTACCCGTTCCTCGGCAGCTATCTGCTGGCCGAGGCGATCGACACCGCGGGGGCCGACCTGAGCGTGCACGGACACGCCCACGCGGGCACGGAGCACGGGATGACGGCCGGCGGCGTGCGGGTGCGGAACGTGGCCCAGCCGGTGATCCGGCGGGCGTTCAACGTCTACCACCTGCACGCCGACTGAGACCACGACCGGGCGTCCGTCCGCCGGCTGAGCGCCCCTCAGCCGCGGACGGACGCCCGGTCGTGGTCCTCCCAGGCCGCGTCCCGCAGCTCCGGGCGCAGCAGGACCTCCACCGCGGTGCAGGCCAGCGCCTCCGCCGCCGCGAGCATCACCTGCCGGCCGCGCTCGGAGCCGGCCGCGACGGCGAACTCGGGGGTGTGGTCGGAGGCGTCCTCCTCCATGATCGCCACGAAGGGGTGGATGGCCGGCACCCGGCCGCTGACGTTGCCGACGTCCGAGGAGCCCAGGTAGACGCCGGGCGCGGGCGGTGTCATCGGGATGCCCGTCCCCGCCAGGTGCCGGGCGAACCGGGCCGAGAGCACGGTGCTGTCCCGGAAGTGCTCGTAGCGGGGCGTGGCCCGTTCCACGGTGACCGTCGTGCCCGTCGCCCGCGCCACGCCCTGGGCGCACGTCAGCAGCTCCCCCGCCAGGTCCTCCAGCGCCGCCGTCGTCAGCGCGCGCAGCCCGAACAGGCCCTCCGCGTACTCGGGGACGATGTTGGTCGCCCTGCCGCCGTCCGTGACGATGCCCTGCACGTGCGAGCCCTCGGGCAGTCTGCGCCCCACCACGGCCAGCGTGTTGAACAGCTGGATGAGCGCGGCGAGCGCGTCGATGCCCTCGGTGGGGTTGCCGGTCGGGTGGGCGGCGCGCCCGCGGAACCCGACCCGGTACTGGGCCTGCGCGGTCAGCGGCGCCCACTGCCAGTTGTGCACCCCGGGGTGGAACATGAGCGCCGCGTCGACGTCGTCGAACACCCCCGCGTCGGTCTCCGCGACCTTGCCTCCGCCACCCTCCTCCGCGGGCGTGCCGATGGCCCACACGGTGCCCGCGTCGCGGTCGAGGACGGCTCGGGCGGCCAGGGCCGCACCCAGTCCGGCCGCGGCGATGAGATTGTGGCCGCAGGCGTGGCCGAGGCCGGGCAGGGCGTCGTACTCCAGCATCAGCGCGACCGCGGGGCGGGTCCTGGTGCCGGAGCGGGCGGTGAAGGCGGTGGGGAGTCCGGCGACGTCCCGCTGCACCTCGAAGCCGGCCCATTCGAGTTCCCCGCACAGCAGGGCGGCCGCCCGGTGCTCCTCGAAGGCGTACTCCGGGTCGGAGTGCAGCATCCGCGCCATGTCCCACAGCCGATCCGCGCGGGCGGCCACCTCTCCGCGCACTCGCGCGAGAACGTCGTCCACGGCGTCGGTCACATCGGCCTCCCAGGGGCGTCGTACGCATGTGTCCTGGTGCGGGTTCCTTCCAGCGGCCCCCCTTACACCCGGGGCACCGTTACCGGCCACGGCCCACGGGTACTCAGGAGCGGACAGCGGGAGTTCCCAGGGAGGTCTCCATGAAGGCGGACCGGATCGCGAACCCGTGGGGGGACCGGACGCCGTACCGGCGCCACGGGGCCTGGCCCTCCCGGGTGGACGCGCATCTCGCCGAGGGTGTGGAGCCCGGCGCGGTGCACAGGTGGGTGGCGGCGGCCTCGCTGCTGCACTCCGGTGGCGACGCCATGGACATCGCCGTCGTGGACGGCCGTATGGCGGGCGTACGGGGACGGGCGGCGGACCGCGTCAGCCGGGGCAGGCTGGGTCCGAAGGACCTGTTCGGCTGGCAGGCGAACGCCTCCCCGGACCGGTTGACCAGGCCGCTCGTACGGCGCGACGGACACCTCGTGGAGACGGACTGGGACACCGCGATGGAGCTGGTGGCCGCCCGCACCCGGCAACTCCTCGACGAGCGCGGGCCGGGTTCGGTGGGCTTCTACACCAGCGGACAGCTCTTCCTGGAGGAGTACTACACCCTCGCCGTGCTCGCCCGGGCGGGCATCGGCACCAACCATCTCGACGGCAACACCCGGCTGTGCACCGCGACCGCCGCCGAGGCCCTCAAGGAGTCCTTCGGCTGCGACGGGCAGCCGGGCAGTTTCGACGACCTCGACCACGCCGACGTGATCGCCCTGTTCGGCCACAACATGGCCGAGACGCAGACCGTGCAGTGGACGCGCGTCCTGGACCGGCTGGCCGGCGGCGACCCGCCCCGGCTGCTGTGCGTGGACCCCCGCCCGACCCGGGTGGCCCGGCACGCGACCGTCCACCTGGCACCGCGCGTCGGCACCAACGTGGCCTTGATGAACGCCCTGCTGCACGAGACGATCCGGCACGACCGCGTCGACCACGATTTCGTCGAGCAGCACACGGTGGGTTTCGAGGAGCTCTCCGAGCGGGTCGCGTCCTGCACGCCCGAGTGGGCCGCGGACATCTGTGACGTCCCGGCCACCCGGATCAGCGAGGCGGCCGAACTCGTCGGCACGGCGGACGCCCTGCTCTCCACGGTCCTCCAGGGCTTCTACCAGGCGCCCCAGGCCACCGCCGCGGCCGTGCAGGTCAACAACCTGCATCTGATCCGCGGGATGCTGGGCCGCCCGGGCGCGGGCGTGCTCCAGATGAACGGCCAGCCCAGCGCGGAGAACACCCGCGAGTGCGGTGCCGACGGCGATCTGCCGGGCTTCCGCAACTGGCAGAACGACGCCCATGTCGCCGACCTGGCGACGGTGTGGAACGTCGAGCCGTCCGCCATCCCGCACTTCGCGCCGCCCACCCACGCGATGCAGATGTTCCGCTACGCCGAGCAGGGCTCGATCGGGATGCTCTGGATCAGCGGCACCAACCCGGCCGTCTCCCTGCCCGAGCTGTCCCGGATCCGCGCCCTGCTGGCGCAGGAACGGCTCTTCACGGTCGTACAGGACCTGTTCCTGACGGAGACCGCACGGCTCGCCGACGTGGTCCTGCCCGCCGCCACCTGGGGCGAGAAGACCGGCACGATCACCAACGCCGACCGGACCGTGCACCTGTGCGAGAAGGCGGTCGAGCCGCCCGGCGAGGCCAGGCCCGACCTGGACATCTTCCTCGACTTCGCGCGCCGCATGGACTTCCGCGACAAGGACGGCGGTCCGCTGATCGACTGGCGGGAGCCCGAGGAGGCGTTCGAGGCATGGAAGCGGTGCAGCGCGGGCCGCCCCTGCGACTACACCGGTCTGACCTACGGCCGGCTGCGCGCGGAGGGTGGCATTCAGTGGCCGTGCACCGAGGCGAACCCGCGGGGCACCGAGCGGCTCTACACGGACGGCATCACCTGGGCCCACCCCGACGACTGCGAGAGCTACGGCAAGGACCTGGAGACCGGTGCCGCCGTGGACCCGGTGGAGTACCGCTCGCTCAACCCGGACGGCAAGGCCGTACTGAAGGCGGCGGCGTACGTCGAGCCGCACGAGATGCCGGACGAGCGGTATCCGTTCCAGCTCTCGACGGGCCGGACGCTCTACCACTTCCACACCCGGACCAAGACCGGCCGGGTGGCACAGCTCGACGAGGCCGCGCCCGACGTGTGGGTGGAGGCCTGTACGGCGGACGCGGCGCGACTGGGTCTGGGCGAGGGCGACCTGGTCCGGGTGGCCACCCCGCGCGGCGCCCTGGAGGCGCGGCTGCGGCTGACGGACATCCGCCCGGGCCTGCTGTTCGTGCCCTTCCACTACGGCTACTGGGACACCGAGGAGGGCGGCGGTCCGGACGGCGGCGGGCCCGGGCGCGCCGCGAACGAGACGACGATCACCGACTGGGACCCCGCCTCCAAGCAGCCCCTGTTCAAGACCGCGGCCGCCTCGCTCACCCTGGTCGCCCGCGCGGACGGGCGGTACGCGCCGGCGCCGACCACGACGGCCTCGGCGCCGGCGGACCCGGGCTCGGTGCCGGCCACGATCGGCGGGCAGCAGGCGTACGCGACCCAGGACAGTGAGCCGGGAGGCAGGTCATGAAGGACGGCATCGCCCACATCGTGCACACCCTGCACCACGGGGAGCGACGGCTGGTGCGCGAGCTGCTGGCCGTGTCCGAACGGCACGCCCGCGAACACGAGGTCCACCATGTCGCCGGCGATCTCGCGGACTGGTCGCGCGAGCACGCCCGGCGGCTCGCCGAGCTCGCCGCGGCCGAAGGGCTGCGCCTCGACGACGACATTCCCGGACCGACCTCCGGTGAGGAACCGGAGGGACTGCTGCTCCTGCACGACCTGCGCGCCCTGTACCTGGCCGCCGCGGAAAACTCGCTGCACTGGGAGATGCTCGCGCAGGCCGCCCAGGCAACCCGGGACGCACGGCTGCTGGAGCTGGCGTCCTCCTGCCACCCGCAGACGCTGCGCCAGATGCGCTGGACCGACACGTTGATCAAACAACTGTCCCCACAGGTCCTGACAAGCCTGTGACCAGGCATAGAGGGTGCGGCGCCGGGCACCCGGGGGGCGGAGGTGAAAGAACATGGGACACGGAGGAAACGTCATCGACGAGCTGGTGACCGATCACCACGAGGTCGAGGAACTGTTCGGGAAGATCGAGGCGCTGGCGCCCGGCGAGAAGAACCGGAAGGTCTACGCCGACCAGGTCACCATGGAGCTCATCCGGCACTCGGTCGCGGAGGAGGAGTACCTCTACCCGGCCGTGCGGGAGCACCTGGTCAACGGGAACACCATGGCCGACCGGGAGATCGAGGACCACTCCAAGGCCGAGCAGCTCATGAAGGACCTGGAGAGCTGCGAGGCGGACGATCCCGAGTTCGACCGGCTCGTCGGCGAGCTGATGACCGAGGTCCGCTCGCACATCGCCGAGGAGGAGGAGACCCTCTTCCCGCAGCTTCGTGTCGCGTGCTCGGAGAAGGAGCTGAACGAGCTGGGCGACAAGGTGCGCCGCGCCAAGAAGATGGCGCCGACCCGCCCGCACCCGTCGGCCCCGGACACTCCTCCGGCGAACAAGCTCCTCGCTCCGGGAACCGGCCTCGTCGACCGGCTCCGGGACGCCCTCTCGGGCCGCGGCAAGGAGGACTGAGGCCCGGCGAGCCGGTCGGAGGCGCCGGCGGCCACGGCCCGCATCGGAGGGCGACGACTGCTCGACCGCGTCCGGCCGGCAACTCTGCCGGGCGGCGTCGGCACCGTGCGGGCCGGGTCCCCGGTGCCCGCCGCCCGTCGTCAGGCCGCCAGCGCCTCGTCCGGCCCCAGCCGGTCCAGCAGCCCGCCGCGGTGCAGACCGGCCACGTCCGCGAGCAGGTCCGGGTGGCGGAGCAGGGCGGCCGCGTTCCGGTCCGTCGGGTCCGGGGCGAGCAGCCGGCGGAACACCGCCGGGGAGCCCTTGGTGTGCTCACCCCCGGCGATGTCGGCCACCGCGCGTTCGGCCAGGCCGGGGTCGGTGAGCAGACAGGCCGCCCAGCTCGCCACGACCTCGTCCACCCAGGTGCACCAGGCGTACTCCTCGGCGTCCCGGCCGGCTGCGGTGTCCGCGCCGGTGACCCAGTCGAGGCGGGCGGAACCGCCCGGCCCCACCATACCGACGAGCGCGGCGTCCATCGCCGTCGGATAACGCAACCACGCGGCGACCGTGACGGCCTGCCGGGCCTGCACCTCGCACAGCGCGGCGGCCAGCGCACCGCCCGTCGGCGGGTAGGCGCGGGTCAGCCAGTGGGCGGTCGCCGCGATGACCGGGGAGAGATCTGCTTGCACTGCCGGGCCGTCCGAGGTGCTGGTGGGAGAGGGAACTGCGCGAAACGGTAGCCCGCGCCCCCGCCAGGACGACATGGCTCCGGCCTCGTCCGGCACGTGGCCTCGGCCACACCGGCACCCTGCGCCCGCCTACGCCTCCAGCCAGAACCGGGTGCGCTTCAGCCACAGATCCAGCAGCTCCGAGTCCCCCCGCGTCTCGACACCGGGCGCCGGGCGGGCGTAGAGGAACAGGAGCAGGTCCGTCACCGGCCCGCACACGCGCACGGTGGCCTCGCCGGACCCGCGCCGCCACACCGGCCGCTCCGCGCCGAGGTCGAGCAACCACTGCCCCGCCGCCCCCGCGTCGAAGCCCAGGGCCCGCCCGTGTCCGAGGAGTTCCGGCACGCCCGGCTGGGGCTCCCACGCCTCGGGAACGGTGGAGAACTCCAGCCACTCCTCGACGGCGTCCACCGCGAGCGACTCCTCGACCTCGAACTCCGCCCCGGTCACGAGGGCCGCGTCCGCGCGGTGCAGGAGAGTCTCGTAGGTCATGCGCCGGGCCCAGAACATCGAAGTCTGCCGGACGAGTTGCTCGTCGGCGGGGGTCCACACCGGCACGTCGGGGCCGGCCGCGCGCAGGGTGCCGGCCAGTCCCGCGGCGCCCTGGACGAGCCAGCCGCCGAGTGCCGAGTCGTCGAGGTGAGCGTAGGCCGCGGGGTCGTTGACCAGGTCGTCGTCGGTCGGCTCGGCGGCCCGGGTTCGTACGATCTCCTCTGCCCACCGGTGGTCGGCGCCCACGTGGCGCAGCAGCCGGCCGAGGTCCCAGCCGGGGCAGGTGGGCACCGGAGCGGTCGGATCGGCGCCCTTGACGTGTCGGGCGAGCAGGTCGGTCTGGGCGACGATCGCGTCGCAGTACTCCTCGAAGGCCAACAACACTTCCCCCTTCGCTGCACGATTCGTCATCCCTGCCACCTAACCTGACTCCCTCCGGTACCACCACTGAATAGAGGGAGACACGGCCATGCTGGTCAAGGCGGGGAACACGTGGCTGCGGATAACCCATGCGGCGTTGCTGGCAGGTGTGCTGACGGGCTGTTCGGAGGCCGCCGAGGGGGACGACTCCAAGGCGTCCGCGCGTCCGTCGGCGACGGCGGAGACGTCCGGCGCGGCCGGGTCGGACGCCTCGGCCGCGACCCGCGGTGGCACGGTCGGCGCCGCGGGCTCGGCGTGCGAGCTGCCCGTCGCCTTCGACACGGCGAAGAGCTGGAAGGCCGAGGCGGTGGAGGCGCCCCTGCGCCAGGGTCCCGTCTCCCTGGCGTGCGAGATCGACGCGAAGCCCGCGGGCAACATCGGCTTCCTGCGGGTGTGGGCCGGGGAGCCCGGTGACGCCGACGCCCGGACCGTGCTGGAGGCCTTCGTCGCGGCCGAGGACGGGGTGAGCGGCGAGAAGTACAGCGCGTTCACGTCCGGGAGCCTGTCCGGCGTGCAGGTCGAGTACCTGTACGCCAGTGAGCTCCTGGACGAGGAGAAGAAGGAGAGCGCCTTCGCCGTCACCACCGCGGACGGGCCGGTGGTGGTGCACCTCGGCGGGCTCGACACCGAGGAGCACGAGGAGATGCTCCCTGCGTACGAGCTCGCACGGCGCACCCTGCGGACCGTCTGAGCCGGCGGCTCGCCGTCAGGCTTCCGTGCCCGTGCCCGTGTAGAACGCGATCGTCGCGGCCGCCGTCCGCGTCGCCGTCTCCCGGTCCGCTCCCGAGACGGCGTACGCCTCGCCCCATCCCTCGCCCGAGCCGGTGATGAACGCGCTGCCCTCGGGCGTGTTGTGCCAGGTCGCGGCCTCCTCCTTGCTGAGACCGCCGCCCGCGAGGTGCAGGGCGAGTCCGTACAGGCCCAGGTCCCAGCCGACTCCGACGGCTCCGGGCCCGAACTGGTCCCAGAACTCGTCGGGTACGACGGCCACGTGCTCGAGTTCGAGGACCGTGCGCTCGCCCACCTCGGGCGTCAGACGCACCTCGACCTCGCTGAAGCCCGGGTCGGGGCCGTACAGCCAGCTCACCCGCAGCCTCTCGGGTGCCACGCACTCGAGGATCTCGCCGCCGGCGTTGCCCTCCAGCTGGTAGCGGCCGCCGACCTTGAGCTCGCCGCTGACCGGCATGAACCAGCGGGCGATCCGCTCGGCGGAGGTCACCGCGTCCCACACGTCGGCGATCTCGGCGTCGTACGTACGGCGCAGCAGGACCGTCCGGGCCTCACCGGACTCGACCTGCCGGGTGCCGACCCGTCGGTGCGTACGGTTGATCGCGTCGGCGATCTCACTCATGCTCGCTCACCTCTCCTTGCAGCCTGCGCTCGCGCTTTCCCCGCGCGAGCTCCGTTCCGAGCGCGTCGAGCCGCTGGTCCCAGAAACCGCGGAAGCGCTCCAGCCAGGCGTCCACCTCTCTGAGCGGGCCGGCCTCGACGGCGTACAGCCGCCGGTTGCCGTCGGCGCGCACGGAGGCGAACCCGCTGTCCCGCAGCACTTTGAGGTGCTGCGAGACGGCCGGCTGGGAGATCCCGAACTCGTCCCGGATCACGGCACTGACCTCGCCCGACGCCTGCTCCCCTGTGGCGAGCAGTTCCAATATCCGGCGCCTGACCGGATCCCCGAGTACGTCGAACGCGTGCACGCGCCCCAATATGCCACCCTGCACTTATATAAGCAAAGCCTTAAACAGCAGCGGGGGCCGCGGAGTGTCCCGCGGCCCCCGGCTCAGGGAAGGCGTGGTGGCGGTCAGGCCGGCGCCGGCTCGGAGCGCAGCATGGGATGGCGCGCCGCGATCTCGTCCGGCACGGCGAAGGCGTCGGTGAGCGTCAGGGCGTGCGGCACCAGCGCGGCGACGGTGGCCTCCAGGACCTCCGGCAGGTACCGGACCTGCTCGGCGGTCAGCCGCTCGTGCGCGAGCAGCTCACCGCTGTGCGCGGCCACGTACCGCAGCGCGAACAGCCGGTGCAGGTGCTCCAGCAGGAGGGCCACCTGCGGGTCGGCGACCTGCGCGGCCGCGGCGAGCAGTTCCTGTGCGGCCAGCCGGTGGACGTGGGCGTCGACCAGGGACAGCGCCGCGCCGGAGGCGCCGTTCCAGCGGTCGAGGGGCGAGCCGGCCCGTTTCGCGCGCAGGCGCACCCGGGCCCGCTCGTGACGTATTCGCTCCAGGTCCCCGATCAGGTCGTGCAGGTGGGCCGGGTCGTGCAGGCTCCGGGTGGCCGGCGGCACCTCGCTGGACGGCACCGGGGTGAAGCCGCCCAGCAGCATCTCCCCTGCCGCCTTGACCCAGATGACGGTGTTGTCGCCCTCCGCGGTGATCGTGCCCTCGTTGGCCGCGAGCTGTCCGGCGATCCCGTTGGAGAGCAACAGGCCCTGGGCTCCGCAGCGTTCTCGGCACTCGGTCATCACGGTCCGGGCCTGCCAGGTGATCCAGCCCTTGGCGACGGCCACCAGCCGCTCGGCCTCCTCGCGCTCCTCCTCCGCCGCCGCCCGCGCCCATCGCCGGACGACCGACCGCTGCAACAGGGTGGCGGCGTAGGTCGTCGCGAGCGCCTCGACGAGCGGGGCGTGATGGGTGCGATGGGAGAACAGCGGCACCCGCTGACCGCTGGTCATGCCCGAGGTCACCCGCTGATGGGCGTGGCGCACGGCGACGGTCAGGGCGTGCCGCGTGGCCCCGAGGCTGTAGGCGCTCATGCACAGTTTGCCCATGGTCACGCGGCCGATGGAGCGCAGGAACCGTTTGCGCGGACTCCCCAGGCAGGAGACGAGTTCGCCGTCGTCGGTCAGCCTGCCGTGGTCCCCCTGGAGCATGGCCGTCCGCGGCAGCCGCACCCCGTGGAAGGAGGTGGCGCAGTGGTCGACCGGACTGCTGGCCGTCTGGGGCAGCAACTCCACCTCGACACCCGGCAGATGACGGCCGTTGGTGTCCGTCAGCGAGGTCAGGAAGAGGAAGACGCCCTGGTCCTTGCCGTCGATCACCAGACGGGCGGCCACCAGGGCGTCCTTCGGGCCGCCGGCCACGGAGGTGTTGGGCATCCACTTGCGGGCCCCCCGGGTGGGGGTGGTGAGCACGAATCCGCCCGTGGCCCGGTCCAGGGTCGCCGTGGTCTCCATCTGGGCGGCGTCGTTGCCGTGCGCCTGCTCGGTGCACAGGAAGGTGCCGATGCGCTCCATCCGCAGGTAGGGGCCCAGGTCCCGCCCCTCGTGGTCGTGATCGAGCAGGCTGCCGAGGAACAGGTTGTAGTGGATGCTGGCGATCGTCGTCATGCCGGCGTCCACCACCCCGGCCCACTCGTGCAGGGCGCCCAGGGCGACCGGATCCCTCGCCAGGGCCTGGGGATCGGGCACCGCCGCGTTCACCGTGCGCAGGCGTTGATAGGAGAGTTCCGTGCGCTCCTGATGGGTCAGCCCCTCGTGGTAGGCGAACACGTCGGAGCTGAACAGGCGGCGCCAGGGCTCGTGCATCTCGGCCTGCGCGCCGAACAGGAGGTGCCGGATCGCGGCCGTCTCGGTCAGCGGGGGTGCCTTTACGGGGAGTTGAGAGGTGATCACAGCGGCAACGTAGCCCGAGGCACCCTCTGATCACATCATGATCATCACCACGATTGAACAGCCGCGCAGGGTGGTAGTTACCCGTTAAACGGCCTCTGTAATACCACAAGCCACGATCTGCACAAGGGTGATTCCCCTCCCGGGCGGCACTTTACGCCTGCCCCTCGGAGGTGCGTTCCTGCCCTACTCATTGACGAGCATTCAGGGGGACCGGGATCCTACCGCACCCGCACCCGCACCCGCACCCGCACCCGCACCCGCACCGCGCCCGGACCCGCCGACCGGTCACCATCCGCTGACACGGCTCCAGAAG
Organism: Streptomyces sp. NRRL B-24085; assembly: GCF_001282115.1. Lineage (GTDB taxonomy): Bacteria > Actinomycetota > Actinomycetes > Streptomycetales > Streptomycetaceae > Streptomyces. The sequence continues at coordinate 4,167 of NZ_LJBR01000025.1, read as the reverse complement.
GCCTCGACGACCGGCGCGCCCGGCGCCGGCCGGGTGCCGTCGACGACGTGGTAACCGTGGTGCTGGGCCGCTGTGGCACAGGCATGGTTGGGCAGGACGCGCAGGCGGGTGCCGATGGGCAGTTCGGGCAGCTGGGCGCCGTCGCGGGCGGTGAGGGTGCCGTGCTCCTGGCTGGCCGCCGTCATGACCAGTCCCGGCACCAGGCGGCCGTCGAGGTCGGCGACCAGGCCGTACCCCTGGTCCTGGGCCTGGGCCGCGGTGCCGCGGTCGCGGGACATGGCCATCCAGCCGCCGTCGGTGAGGATCCACCCGTACTCGGGGCGGTGGCCGATGACGGTGACGACGACCGACAGGGCGAGGTCGTCGACGCCGCAAACCCCGAGGCCGGCCATCACCAGGTCGAAGAACACGTAGTTGCCCGCGCGCAGTTCGGTGACCCCGGTGAGGTCCTCGGCGGCATGGGCGGTGGGGGTCGACCCCACACTGACGGTGGAGACGGGCAGGCCCGCGGCGCGCAGCCGCTCGGCCGCCGTGACGGCACTGTCGCGTTCGTTGCGCGCGGCCAGCCGCTGCTCCTCGGCCGTGAAGGCGAAGTAGGACTCGCCCGCGTGGGTCAACACCCCGTCCAGGCAGCCCGCTTCGTGCAGGATGCGGCCGATTGCCGGGAGCCCGGGCGCATCGGGCCTGAGACCGCCGCGATGGCCGTCGCAGTCGATCTCGATCTGGGCGGGGACGGGAAGCCCGGCCCGGCGGGAGGCCTCGGCCACGGACTCGGCCTGCTGCTCGCTGTCCAGCAGGACGCGCAGGGTGACCCCGCGTCGCAACAGGGCGATGACACGCGGGAGTTTGTGGGGGTCGATCCCCACGGCGTAGGTGATGTCGGTGTACCCGCCGTCGGCGAACGCCTCCGCCTCGGCCAGGGTGGACACCGTGACCGGGCAGGGCCGGTCGCCCTCGCGAAGGAGTGCGGCGACGTCAAGGCTCTTGGCCGTCTTCACGTGGGGCCGCAGGGTGACACCGAGCCGCTCGGCCCTGGCCGCCAGCCGCTCGACGTTGCGCCGGACCTTGTGGACGTCGACGACGGCGAACGGCGTGTCGGGATCGGCCAGCGTCCGTGTGGCGTCGCTCGCGGAGGTCTGAACCGAACCCCCGGATGTCGCGGGGCCGACAGGGTTCGCAGGGTCGACACGGCTCGCAGGGTCGACAGGGCTCGCGGGGTCGACACGGCTCGCGGGGTCGACAGGGTGCATCGGGCTCACAGGGAAATGTCCATCTTCTCGAGCAGGGCCAGGCCCAGGTACAGGTCTTGCACTCCGATCCCGGAGCTGTCGAACACCGTGATGTCGCCGACGGCGGTACGGCCCTCCGCCCGGCCGGTGAGGACCTCCCCGAGCGGAGTGAGGACGGTGTCCGCGGGGGCGTGCCGGCTCTCGCCCAGGCGGCGGGCCTGTTCGGGCAGATCGCAGAACACGCGGGCGCGGGTGAACAGTTCGGGCGGGATCTCCCGCTTGCCGGGGGCATCGGCGCCCATGCAGGACAGATGCGTACCGGGGCGGATCCACGAGGCATCGAACAGCGGTGGGGTGTCGTCGCGGGTGGCAGTGGCGGTGACGACCACGTCGGCCAGGGCGCAGGCCTCCTCGGCACCGGCGGCCCGGGCCCGGTGGCCTTGGGCTGCCAGTGCCGCCGCCGCTCCCTCGGCACGCCCGGCCGTACGTCCCACCACCAGGACCTCGGTGACGGGCCGGACCCTGCTGACGGCGCGCACCTCGTAGGCCGCCTGGTGACCGGTCCCGAACACCGCCAGGGTGGTGGCGTCCGGGCGGGCCAGCAGGTCGACCGCGAGGGCGTCGGCCGCGGCGGTCCGGTAGGCGTTCGCGGTGCCCACCTCCAGGACGGCGGCGAGCCTGCCGACCGACTGGTCGAACAGCAGCAGGACGGAGTGGTGGCGCGGCAGGCCGCGTTCGCTGTTGCCCGGCCAGTACGTGCCGATCTTCACGCCGGCGTGTGTCGCGGACGCGGACGGCTTGAGGCTGAACCGGTTGCGCGGATCGGATCCGTGCACGGCGAGCGAGGGGAAGACCGGGCCGTCCACCGTCGAAGGCGGCGCGGGCCGCCTCCAGAGCCAGGTCCTCGTCGACGAGCGCGGCGGTCCGCTCCTCGGGGATGAGAGGACCTTCACTTCGTGTAGTTGTAGACGGTCGCACGGGAGACGCCCAGCAGGTCCGCGATGGTCTGCGCCGCGTCCCGCGAGTCGAAGTAGCCGTCCCGGTGCAGCCGTCGTACGAGCGCCTTCTTGTCCTCTCTGCTCAGCGACCGGGGCGTGGCGGCCCGCTCGGCGGCCGACTCCTCGACCGCCCGGCGCAGTTCGCGCGTGGTGCGGTCCCGCAGGGTCTCCAGGGGCTGCTCGCGGTGCTCGGTGTCGGTTGCCACGAGGTTGGCCAGGGCGAGCGTGACGGGGGACAGCACCGAGACGTCGAGATTGAGACACAGGGCCGCGACGTACTCGCCGGCCTCGTTCTTGATGCCGATGGACGTGCTCTTGGCCGGGCGGCCGTCGGGGAAGCGATTGGGGTAGTTCTGGATGACGCTCGGGTACTCCGGATCGGCGATACGCGCCAGGCCCAGCTCGGTCGCGGAGTCCCCGACCCGGCGGCCGGAGAGGTTGTTCTCGATCGCCCGGATGGCGTGCCCCGGATCCCGGAGGTCGTGCAGGACCACCTCGCACAGGCCCGGGAACATCCGGCCGAGCGCCACAGCGATCTTCTCGGCCTCACCGATGAGGTGCTCGTCCGCACCGTCCACGACGCCCCCCACCACCCGCGCTCCGTCCCGGGACTTATCTAGACGGTCCGTCCAGATCTGGATATTCAGCCTAAGAGCGTGACCGGTGGTTGTCCAGCGCGATGGGCGAGGTGTACATATGGGCCGCCCGGGTGCGGGCCGGTGTCGTTGTGGCGCATTCTTGCTGTGTCGCCCGTGGGACGGTGCACGGACTAGGTAGGGCCGATGACTGGGAGCGTCGAGGACGCACACCCGACGGCCGGGCGGTTGGCGGCGCTGCTGATCGACGCTTCGACGGAGGCGATCAGTGCGGCCGGCGGCCACGCCGGAGGGGTCTATCTGCGCTCCCGCACGCCCGGACTGCTCCGGCTCGCCGTCCTGTCGGGACTGCCCGGACCGCTGTTCCGTCCCTGGTGGCGCCTGCACTTCGACCGCCCCTTCCCGGTCGCCGACGCCTACCGGCTCGGAGTCCAGGTGGTCCTGCCGAACGCCACCGAGACGATGCGGCGCTACCCGCAGTTCGCCGCCGGGCTCCCCTTCCAGTTCGGCTCGCTCTACGTGCCCGTCGTCGCCGGTTCCTCGACCTACGGCGTGCTGACCGTGCTGCGCCCCGCCGTGACCGACGCCGCCGAGGTGCTGTCCGGACGCGACCGCGTGGTGCGCCTCGCCCAGGAGCTGGGCGAGGCGCTGCGGGCTCTGGAGGACGGGGATCCGGACCAGGTCGCCTGGGACGGCGAGCCGATGTGCCTGCGCCCGCCGACCGCTTCCACGTCCGTGGGACGCCACGGACGCTTCGCCTGGGACCCCGAGACGGCCGGGATCACCCTGGACGAGGACCTGCACACCCTGCTGGGCGTGCCGCCAAGCGAGTTCGCCGGCACGGTCGAGGGGTTCGCCGAGGCGGTGGCACCCTCCGACGCGCACCGCATCCTGGCCAGCCTGCGGGACACCGCCGCGGGCCGCCCTCCCGCGCTGCCCCTCTATCTGCGCGACGCGGACGGCGCCCTGCGCCTGCTGGACCTGTGGAACGCCTACGAACCGCCCGCCGCGCCCGCGGTCCGGGGCGTCGTCGTGGCCCCGGGCCCCGCCCCCACGGCCGACTCCGCGGCCGACCTGCTGCCCGACGGCGTGTTCTGCGTGGACCGGCTGGGTCTGGTCGTCTACGCGAATCCGCGCGCCGCCCAGCTCCTGGGCCGCCCCCGCGCCGAGCTCGTCGGCCGGGACCTGTGGGAGGCCGTGCCCTGGCTGGCCCGCCCCGACTTCGAGGACCACCTGCGAGCAGCCCTCCTCACCCCGGACCCGGTCCACTTCCACCTCGCCCGCCCACCCGACCGCGAGCCGGAACCCCGGCCGACCCCTCGGGGGACGGGGGCGCCTGGATCG
>NZ_LJBR01000249.1 GCF_001282115.1 Streptomyces sp. NRRL B-24085 | reverse complement strand
GTACTGGATGGTGACCATGAGGATCACGGCGAGGGCGCCGATCGCGTAGTGGGCGCCGTGCTCCAGGTAGACGTAGTCGTCGAGGGTGCCCTGGCGGACCAGGTACACGGTGAGCGACCGGACGTACATCGCGCCGATGCCCAGACCGAGCGCCATCAGCACGATGTCGTTGGTGATGGCGAACGCGCCGATCACGCCGTCGAAGGAGAAGGAGGCGTCCAGGACCTCCAGGTAGAGGAACATGAAGAACGCCGCCTTGCCGGCCATCAGGACGGCCGACTTGGGCTTGCCCTCGCGTTCGGCGCGCTCCTCCTCCTCGTGCTCGCGTTCCTCCCCCTCTTCGAGCTTGTCCTCGAAGTAGCCGGAGAGGCCGCCGACCACCATGTAGGTGATCAGACCCGCGATGCCCGAGATCAGGACCGTCTGCGCCTTGTCGACGTGCGCGCCGCCGTGCTGGTGGGCGTGGGTGGCGAAGGTGAACGCGGTGATCAGCAGGACGACCAGGGCGATGCAGACCGACAGCATGTCGACCTTGCCGAGCTTGGCCAGCGGCCGCTCCAGCCAGGCCAGCCACTTGATGTCCCGGTCCTCGAAGATGAAGTCCAGGAAGATCATCAGCAGGAACATGCCACCGAACGCGGCGATCGCCGGGTGCGCGTCGGTCACGAGCTGCTGGTAGCGGTCCTTGTCGGTCAGGGCCAGGTGGACCGCCTCGATCGGCCCCATCTTGGCGCTGATCGCCACGATGACGACGGGGAAGACCAGCCGCATGCCGAACACGGCGATCAGGACGCCGATCGTGAGGAAGATCTTCTGCCAGAAGGCGTTCATCTTCTTCAGGATTCCGGCGTTGACCACCGCGTTGTCGAACGACAGGGAGATCTCGAGGATGGAGAGGATCGCCACGATTCCGAAGGCCTCCCACCCCCCGTAGAAGACCGCAGCGACCAGGCCGAGCGCGGTGACCGCGAACGACCAGCCGAAGGTTTTGAGAACCACTGGCTACCCAATCCGTACGTGTACGGGATTCCCCCGTGCCGCACTCGGCTTTACGAAACTTTGAAGCGAAGTGTAGTCGGGCACCCCCGAAGCCCCACCCGGCCCCGGCTTTTGCTCATATCGCGTTACGAGACGTTGACCCCGAAGTCGAGGGCGATGCCCCGCAGTCCCGACGCGTACCCCTGTCCCACCGCCCTGAACTTCCACTCGCCCTGGTAGCGGTAGAGCTCGCCGAAGATCATGGCGGTCTCGGTGGAGGCGTCCTCGGAGAGGTCGTAGCGGGCCAGTTCCTGGCCGTCGGCCTGGTTGACCACGCGGATGAAGGCGTTGCTGACCTGGCCGAAGGTCTGGCCACGGTTGTCGGCGTCGTGGATCGACACCGGAAAGACGATCTTGTCGCACCGGTCCGGCACCCGGGAGAGGTCGACCAGGATCGACTCGTCGTCGCCCTCGCCCTCACCGGTGAGGTTGTCGCCGGTGTGCTCGACCGAGCCGTCCGGGCTCTTGAGCTGGTTGTAGAAGACGAAGTACTCGTCACCCAGGACCCGCCCGCTGCTGCACATCAGGGCGCTGGCGTCGAGGTCGAAGTCGGCTCCGGTGGTGGAGCGCGCGTCCCAGCCGAGTCCGACCATCACCTGGGTGAGGTTGGGGGCGGCCTTGGACAGGGAGACGTTTCCTCCCTTGGCGAGCGTGACGCCCATGTGCTGTTCCCTCCCCGAGAGTGTGCTTCCGTGCTGTACCTGCGCGTCCGGCGCCGCACGCAAACCGTGCGGCGCCGGACGGGGGACCAGGAGTGGCCCTAGACGTTGACGCCGAAGTCCTGGGCGATACCGCGCAGGCCCGAGGCGTAGCCCTGGCCGATGGCGCGGAACTTCCACTCCGCGCCGTTGCGGTAGAGCTCGCCGAAGACCATGGCGGTCTCGGTGGACGCGTCCTCGGAGAGGTCGTAGCGGGCGATCTCGGCGCCGCCGGCCTGGTTCACGACGCGGATGAACGCGTTGCGGACCTGGCCGAAGGACTGCTGGCGGTTCTCGGCGTCGTAGATCGAGACCGGGAAGACGATCTTGTCGACGTCCGCCGGGACGTTGGCCAGGTCGACCTTGATCTGCTCGTCGTCGCCCTCGCCCTCACCGGTGAGGTTGTCGCCGGTGTGCTCGACCGAGCCGTCGGCGCTCTTGAGGTTGTTGAAGAAGACGAAGTTCGCGTCACTGGCGACCTTGCCGGCCGCGTTCAGCAGCAGCGCGCTCGCGTCCAGGTCGAAGTCCGTGCCGGTCGTGGTGCGGACGTCCCACCCCAGACCGACGATGACCGCGGTCAGGCCCGGGGCCTCCTTGGTCAGCGATACGTTGCCGCCCTTGCTGAGGCTGACTCCCACGAGTCCTCCATTTGGTGTCCGGGGGCCGGGAGCCCCGCCGTGCGTGCGATGTCGGATGCCGGATCAACGATTCGATCCTAGTGACGGGTTCCCGGCGCACGCAGTCCCTGGAGGCGAACAATCACAGGGTGTCGAGCGCCTTCACGTACTCGTCGAGGTCGCGGGCGTCCGGCAGGGCGTTGACGACGGTCCAGCGGACCACGCCCTCCTTGTCGATGACGAAGGTGCCGCGCACCGCGCAGCCCTTGTCCTCGGCGAAGACGCCGTAGGCGCGGGAGACCTCGCCGTGCGGCCAGAAATCGCTGAGCAGCGGGTACTCCAGGCTCTCCTGCTCGGCGAAGACGCGCAGGGTGTGGATGGAGTCGTTGGAGACGGCGAGGAGCTGGGTGTCGCGGTCCGTGAACTTCGGCAGGTTGTCCCGCAGCTCGCACAGCTCACCGGTGCACACGCCGGTGAAGGCGAAGGGGTAGAAGAGCAGCACGACGTTCTTGGCGCCGCGGAAGTCGGACAGCCGCACGGTCCGGCCGTGGTTGTCCTTGAGCTCGAAGTCGGGGGCCTTTGCGCCGACCTGGATCGCCATCGCGTGGGTGTCCCTTCGGGGGCTGTTCGAGTGACGCGTCCACCCTACGCAGCGATCACCGCGGGGAAGCGGACGGGCCGGTCTCGCCGGCCCGTCCGGTCCCACCGGGCTACTTCTTGGACTTGGCCGCCTTGGGCGTCACCAGCCGGCTGCCACTCCAGTCCTTGCCCACGCTGACGCTCTTGGAGGCGGACAGGCCTGCCGTCGTCGCGGCTTCGGAGATGTCGCTCGGCTCCACGTAGCCGTCCCGGCCGGTCTTCGGCGTCAGCAACAGGATCGAGCCGCCCTCCTCGATGTACGTGGTGGCGTCCACCAGCACATCGGTCAGGTCGCCGTCCTCGTCACGGAACCAGAGCACCACGGCATCGGCGACGTCGTCGTAGTCCTCGTCCACAAGGTCGCTGCCGATGACTTGCTCGATGGCCTCGCGGAGTTCCTGGTCTACGTCGTCGTCGTAGCCGATCTCCTGGACCACCTGCTCGGGCTGGAACCCCAGCCTCACGGCAGGGCTCGTCTCCGCGTGGTCCGCGGTCGCGCTCACGGGGTGCCTCCTGATCTTGTCTTCGAATGGGTCCCCCCAGGCTCTCAGGCTCTGGGGGAGTCTCAGCCACGCGCGTGCGCGAAGCATTGGCCGTAGTCCACACGGGCGGGGCGGATCGCGCAAGTACCCGGCGTTTCAGACCGCCGAAACGGTGACGTTCCGGAACGTGTCACCCCAACTCCAGGCACATCATCGCGGTCACGCCGTGACGCATGCCACACCTTTCTGCCCTCTTTGCGTGTTTGGGAACCATACCCGGGTACAGGGCCCGGGTTACCCCGGAGTAGAGATGACGTTTGGCCCCCCGAGGTACACGATGGGGAGCGGTGCAGACATACAGAAATACGGCCCTCTGACAGGTAAGGAACAGCGTGGCTTCCGGATCCGATCGCAACCCGATCATCATTGGCGGCCTTCCGAGTCAGGTTCCTGACTTCGATCCCGAGGAAACCCAGGAGTGGCTCGACTCCCTCGACGCCGCGGTGGACGAGCGCGGCCGGCAGCGGGCCCGCTATCTGATGCTGCGGCTCATCGAGCGGGCCCGCGAGAAGCGCGTGGCCGTGCCCGAGATGCGCAGCACGGACTACGTGAACACCATCCCGACCGGTGCCGAGCCGTTCTTCCCGGGCAACGAGGAGATCGAGCGCAAGATCCTGAACGCCACCCGGTGGAACGCGGCCGTGATGGTCTCGCGCGCCCAGCGTCCCGGGATCGGCGTCGGCGGCCACATCGCCACCTTCGCCTCCTCGGCGTCCCTGTACGACGTCGGCTTCAACCACTTCTTCCGCGGCAAGGACGAGGGCGACGGCGGCGACCAGGTCTTCTTCCAGGGCCACGCCTCCCCGGGCATCTACGCGCGCGCGTTCCTGCTCGACCGCCTCAGCGAGGACAACCTCGACGCGTTCCGCCAGGAGAGGTCGAAGGCGCCGCACGGGCTGTCCTCGTACCCGCACCCGCGCCTGATGCCGGACTTCTGGGAGTTCCCGACCGTGTCGATGGGCCTCGGCCCGATCGGCGCGATCTACCAGGCGCGGATGAACCGCTACATGCACGCGCGCGGGATCGCGGACACCAGCAAGTCGCACGTGTGGGCGTTCCTCGGCGACGGCGAGATGGACGAGCCCGAGTCGCTCGGCCAGCTCACCATCGCCGCGCGCGAGGGCCTGGACAACCTGACCTTCGTCGTCAACTGCAACCTCCAGCGCCTCGACGGCCCGGTGCGCGGCAACGGCAAGGTCATCCAGGAGCTGGAGTCGGTCTTCCGCGGCGCCGGCTGGAACGTCATCAAGCTGATCTGGGACCGCACCTGGGACCCGCTGCTCGCGCAGGACCGCGACGGCATCCTCGTCAACCGGATGAACACCACCCCGGACGGCCAGTTCCAGACCTACGCCACCGAGTCCGGCGCGTACATCCGCGACCACTTCTTCGGCGACGACCACCGGCTGCGCGCCATGGTCGAGAACATGACCGACGACCAGATCCTGCACCTGGGCCGCGGCGGTCACGACCACCGGAAGATCTACGCGGCGTTCAAGGCGGCCGTGGAGCACACCGGCCAGCCGACGGTGATCCTCGCCAAGACGGTCAAGGGCTGGACGCTGGGCCCCAACTTCGAGGGCCGCAACGCCACGCACCAGATGAAGAAGCTGACGGTCGACGACCTCAAGGGCTTCCGCGACCGGCTGCACCTGCCGATCTCCGACAAGGAGCTGGAGTCGGGCGCGCCGCCCTACTACCACCCGGGCCGGGACTCGGAGGAGATCCAGTACATGCACGACCGCCGGCTGGGCCTCGGCGGTTACGTCCCGACGCGCGTGGTGCGTGCCAAGCCGCTGGCGCTGCCGGACGACAAGACGTACGCGACCGTGAAGAAGGGCTCCGGCCAGCAGTCGATCGCCACCACCATGGCCTTCGTACGACTGCTCAAGGACCTCATGCGGGACAAGGAGCTCGGCAAGCGGTTCGTGCTGATCGCGCCGGACGAGTACCGCACCTTCGGCATGGACTCGTTCTTCCCGAGTGCGAAGATCTACAACCCGCTGGGTCAGCAGTACGAGTCGGTCGACCGGGAGCTGCTGCTCGCGTACAAGGAGTCCCCGACGGGCCAGATGCTGCACGACGGCATCTCGGAGGCGGGCTGCACGGCCTCGCTGATCGCCGCGGGTTCGGCGTACGCCACGCACGGCGAACCGCTGATCCCGGTCTACGTCTTCTACTCGATGTTCGGTTTCCAGCGCACCGGCGACCAGTTCTGGCAGATGTCGGACCAGCTCGCGCGCGGTTTCGTCCTGGGCGCGACCGCGGGCCGTACGACTCTGACCGGTGAGGGGCTCCAGCACGCGGACGGCCACTCGCAGCTGCTCGCCTCGACCAACCCGGGATGTGTGGCGTACGACCCGGCGTTCGGGTTCGAGATCGCGCACATCGTGCAGGACGGTCTGCGCCGGATGTACGGGCCGACCGCCGACGGCAAGGTGGGCGAGGACGTCTTCTACTACCTCACCGTCTACAACGAGCCCATCCAGCACCCGGCCGAGCCGGAGAACGTCGACGTCGAGGGCATCCTCAAGGGCGTCTACCGCTTCTCCGAGGGCACCTCGGGGTCGATCCCGGCGCAGATCATGGCGTCCGGCGTGGCTGTGCCGTGGGCCATCGAGGCGCAGAAGATCCTCGCCGAGGAGTGGAACGTCAAGGCGGACGTCTGGTCGGCGACCTCCTGGAACGAACTGCGGCGCGAGGCGGTGGCCTGCGAGGAGTACAACCTGCTGCACCCGGAGGAGGAGCAGCGGGTGCCGTACGTGACGCGGAAGCTGGCCGGCGCGCAGGGTCCGTTCGTGGCCGTGTCCGACTGGATGCGGGCGGTTCCCGACCAGATCGCGCGGTGGGTGCCGGGCACGTACCAGTCGCTGGGCGCCGACGGGTTCGGCTTCGCGGACACCCGGGGTGCGGCGCGGCGGTTCTTCCACATCGACGCGCAGTCGATCGTGGTGGGCGTGCTGACGGAGCTGGCGCGGGAGGGCAAGGTGGACCGGTCGGTGCTGAAGCAGGCCATCGACCGGTACCAGTTGCTCGATGTTTCAGCGGCTGACCCGGGTGCGGCTGGGGGAGACGCGTAGTCGTGTGGCTGCGGGCCGGTGGGGGTTGCTCGCGCAGTTCCCCGCGCCCCTGAGGAGTTGAAGGGCGGTGGGCTTGAAGGCTCACCGCCCTTCACCGTTTCTCTACGATGCGGGCATGAAGGAACAGTCGGCGCAGGTCCGTTGGGAACAGCACACCCAGCGGCCCCTTCTGGCGCTCGCGGTGCTGTTCGCCGTCGCCTATGCCGTGCCGATCGTGGACACCTCGGCGGGACGGTCGCTCACGGCGTTGTGCACGGTGGTCGAGTGGGTGGTGTGGGGGGTCTTCGCCGTCGACTACCTGATGCGGTTGTCGCTCTCGCAGGACCGCCGCGGGTTCGTACGGCAGCACTGGCTGGACCTGTGCGCGGTCATGCTGCCGCTGATACAGCCCCTGCGTCTGCTGCGCCTCGTCTCCACGCTGCTGCTGGTGGGGCGGCGGGCGCGGATGGCCTCCCAGATCCGGGTGACGACGTATGTCGCCGGGGCGGTGGTGGGGCTGCTGATGTTCGGTTCGCTGGCGGTGCTGTCGGTGGAACGGGACTCCCCCAACGGGAACATCCGGACGCTGGGTGACGCGGTCTGGTGGTCCTTCACCACCATGACGACCGTCGGCTACGGCGACCACGCCCCGACGACCGGTCTGGGCCGCATGATCGCGGTGGGCCTGATGCTGTCCGGCATCGCCCTCCTCGGTGTCGTCACCGCGAACATCGCGGCCTGGTTCATCGAGCGCTTCGAGAAGGACGACGTGGAGGAACGAGAGCAGACGGAGGCGATCAGGGCCCTGACAGAGGAAGTACGGGCCCTGCGAGCCGAGGTCGCGGCCCTGCGCGAGACGTCCGTCGGCGGCTACGAACACCCCACCGGTCTGAAAACGTGAGCGGGCCCCCGGTCGTCCCACCGGGGGCCCTTCCCTCACGCGCCCCGGGTCAGAACGTCCCGCTGCCCGGGGTGGCCGCTCCGACGAGCCAGATGATCGCCAGGAGCGTGTCGATGGCGCCCAGTACGAAGGCGACCAGAGCGGGCCAGGCACGGTTGCCACCGCCCGACCAGGTACGGCCCATGGCAAGCCAGCCGCACACCATCGCGACGGGGCCCAGGATGATGCCCAGTACGAAGAAACCAGCGATTGCGCAGATGACTCCGATGATTCCGAGCGTCGCGCGATCCGGCCCGCTCCGTGACCACGTCCGGCCACGTGATCGGGGGTACCTGCGCGTTCCGTGTCCGAAGCCCGCCATCATCAACTCCCTGACACCCTTGGTTGGTTGGGTTCGTCTCGGGTTCAACGATGCGAGTACCCCGGTCCCCGGGGTTAATCCTCCGGCCTTGCGGCGCGCCGCCCCCCTCCGGCAGCGCGCCGCAGCGCCGTCCGCCCTCCGCGGCTCACGAACCTGCCGTGCGGAGGGCTTGACTTACTGTGACCTGCGGCGCGTACCGAGGGCGAGAAATCTTTAGCCTCTTCACCCTGATAGGCGAAGTGCGCTGACGTCCCGTCAGGCGTCAGACGTGGCCGACGCCCGCACCCGCCTCCGCGTTCTCGCCGCGCTTGGTGAGCAGGGCGACGAGGACGGCGAAGGCGGCGACACCCGCGGCGGCCAGCGACGCGAGGCTCATCCCGGAGATGAAGGTGTCGTGCGCGACGTCGGTGATCTTCGCCGCGATCTCCGCCGGGGTCCCCTTGGTGACCGGGGCGACACCCACCTGGACCGCCTCCGACGCCTGGTCGAGCTGGGCCGGCGGCAGCGCCGGCAGACCCGCGTCCTTCCAGTTGCCCGGGAGGTCGCCGTCCACCTTGGAGGCCATCACGGCGCCGAGGACGGCCGTACCCAGGCTGCCGCCGATCTGCATCGCGGCCTGCTGGAGACCGCCGGCCACACCGGAGAGCTCCATGGGCGCGTTGCCCACGATGACCTCGGTGGCGCCGACCATCACGGGTGCGAGGCCGAGGCCGAGCAGCGCGAACCACAGGGACATGACCCCGCTGCCGGTGTCCGTCTCCAGCGTGGACATCCCGAACATGGCGATCGCGACCGACGCCATACCGCCGGCCAGCGGAATGCGCGGGCCGAGCTTGGTGATCAACGCGCCCGCGAGCGGGGAGCCGACGATCATCATGCCGGTGAGCGGGAGCAGGTGGAGGCCCGCGTCGATCGGGCTCATGCCGTGCACGTTCTGGAGGTAGAAGGTCACGAAGAACAGGCCGCCCAGGAACGCGAACGCCATGAGGACCATGAGGACCACACCCGCGGACAGCGCGACCGACCGGAACAGCCCGAGCGGGATCAGCGGCTCCTTGACCTTCGTCTCCCAGAAGGCGAACAGCACGAAGCCCACCACGGAGGCGGCGATGAAGGTCCAGGTCAGTCCGTCGCCCCAGCCCCAGGTCGGGGCCTTGATGAGGGCCCAGACCAGGCAGAACATGGCGGCGGACAGCAGGGCTATGCCCAGCAGGTCGAAGGAGCGCGGGGCGTTCTCGGCGCGGTGGTCGAGCAGGATCAGCACGCCCAGGGCGAGGGCCAGGACGCCGACCGGGACGTTGATGAAGAACACCGACTGCCAGTTGACGTGCTCGACGAGGACACCGCCGAGGATCGGGCCGCCGGCGGTGGAGGCGCCGATGACCATGCCCCAGATGCCGATGGCCATGTTGAGCTTCTCGGCCGGGAAGGTGGCCCGCAGCAACCCGAGCGCGGCCGGCATCAGCAGGGCACCGAACAGGCCCTGAAGCACACGGAAACTGACGACCGCGGCGATGGAGCTGGACAGCCCGATCGCACCCGACGCGGCGGCGAAGCCGACGACACCGATCAGGAAGGTCTGCCGGTGCCCGAAGCGGTCACCGAGCTTGCCCGCGGTGATCAGGGCGACCGCCAGCGCGAGGAAGTAGCCGTTGGTGATCCACTGGACGTCCGCGAAGCTCGCCTTGAGGTCGGCCTGGATGGCCGGGTTGGCGATGGCCACGATGGTGCCGTCGAGGGCCACCATCATGACGCCGACGGCCACGGTCAGGAGGGTGAGCCACGGGTGGCCGCGCAGCCCGGAGGCAGGCGCCTGATCCGACGACGACGGGGATCCCCCGTCCCCCGGCCCCGTCTTGTCGAGGGTGGTCTGACTAGTCATGTGTTCGAGGCTAGTGACAGCCGCTGACAATTGACAAACCAATTCACAAGTCGGTAACTGACACCAATGGAAACACTGCGCGAACGCAAGAAGCAGCGCACCCGAGAGGCACTGCTGAGGGTCGCGATCGAGCTCTTCACCACCCAGGGCTACGACCGGACGACCGTGGACGAGATCGCCGACGCCGTCGGGGTCTCGCAGCGCACCTTCTTCCGCTATTTCGCCGGCAAGGAGGAAGCGGCCCTCGCGCTCGACGAGATGACGGTGGCGCACTTCGTCGACGCCGTACGCGCGCGCCCGGCGCACGAGCCGCCGCTGGAGGCGCTGCGGCAGGCCGTCCTGGAGGGGTGGGACACCCTGCACGAGGTCGTGGAGTCGGTCGTACCGGTGGCCCGGTTCCTGGCCATGTACCGGGTGATCGAATCGACCCCCGTCCTGCTCGCCGCCCATCTGCGGCGCTCCGCGGAGGTCGAGGAGGTGCTCACGCGCCTGCTCGCCGAACGCGAGGGCCTCGAAGCGGGGACCGACCCGCGGCCCCGGCTGCTGGTGGCCGTCTTCAGCGGGGTGATGCGGGTGACGGAACGCCAGTGGCTCACCGACGGGGAGTTCAGCCTGGAGGCGATGCGCGCGTTGACCGTCTCCCACCTGGAACTGCTGGGGCCCGCACTGACCGGCAAGTGGCCCCCTTACATCAAAACGTGATACCCGTCACTCGATTAACCCGAGACCGTCCCGTTCTCCTAGTGTGTCCTTTCAGTGACTTCCTTCGACACCTCCCCGCAACTCAACGTCTGGCGCGCACTGCTCGCGCTGGCCGTGGTGTTCGTGATGCTGGCGACGACCGGCTGGACCGCTCTGCGCAACCACCGGGAGGCCACCCCGCTCCAGGCCTCGCTCGAGTCCTGGGCGCACGGCCGCCTCCACGGACACCGGCTGCCCGACCCGGACACCGCCCCCGCCCGGCTCACCCGGTTCTTCGCCTCCCTCACCTCCCAGGAGCGCGTCCGCCTCGCCCAGCGCTACCCGCTCGCGGTCGGCAACATGAACGGCGCCCCCGTCACCCTGCGCTACCAGGCCAACCGCCTCGCGCTGCTCCAGGCCCGGGCCGTCGAGCGCGCCCGCATGCACGACACCCGGCTCACGCCGGCCGGTCAGCAGGAGGCGGGCCGCCGTATGCACCGCTTCGAGGCGCTGACTGCCCCGGAGCGCCACATCCTCGCCTTCGACCCGGACGGCTCCGGCCGGGTCGCCGAGGTCTTCGGCGACCTCGGCGCGGCGCAGCGGGTCTCCGTCGTCGTGCCCGGTGTCGACACCGACGTGCTCACCTTCCAGCGCACCAGGCGCAGCTGGTCCGCGCCGGTCGGCATGGCCAAGGCCCTCTACCGGGCCGAGCGGGAGGCGAGCCCCGCCACGCGTACGGCGGTGATCGCCTGGGCCGACTACACCGCGCCCGCCGGACTCGGCATCGACTCGGCCACCGCGATGCGCGCCGAGACCGGCGCCGTCCGGCTGAACGCGCTGGTGCGCGCCCTGCCCGGCACCTCACCGGTCTCCCTGTTCTGCCACAGCTACGGCTCCGTGGTGTGCGGGGTGGCCGCGCGCACCCTGCCCGGCCGGGTGGCCGACATCGCGGTCGCCGGCAGCCCCGGAATGCGGGTCGCCAACGCCTCCCACCTGCGCACCACCGCCCATGTGTGGGCGATGCGGGACGCCGACGACTGGATCCAGGACGTGCCCTACCTGGAGGTGGGCGGGCTCGGCCACGGCGCCGACCCGGTGTCCTCCGCGTTCGGCGCGCGCGTGCTGTCCGCGCGGGGTGCGGACGGGCACGCCGGTTACTTCCAACCCGGAACGGAGAGTCTGCTCAACTTCGCCGAGATCGGCATTGGCGCATACCGCTCGGTGCACTGCGCCCACGAGGACGAAGCCTGCCGCGCCGGTTTGTCCGGCACGGCCGAGGCCGGACGCGCGTAGAGACTGCAAGAACTGCGGTCTGCGCGAGGAGGGGACGAAGGAGCTCGTGCCGAATACGATGACCCGCATGGGTGACGTACTGGCCGGATTTCATGCCGCCTGGGAGTTCGAGTCCGACTCCGTGCTCATCCGCTACGAACGGGGGATTCGCACACCGAAGCTCTTCCAGGCACTGGGGGAACGACGGATTCCCCTGGAGGCGATCTCCGGGGTGACGCTGACCCCCGGCAAGCGGGGCACGGTGGTGCTGCACGCCGAACCGCGGCCAGGCGCGGACCCGCTCATGGAGGCGGCGGCGGGACAGCTGAAGGAAGGGTGCGACCCGTACCGGCTGGTGCTGCCGGCTGACAAGGAGACGCTCGCCGAGTACTACGCGGACGAGCTGCGCGCGCTGCTGAAACGGGACGACGAACCGGCGGAACGATTCCTGGTGCCGGCGCCCGAGGTGCCGTTGCAGTTCAAGGCGTACGACGGG
The DNA here is from genome assembly GCF_001282115.1 of Streptomyces sp. NRRL B-24085. GTDB lineage: Bacteria > Actinomycetota > Actinomycetes > Streptomycetales > Streptomycetaceae > Streptomyces. The sequence goes on along the minus strand of NZ_LJBR01000249.1, from coordinate 14,208 downwards.
AAGGCGTCCTTCGACGGCCGTACCGTGAACTTCCGCTGGTTCTGGACCGGGGCGTCCTCGGCGAAGTGGAAGGCCGGCGACCAGAGCTTCCCGGTGTCCGAGCTGACGGGTGTCGAGTGGCGGTCACCTGAGGTCTTCGAGGGGCATCTGCGGCTGCTGCGGGAGGCTCCGCCGTTTCAGCCGGTACAGGCGGACCAGGACCCGGCGGCCGTGGTCTTCGGGCTCGGGTACGGACCGGTGCACGAGTCGTTGCCCTTCGCCGCCGCGGTGCTGGCCGCGGTGAAGCAGCGGGGGGCCACGGCGGTGGTCCCGGCCGTGGCCGCGCCACGCCGGGACCCCGCGGACATCGCCGAGCGCATCCGCCATCTCGGCGAACTGCACCAGGCCGGGTTGGTCACCGACGAGGAGTTCTCCGTGAAGAAGGCGGAGTTGCTGGCGGAGCTCTGACTACTCCCGGCCCGCCGACGAGAACCGCATGTCCGCGTAACGGTCGCCCGCCACCTGGCCCGCGATCGGCTCCAGGAGTTCCAGCTCCTCCTTGGTGAGCTGGAGGCCCGTCGCCGCCGCGTTCTCCTCGACCCGGGTCGGCTTGCGGGTGCCCGGGATCGGGACGACCGGGAGGCCGTGGACCTCGGACTGCTGCTGGACCCAGGCCAGGGCGATCTGGCCCAGGGAGGCGCCGTGGGCCTCGGCGACCTGGCGGACCGGCTCCAGCAGGGCCGCGTTCGCCGTGGCGTTGTCGCCCGTGAAGCGGGGCTGCTGGCGGCGGAAGTCGTCGGCGGTGAGGTCCTTGTCGGCGTCGGTGAAGGACCCGGTGAGGAAGCCGCGGCCGAGCGGGGAGTACGGGACGAGGGCGACGCCCAGTTCGCGGGCGGCCGGCACCACCTGGGCCTCGATGTCCCGGCTGAACAGGGACCACTCCGACTGCACGGCGGCGATCGGGTGGACGGCCTGCGCCGCGCGCAGCTCACCGGCGGTGACCTCGCTCAGGCCCAGGTGCTTGACCTTGCCCTCGCGCACCAGCTCGGCCATGACGCCGACGGTCTCCTCGATCGGCACGTTCACGTCCCGCCGGTGCATGTAGTAGAGGTCGATCACGTCGACGTCCAGGCGCTTCAGGCTCGCCTCGACCGCCTCGCGGATGTACGGCGGGTCGTTGCGGATGATCCGCCGGGTCGGGTCGTCCGGGGGTATCGCCAGGGCGAACTTGGTGGCGATCACGACCTCGTCGCGGTGGGCCTGGAAGAACGGCGACAGGAACTTCTCGTTCTCCCCGGCGCCGTAGGCGTCCGCCGTGTCGTAGAGCGTGATGCCGAGCTCCAGGGCCCGCTCCAGGGTGGCCCGGGACTCCTTCGCGTCCGCGGGGCCGTAGGCGAAGCTCATGCCCATGCAGCCGAGGCCCTGGACGCCGACCGCGGGGCCGGTGTCGCCCAGCTGTGCGGTCGGGATGGTGCGGTCCGTCATCCGGCCTTCTCCGTTTCGTAGGCGCGACCGGCTTCGGCGTAGAAGCTGATCTTCCGGTCGAGTACGGCGAGCGTGTCCTGGAGCTCCGCGATCCGGGACAGGACGTCCCGGCGGGTCGTCTCCAGCAGCTCGAACCGTTCGGTGAACGTGTGGTCGCCCTCGCGCACCAGTTCCGCGTACCGCACCATGTCGGCGACCGGCATGCCGGTGAGCCGGAGCTTGCCGACGAGGTCGAGCCAGTCGAGGTCGCGGTTGCTGTAGCGGCGCTGGCCGGTGTGCGAGCGGTCGATGTGCGGCATCAGACCGATGCGCTCGTACCAGCGCAGGGTGTGCGCGGTCAGGCCGGTGAAGGCGACGACCTCGCTGATCGTGTAGCTGTCCTGGCCGTTGGGGCGCCGGTGGGGGTGCGGCGGGGCGGCACAGCTGTCGGTCCTGGTACTCGTGGTCTCCATCACCGTCATGCCCCCCACGCTAGGACCTTGGAGTGCACTCCAAGCAAGCGGTACCGGCAAGAAATCGGCAGGACGCGCCCCGGGTGCGCTCGCTAGCGTGCGGCTCATGAGTCTCGTACGCCGTGCCACGACCGAGGACGCCGGGGAAGTGCTGCGGCTGCGCCAGGTGATGATCGACGCCCTGCCCGGCGGGGACGCCTCCACAGCGTGGCACACCGAGGCGCTGCCGTCGCTGCGGCGGAAGCTGGCGGAGGCCGACGGGGATTTCGCGGCCTTCGTCGTCGACCACCCGGAGCGGCCGGGGGCGCTGGGCGCGCTGGTGGCGGGGACGGTCGACTACCGGATCGGGAAGGCGGGCAATCCGCACGGGCTGGCCGGCTACGTCTTCAGCGTCGCCACCGACCCGACGGCCCGGCGATGGGGGTCCCCCCGCGCGAGGTTGTTCGAGCGTGGGGGAGGGTACGCGCGCGCGTGCATGGACGAACTGCTGGCGTGGTTCCGCGAGCGGGGCGCCGGCCAGGTCATGCTGACCGCGTCCCCGGAGGCCGAGCCGCTCTACGTCTCCCTCGGCTTCGTCCACAAGCCGGACCCCACGATGATTCTGAAGCTGTGAGCCGCTTAGTCTCGACGGCATGTCCTTGCAGAGCCTCGCGCTGATCGAGAACTGGCCGGTTCCCACCGCTGCGGCGGGGGTGGTGCGGGCCGACGGCACCGTCCTCGGCACCCACGGTCCGACAGCTCACCGCTTCCCGCTGGCCTCGGTCACCAAGCCGCTCGCCGCGTACGCCGTCCTCGTCGCGTACGAGGAGGGGGCCGTCGAGCTCGACGAGCCGGCCGGGCCGAGCGGATCGACCGTGCGTCATCTGCTCGCCCACACCTCGGGGCTCGCCTTCGACGAGCACCGGGTGACCGCCCCGCCCGGCGAGCGGCGGCTGTACTCGAACGCGGGCTTCGAGCAGCTCGGCGACCACGTCGCCAAGGCGACGGACATCCCGTTCGCGGAGTACCTGCGGCAGGCGGTCCTGGAGCCGCTGGGCATGACGTCGACGTCCCTGGAGGGCTCGCCCGCGAAGGACGGCGTGTCGACGGTCGAGGACCTCCTCCGGTTCGCGGCGGAGGTGCAGGCACCGCGGCTGCTGGACCCGCGGACGGTCGCGGCGGCGATGACCGTCCAGTACCCGGGCACGAAGGGCGTGCTGCCGGGCTACGGCCACCAGAACCCCAACGACTGGGGCCTCGGCTTCGAGATCCGCGACTCCAAGTCCCCGCACTGGACGGGCTCCGTGTCCTCGCCGCGCACCTTCGGGCACTTCGGCCAGTCCGGCACGTTCCTGTGGATCGACCCGGACGCGGGGGCGGCCTGCGTGGCGCTGACGGACCGCGCGTTCGGGCCGTGGGCCGTCGAGTCGTGGCCCCCGTTCACCGACGCGGTGCTCGTCGGCCTCTAGGACATCTCCCACAGCAGCAGCTCGGCCGGGGTCATCGCCACCGCGTCCAGTTCCTTCGCGCCGGTGAGCCGGGCCGCGTCGCCGGGGCCCAGCTCCTCGCCGTCCAGCCGTACGTCGCCGCGCACGACGTGGACATAGACGAACCGCCCGTCCGGCACCGCCGTCCACTCCCCCGCGGCCAGTCGCCGTACATGGAGCAGCGCGCCCGCCTCCGGGACCGCGTACGGCGTCGAGTCGGCGATGCCGCGGACGATCTCGTACGACGGCTCGCCGCCGGGCTCCAGGGGCGCGAGCCAGGTCTGCACGAAGGTCAGCGGGGTCTCGGCGTCGTTGCGCTCGACGTGCCGGACGCCCGCGGCGGCGCTCAGCCGCTGCACGTCACCGGGCCGCACGACGGTCTCGTGCCCGGTGGAGTCGCGGTGCGTCAGCTCGCCCTCGACCACCCACGTCACAATCTCGGTGTGGCTGTGCGGATGCTCGTCGAACCCGGCGCCGGGCACGAGCCGCTCCTCGTTGCAGGCGATCAGCGCGCCGAACCGGAGGTTGTCGGGGTCGTAGTGCGGCCCGAACGAGAAGGCGTGCCACGACTCGATTCCGGTCCCGGGGTCCCCGCCTGGATAGCGCTCCGCGGCGCGCCGTACGTCCGTCACGGGACCACGGTAGCCCCACCGCCGGGATGTCCCACGGCGTAGGCGCAACGGGCGGCACGTGCCCACCAACTCGGCCCGCACCCCGGACACCGGCCGGACACCGGCTGAGGCGCCCCGAAGGCGACCGAACCATCAAGCAAGGACCCGGCGGCGCGCACTGACGTCCGGATAAGGCAGTCTTGTCCCCGTGCCCGAACCCGAACACAGCAAGTCCGACCCCGCCGCGCCCCGCGCCCACGCACATGCCGCGACCCTGAAGCGGCTGGAGAAGTCGTCCGGGTCTCTCGCGCAGCAGGCCATCACGCGCATGGACGAGACGCTGCCGTGGTACCGGGCGATGCCCCCGGAGAACCGTTCCTGGATCGGGCTGGTCGCCCAGGCCGGCATCGCGGCCTTCACCGAGTGGTTCCGGCATCCGGACGCCCCGCAGGCCATCTCCACCGATGTGTTCGGCACCGCCCCCCGTGAGCTGACCCGGGCCATCACCCTGCGCCAGACCGTCGAGATGGTGCGCACAACCATCGAGGTCATGGAGTCGGCCATCGACGAGGTCGCCGCGCCGGGCGACGAGTCCGTGCTGCGTGAGGCCCTGCTCGTGTACGCCCGCGAGATCGCCTTCGCGACCGCGCAGGTCTACGCCCAGGCCGCCGAGGCACGCGGTGCCTGGGACGCCCGGCTGGAGTCGCTCGTCGTGAACGCCGTGCTCAGCGGGGAGGCCGACGAGGGGGCCGTGAGCCGGGCCGCCGCGCTGGGCTGGAACGCTCCCGAGCACGTGTGCGTGGTCCTCGGCACCGCTCCCGACGGCGACTCGGAGCTGACCGTCGAGGCCATCCGGCGGGCCGCCCGGCACGCCAAGCTCCAGGTGCTGACCGGGGTGCTCGGGTCCCGGCTCGTGGTGATCGCGGGTGGCAGCGACAACCCGCTCGCCGTGGCCAAGTCGCTGATCGGCCCCTACGCGGCCGGACCCGTGGTCGCCGGGCCCGTCGTCCCCGATCTGCTGGCCGCGACCCGGTCCGCGCAGGCGGCCGCCGCCGGACTCAAGGCGTGTTCCGCCTGGCAGGACGCCCCGCGCCCGGTCCTGGCGGACGACCTGCTTCCGGAACGCGCGATGGCCGGCGATCCCAGCGCGCGAGAGCAGTTGGTGGAGGAGATCTACAGACCGCTGGAGGAGGCCGGTTCCGCGCTCCTGGAGACCCTCTCCGTCTATCTCGAACAGGCGTCCAGTCTGGAGGGTGCGGCCCGGATGCTCTTCGTGCATCCCAACACCGTGCGCTACCGGCTTCGACGTGTGACTGACGTCACCGGCTGGTCGCCTTCCGATGTACGGTCGGCGTTCACCTTGCGGATCGCGCTCATCCTGGGGCGTCTGGCCGACGGAGATCTCCAGCCCTAGGCTTTTGTCGGGGGCCCACAAAACCCCCTCCTGTTCTTCGTCCCTGTCCCCACGGGCGGCTTGGGCCGCCCTCAAGAGAGAGTGTGAGAGTGCTCGTACTCGTCGCTCCCGGCCAGGGCGCCCAGACGCCCGGCTTCCTGACTCCCTGGCTCGAACTCCCCGGTGCCGCGGACCGCGTCGCCGCGTGGTCCGACGCCATCGGACTGGACCTCGCCCACTACGGCACACAGGCCGACGCGGACGCCATCCGCGACACCTCCGTGGCCCAGCCGCTGCTGGTCGCGGCCGGAATCCTGTCCGCCTCGGCACTCTGTGACATCGCCCCCGGCGCGGTCGCCGGGCACAGCGTCGGTGAGATCACCGCCGCGGCCTTCGCGGGCGTGCTGGAGGACACCGCCGCCCTCACCCTCGTACGCAAGCGGGGTCTGGCCATGGCCGACGCCGCCGCGATCACCGAGACGGGCATGTCGGCGCTGCTCGGCGGCGACCCCGAGGTCTCGGTGGCGCACCTGGAGAAGCTGGGCCTGACCCCGGCGAACGTCAACGGCGCCGGGCAGATCGTCGCCGCGGGCACGCTGGAGCAGCTCGCCGTCCTGAACGACGACAAGCCCGAGGGCGTCCGCAAGGTCGTCCCGCTCCAGGTCGCCGGCGCCTTCCACACGCACCACATGGCCCCCGCGGTCGACGCGCTGGCCAAGGCCGCCGCCGATCTGACGCCGGCCGACCCGAAGGTCACGTACGTCTCGAACAAGGACGGGCAGGCCGTCGCCACCGGTACCGAGGTGCTGGAGCGGCTGGTCGGCCAGGTCGCCAACCCGGTCCGCTGGGACCTGTGCATGGAGACCTTCAAGGAGCTCGGCGCCACCGCGTTCATCGAGGTCTGCCCCGGCGGCACCCTGGTCGGCCTCGCCAAGCGCGCGCTGCCCGGCGTCAAGACGCTCGCGCTCAAGACCCCCGACGACCTCGACGCTGCTCGCGAGCTCATCGCCGAGCACGGTGCCTGAGAAGGAGCACGAGAGCATGTCGAAGATCAAGCCCAGCAAGGGCGCCCCGTACGCGCGCATCCTCGGTGTCGGCGGCTACCGCCCGACCCGGGTCGTGCCGAACGAGGTGATCCTCGAGACGATCGACTCGTCCGACGAGTGGATCCGCTCGCGCTCCGGCATCCAGACCCGGCACTGGGCGAACGCCGAGGAGACCGTCGCCGCGATGTCGATCGAGGCGTCCGGCAAGGCGATCGCCGACGCCGGGATCTCCGCCGAGCAGATCGGTGGCGTGATCGTCTCGACCGTCTCGCACTTCAAGCAGACCCCGGCGGTGGCGACGGAGATCGCCGACAAGCTGGGCACGGACAAGGCCGCCGCGTTCGACATCTCGGCGGGCTGCGCGGGCTTCGGCTACGGCCTCACCCTCGCCAAGGGCATGATCGTCGAGGGTTCGGCGGAGTACGTCCTCGTCATCGGTGTGGAGCGGCTCTCCGACCTCACCGACCTGGAGGACCGGGCCACGGCCTTCCTGTTCGGCGACGGCGCCGGCGCGGTCGTCGTCGGACCCTCCAAGGAGCCCGCGATCGGCCCCACGGTCTGGGGCTCCGAGGGCGACAAGTCCGAGACGATCAAGCAGACCGTCGCGTGGAACGAGTACGACAGTTCCACGGACAAGTTCCCCGCGATCACGCAGGAGGGCCAGGCGGTCTTCCGCTGGGCCGTGTTCGAGATGGCGAAGGTCGCCCAGCAGGCGCTGGACGCGGCCGGGATCACCCCGAGCGACCTGGACGTCTTCATTCCGCACCAGGCCAACGAGCGGATCATCGACTCGATGGTGAAGACGCTGAAGCTGCCGGAGCACGTGACGGTCGCGCGGGACGTCCGCACCACCGGCAACACCTCGGCCGCCTCGATCCCGCTCGCGATGGAGCGGCTCCTGGCGACCGGTGAGGCGAAGAGCGGCGACACCGCGCTCGTCATCGGATTCGGGGCGGGTCTCGTCTACGCCGCCACTGTCGTTACCCTCCCCTAGGCACTCCGTGCCGGATCATCCGGTCCGGGACGGGAAGCACTGCCAACCCTCTGGATAAGAAAACGAAGGAGCGCCACCATGGCCGCCACTCAGGAAGAGATCGTCGCCGGTCTCGCCGACATCGTGAACGAGATCGCCGGCATCCCGGTTGAGGACGTCCAGCTGGACAAGTCCTTCACCGACGACCTGGACGTCGACTCGCTGTCCATGGTCGAGGTCGTCGTCGCCGCCGAAGAGCGCTTCGACGTCAAGATCCCGGACGACGACGTCAAGAACCTCAAGACGGTCGGCGACGCCACCGACTACATCCTCAAGCACCAGGCCTGAGTCCCCCGGGCTCCCCTGCGGAGCCCTCCAGGCCGGACGTGCCGGCCCCGCCACCCGGCGGTGGCGCCGCTTAATCCTCGTAACGTTGGAGAAAGATTTCCCGTGAGCCCGACCAATCGCACCGTGGTCGTCACCGGTATCGGCGCAACCACACCGCTGGGTGGCGACGCAGCCTCTACCTGGGAGGGTCTGGTCGCCGGCAAGTCCGGCGTCAAGCCCCTGGAGCAGGAGTGGGCCGCCGAGCAGGCGGTCCGCATCGCCGCGCAGATCGCGGTGGAGCCGACCGAGGTCATCCCCCGGCCGCAGGCCCGCCGGCTGGACCGCTCGGCGCAGTTCGCGCTGATCGCGGCCAAGGAGGCGTGGGCCGACGCCGGTTTCGAGGGCAAGGCCGGTGAGGACGGTTCGGTCGGCGAGGTCGACCCCGACCGTCTCGGCGCCGTCATCGCCTCCGGCATCGGTGGTGTCACGACCCTGCTCGACCAGTACGACGTGCTCAAGGAGAAGGGCGTCCGCCGCGTCTCCCCGCACACCGTGCCGATGCTGATGCCCAACAGCCCGTCCGCCAACGTGGGTCTGCTCGTCGGGGCCCGCGCGGGTGTGCACACCCCGGTCTCCGCCTGCGCCTCGGGCGCCGAGGCCATCGGCTACGCCATCGAGATGATCCGTACCGGCCGGGCCGACGTCGTCGTCGCCGGTGGCACGGAGGCGGCGATCCACCCGCTGCCCATCGCCGCGTTCGGCAACATGATGGCGATGTCCAAGAACAACGAGAACCCCGAGGGCGCCTCGCGTCCCTACGACGTCGCCCGGGACGGCTTCGTCCTCGGCGAGGGCGCCGGTGTCGTCGTCCTGGAGTCCGCCGAGCACGCCGCCAAGCGCGGTGCGCGGGTGTACGCCGAGGCGGTCGGCCAGGGCATCTCCGCCGACGCCCACGACATCGTGCAGCCGGAGCCGGAGGGCCGCGGCATCTCGCACGCCCTGCAGAACCTGCTGGACAGCACCGGCCTGGACCCGGCGGAGGTCGTGCACGTCAACGCGCACGCCACGTCGACGCCGGCCGGTGACATCGCCGAGCTCAAGGCGCTGCGCAAGGTCTTCGGCGACGAGGCCGACCACATCGCCGTGTCCGCCACCAAGTCGATGACCGGTCACCTGCTCGGCGGCGCGGGCGGTGTGGAGACGGTCGCGACCGTCCTCGCCCTGTACCACCGGGTGGCTCCGCCGACCATCAACGTCGAGAACCTCGACCCGGAGGCGGAGGCCAACGCCGACGTCGTCCGCGGCGAGGCGCGCAAGCTGCCCGTGGAGGGCCGTATCGCCGCGCTGAACGACTCGTTCGGGTTCGGCGGGCACAACGTCGTACTGGCGTTCCGCACGGTCTGAGAACCGTCCGTACGCAAACGGAAGGGGCCCCCACCGGTCGGTGGGGGCCCCTTCTGGTTCGGGGAGGTCAGACGACTTGGTGCAGCCAGCGGACCGGGGCGCCCTCGCCGGCGTACCGGAACGGCTCCAGCTCGTCGTCCCAGGGCTTGCCGAGGAGCTTGGCGAGCTCGGCCTCCAGGTCGGTCTCGCCCCGCTGCGAACGCGTCAGGGCCGCGCGCAGGCGGTCCTCCGGGATCAGGATGTCGCCGTGGATGCCGGTGACGGCATGGAAGATGCCGAGCTCCGGCGTGCAGCTGTAGCGCTCGCCCTCCGCGGTGGGGCAGGGCTCGGCCGTGACCTCGAAGCGCAGCAGGTGCCAGCCTCTGAGGGCGGAGGCGAGCTTGGACGCCGTGCCCGCCTCGCCCTTCCAGGAGAACTCCGAGCGCCAGGTGCCCGGCGCGGCCGGCTGCCGGATCCAGTCGAGGTTGACGCGCGTGCCGAGCACCCCGGCGACGGCCCACTCGACGTGCGGGCACAGCGCGCGCGGCGCGGAGTGCACGTACAGAACTCCACGTGTCGTCACCGGGACCTCCGGGCAGAGCGGGACAAGTCTTGCTGGCTGGCATGGCGGCGATGGCGGGCAGCCACGTTGATGGCGAGGCTACCGTGCGGCGGCGCAAGGAGTGTGACGTACCGTCGGTCCCGATGCCCCGAAACGCCCGCCATTCACCCGGCAGGACGCTAGTACGGGTGCCGATCGTTCCCTCGGGGCCACCGGGAACTCCCGTGCGTTGTCATGAGAGGACCACCATTCTCACGAGGGGAACACCACGGATGCGGAAGCAGGGCCACCGCTCGCGGGCCGTCGTCGCCGTCCTGACGGCGGCTCTGGTGGGTGTCGCCGGCTGTGACGCCGTGGGCGGCGACTCGGCGGGGCCGACCCCGAAGGCCAAGGCCTCGCCGAAGCCGACCCCGGCGTGGGACAGCAGCCCGGCCTCGATCGCCGCCGTCGGTGACTCCATCACCCGGGGCTTCGACGCGTGCGGGGTGCTCAAGGACTGCCCCGACGTGTCCTGGGCCACCGGGGGCAGCACCCAGGTCGACTCCCTGGCCGTACGCCTGCTGGGGAGGGCGAGGGCGGCCGAGCGGAGCTGGAACTTCGCGGTGTCCGGGTCGCGGATGGCCGATCTGCCGACGCAGATGGCGCAGGCGGCCGCGCGCACACCGGCGCTGGTCACCGTGATGGTGGGCGCCAACGACGCCTGCCGGGACTCCACGGCGGCGATGACGTCGGTGGCCGACTTCCGCGCCGGTTTCCAGGACGCGCTCGGCGTGCTGCGGAAGACGGCGCCCAAGGCGCAGGTGTACGTGGCGAGCGTGCCGAACCTCAAGCGGCTGTGGTCCGAGGGCCGCACCAATCCGCTGGGCAAGCAGGTGTGGAAGCTGGGCGTGTGCCCGTCGATGCTGGCCGACGCGGACGCCGTGGACGCGGCGGCGACCGAGCGGCGGGCCACCGTGCAGGAGCGGGTGGAGGCGTACAACACCGTGCTGAAGGAGGTGTGCGCCGAGGACCGGCGGTGCCGGTACGACGGGGGCGCGGTGTACGACTACCGGTTCGGCACCGAGCAGCTCAGCCACTGGGACTGGTTCCATCCGAGTGTGAACGGACAGGCGCGGCTGGCGGAGATCGCATATCGCAAGGTCAGGTCCGTGTCCTAAAGTTCCGCACATGAACGAACTCTTCGCCACACTTCCCGACGGCACACCGGTGCACCGCTGGACCCTGGAGCGCGCGGGCGTCCGGGTGCGGATCCTGTCGTACGGCGGGATCGTGCAGTCGGCCGAGGTCCCGGACCGGGACGGGCGGGCGGCGGACGTGGTGCTGGGCTTCGCCGGGCTGGAGGGGTACCTGGAGCACCCGGAGCCGTATCTGGGGGCCTTCGTCGGGCGGTACGCGAACCGGATCGGGGGCGGTCGCTTCGTGCTGGACGGGGTGACGTACGCGCTGGCGCCCAACAACGCGCCCAACTCCCTGCACGGCGGGGAGAACGGCTTCGACAAGCGGGTGTGGGACATGGAGCCGGCGGGTGCGCACGGGGTGCGGCTGAGCCGGGTCAGCCCGCACGGCGAGGAGGGCTTCCCGGGGCGTCTCGAGGTCTCGGGGACGTACCGCCTGGACGAGTCGGGGGCGCTGCGGATCTCCTACGAGGCGGTGACCGACGCGCCGACCCTGGTGAACCTGACCAACCACAGCTACTTCAACCTGGCGGGGTCCGGGAACGCGGGCGGGCACGAGCTGCGGATCGACGCCTCGCGGTTCACGCCGGTCGACGCGGACCTGATCCCGACCGGGGTGGCTCAGGTCGCGGACACCCGGTTCGACTTCCGTCAGGCGCGCAAGGTGGGCTCCGGCTACGACCACAACTTCGTGCTCGACAAGGGGATCACCGAAGAGGCCGTCGAGGTCGCCGAGTTGTACGACCCCGCGTCCGGACGGGTGCTGACGGTGGCGACCACCGAGCCGGGGATCCAGCTCTACACCGGGGACCATCTGCCCGAGCCCTTCGCGCCCGGCGACGGCATCGCGCTGGAGACCCAGCACTTCCCCGACTCCCCGAACCGTCCGGAGTTCCCGAGCACGGTACTGCGGCCGGGCGAGGTCTACCGCTCGGAGACGGTGTACGGCTTCGGTACGCGCTGAGCACGCACGAGCCCCGGCCCAGGGGTCAGGTCCCGGGCCGGGGCTGCTTGTGCGAGGGCCGTGCCCCCTGCGATCAGACGTTAATCGTCACGGTCACCCGGCGGTCGCCGATCGAGCGCCCCACCTGGATTTCGTACGAACCCTTCACATACGACCACGATGAGGTCTTCTCGTCCCAGATCTCGAAGGCCCGGCGCGGGATCTCCACGGTGGCCTCGACGCTCTCCCCGGGTCCGGCCTCGACGCCGGCGAATCCGGCGAGCCGGCGGGCCGGGCGCTCGGCGTCGGGCTCGGCGGGCGCCAGGTAGACCTGGACGACCTCGCGGCCCGGACGGGCACCGGAGTTGCGCAGCCGGACCCGGACGGTGGTGCCCCGCACCTCGACGGACTCGTAGGTCCAGTCGGTGTAGCCGAGGCCGTGGCCGAAGGGGTAGGCGGGGGTGCGGCCCTCCTTCTCCCAGGCCGCGTACCCGATGAACACGCCCTCGGTGTAGGGGAGTTCGCCGTCGGTCGGCACCACCCGGGTGACCGGGGCGTCGGCCAGGGCGCCCCAGGTGGTGGGGAGCCGGCCGCCGGGTTCGTGGGCGCCGGTCAGCACGTCGGCCAGGGCCGCTCCGCCCTCCTGGCCGGGGAACCAGCCGAGCAGGATCGCAGCGACGTCCTCGCGCCAGGGCAGTTCCACCGGGGAGCCGGAGTTGACGATCACGACGGTGTTCGGGTTGGCGGCGGCGACCGCGCGGACCAGCTCGTCCTGGCCGCCCGGGAGGGTCAGGTCCCTGCGGTCGTAGCCCTCGGACTCGACGCGCTCGGTGGTGGCGACCACAACGACGGCCGTGTCGGCGTTCCGGGCCGCCTCGACGGCCTCGGCGATCAGCTCGTCGGGCGCCCGCCGGGGGTCCTGGTGGGCCAGCGAGAACGTGACGGCCTTCATCGGCACGTCCTCGGGCAGGGCGACCACGTGGGTCAGGGAGACCTCGACCGGCTCGCCCGCGGCCAGTTGGACCCGGGCGCGGGGCTCGGGGGCACCGAAGAAGGTGAGGAACGGGTCGTCCTTGTCGGCGCGCTGGACGTCGTCGTAGTACGTCGTGCCGTCGACGACCAGTCTGAAGGCGCCGAGTCCCTTGATGCCGAAGGTGTGCGTGCCGCTCTCGCGCGGGGTGAAGGTGCCGGTCAGCTCGACGCTGTGCAGCCGGTCGTGGGTGACGCCCTCGGGGAGGTCCGAACCCATCCACTGGATGTGGCCGTTGGGGGCGGATCCCGTGCCGATGACGTCCCCCGCCGCGTCCCGGCACACCGCGCGCAGGGTGAAACCCTGGTCGGCGACGGCGAGTTCGGTGTTGGGGTCGGCGCCGACGGCGTAGGTCAGGGTGCCCTCGGGCAGGGCGGCGGTGAGGCCGTCGAGCGGGGAGACGACACGGTCCGGGAAGACGGTGGCGGAGCCGCCGCCGAGGACCCGGGCGTCTCGGGCGGCGGCACCGATGAGGGCGACCGTGCCCTTCTTCAGCGGCAGCGCCCCCCGGTTGCGGACCAGGACGAAGGCGCGGCGGGCGATCTCGCGGGCCAGCTCGATGCCGTCGACGGGGTCCGGCAGGTCGGTGACGACGGGTTCGGCGCCGTCCAGGACGCCGACGCGGGCGGCGAGCCGCAGTACGTTGCGCACGGCCGCGTCGACCGTGCGCTCCTCCACCTCGCCGGCCCGGACCGCTCGGGCGAGGGGTTCGCCGTAGACGGTCCGCGGGCCGGGCATGGCGACGTCGAGGCCGCCCTCGATGGCGGCCTTGGTGGAGCGGGCGGCCGTCCAGTCGGAGACGTTGAAGCCGTCGAAGCCCCATTCGCCGCGCAGGACTTCGTTGACCAGGTGGTGGTGCTCGGTCATCGTCGTGCCGTTGACCGTGTTGTAGGCGGTCATGATGCCCCACGGGTGGGCGTTCTCCACGATGTGCTCGAAGGGCGCCAGGTAGAGCTCGCGCAGGGCGCGTTCGGAGACCAGGTTGTTCACGGTGAAGCGGTCGGTCTCGGCGTCGTTGGCGACGAAGTGCTTGACGGTGGTGCCGACACCGCCCTCCTGCACGCCGGTGACGTACCCGGCGCCGATCCGTCCGGTCAGGTGGGGGTCCTCGCTGTAGGCCTCGAAGTGGCGGCCGCCGAGCGGGGAGCGGTGGAGGTTGACGGTGGGGGCGAGGAGGACGTGGACGCCCTTGCGGCGGGCCTCCTGGGCGAGGAGGCGGCCTGCCCGGCGGGCGAGTTCGGGGTCCCAGGCGGCGGCGAGCGCGGTCGGGGAGGGCAGGGCGATCGAGGGGTCGTCGGCGCTCCAGCGCACGCCCCGGACGCCGATCGGGCCGTCGGACATGACGAGGGAGGCCAGACCGATCCCGGGGATCGGCAGGGTCCA
>NZ_LJBR01000248.1 GCF_001282115.1 Streptomyces sp. NRRL B-24085 | reverse complement strand
GCAAGGCGCGGGACGGGGAGAAGGGGGGCAAGCGGAAGCTGGTCGCCCAGAACAAGAAGGCCCGGCACGACTACGCGATCATCGACACCTACGAGGCCGGGATCGTGCTCACCGGCACCGAGGTGAAGTCGCTGCGTCAGGGGCGGACCTCGCTCACCGACGGGTTCGTCCAGATCGACGGCGGTGAGGCGTGGCTGCACAACGCCCACATCCCCGAGTACAGCCAGGGGAGCTGGACGAACCACTCCGCGCGCCGCAAGCGCAAGCTGCTGCTGCACCGCGAGGAGATCGACAAGCTGGAGACGAAGGCCCAGGAGACGGGTCACACGATCGTGCCCCTCGCCCTGTACTTCAGCAACGGCCGGGCCAAGGCCGAGATCGCCCTCGCGCGAGGCAAGAAGGAGTACGACAAGCGGCAGACCCTGCGGGAGAAGCAGGACCGGCGGGAGTCGGACCGTGCGATCGCGGCGGTCAAGCGGAGGCAGCGGGCCCAGTAGGGCGAGCCGCCGGGAATACGGTGGCATCGGCGTGCGTTGGTCACGTACGATGGAGTCAACACCGGCCGCGGTCGGTGGGCGCATTGAAAACACAACATGGGGATGATCGGTTTCGACAGCGGCTGTTGAGGCAGGGGAAGCGTGTCGAGGAAGCGGCAATGATCTCGTAAACCATATGTCGCAACCAATAATCGCCAATTCCAAGAGCGATTCCCGCGTCTTCGCCCTCGCTGCCTGATAAGCAGTGAGCGAAGGCCCTAACGGGTGTCAGCCCGGGAGTGTTCCCGACCCGGATCCTGGCATAATCTAGGGGACTAAACCATTGAGCCCGGTCACGGGGTTCAATGGGAAATCAAACAGTGACTGGGCCCGTCGGCGACTTGTTCGCGTGATCGCCGGGGCCGAGAAAATCGCAGCGAACTGCACACGGAGAAGCCCTGGTTCTGCACCGTTGGACGCGGGTTCGATTCCCGCCATCTCCACTCGTCCCTCCGGGGACCACCCCATGTGGGCGAAGGCCCCGCTGCTCGACGGCAGCGGGGCCTTTGTCATGCCTGTCCGGAGTATCCGGACCGCCCCGGCCTTCACACGTTGCTCACATGTAACCCGGAAAACTCTTGTCCTGCACCCGACATGTATGTCTAAGGTGAACGCCGCGCCGGACGGAGCCGACCACTCCGCCACAGGGCGCGTCGAACGGCGACCGGGGGAACACCGTCGCCACGGGGAGGACAAGCCACCATGCCGAGACATCGGCTCTTCACGCATGCCCGGGCGCGCTCCGGGCTCCTGACGCCACTGCTGACATCCGCGGTCGCCGTGACCCTGCTCGGGTCGGTGGCCGTACAGCCGGACCTGATCAGCCGGTACGCGGCCAAGGACATGGTCTCCGCGGCCACCACCTCGGACAGCGGCGACAGCTACGACGGTTTCGACGCCAAGGCAGCCGAACAGCTCCGCCAGGACCAGTGCCTGCTGGGCGAGACGCTGCGGATGGGCGGGCCGGCCATGTTCGGCGTCGCCCAGGACGGGCTCAATCAGCCGCCGGACAAACTGCACACGGCGGCGAACCGGGAGTACTGGAATGCGACTCCGTTGTCGACGGCGTTCAAGCAGGACCGCGACGCCGCCGACAAGGAGGGATCCGCGCTCTACGACCACATCCGGGACTTCGAGATCTCGGGGCTGCCCACGCCCAGCGGTTTCCAGTCGAAGGCCGACTTCGAATGGCCGCCCGGGACGAGCGGTGACAACCGCCCGAACTTCTTCGAGCAGACCGGTATCTCCAAGTGGATCTGGGAGCAGTTCTGGAAGAGCGAGGGCGACTTCTACCGCGACCTGACGCCGAAGGCCGACGACGCCACCGTCAAGGCGGTCAAGAGCCTGGGTGATCCCCTGTACGGAGGCGCCCCCGATCCGAATGCGCCCGACTGGAATCAGGAGTACGAGGAGCACCAGGCCTACGACCGCCTGGTGAACTGGTCGATGGAGCCCACCTCCGCCGACAACGCCCGGCTCTTCCTCTCGTACGGCGGCTTCCCGCGCACCGCGCCCGAGCCCGGCAGCGTCGAGTACCGCATCGCCGTCGAGGACCTGAAGACCCGGTTCGCCTCCTGCGCCTGGCGGACCCCGGTCGACCCGAACAAGGTGCTCGGCAAGGAGGTCGCCGCCGCGTCCGCCGAGTGGCAGCAGGAGATCGCCGCGCAGGCCGGCCCGCGCAACCAGATCCTGACGGCGAACAAGAGCGCCACCAAGGCCCTCGCCGCAGGCTCCAAGGCGTTGAGCGAACTCCTCGGACTGTCCTGGCGGGCCGACCACCTGGTCCGCTGGCAGGACTACTGGTCGGCCGGCGGCCCGGGCTGGATCGGCACCAGCCCGTTCGTCGTGCACGCCCACGGGGCCACCGACAAGTGCCTGGACGTGGCCGGCGGCAAGAAGGACAACGGCACGCCCGTGCAGATCTACACCTGCAACGGCAGCGCCGGACAGAAGTGGCAGATCGACGCCGACCGGCTGGTCAACCCCAACTCGGGCAAGTGCCTGACCGTCAAGGGCGGCGCGAGCGCCAACGGCACGCCGGTGCAGATCTCCACCTGCGGCACCGGGGCCTCGCAGAAGTGGCAGTACGGCACCCACGGCACGACCCGGCTCTACAACCCGGGCACCGGCAACTGCCTCGACCTCGCCGACTACAACAACAGCCGTGACGGCCGCATGTGGGACTGCACGGGCAAGGCGCCGCAGCAGTTCGACATCGTCCCGTCCGGGCACCAGGGCGCCGACGACGACCTCGACTACCCCACCAAGGCCCAGTTCGACAAGGCGAAGCAGGGCATCACGGCCGCCCAGACCGAGGCGAAGAAGCAGGTCGACCTGCTCAAGGCCCAGGCCACGGCGGCGAAGACGGCCGCCACCACGTCGGACACCGCGCTGACCGCGGCGTACGGCATCGCCGACAAGGCGGGTGCCCCGCGCGGCCGCGGCCTGCTCGTCGGGCAGCAGAAGGCACAGGTCACCAAGGCGTCGTCGGCCGCGCTGGACGCGCTCGCCAAGGCCGGTGACACCGCCTACGCGGCCACCCGCGCCGCCGCCGGGGACAGCGCCACCATCGCCGCCCGCGCGCTGACGCAGGCCGCGCAGTCGAAGGCCGCCTTCCGTACCGCGGCCGCGAACGAAGCCCGGGCGCAGGCGAAGGCCGCCGCCGACGCGGCCGCCGTACAGGCGCAGACCGCCAAGGCCGCCCGCGACCTCGCGAAGGCGAAGCTCGCCGAGACGCAGAAGGCCGAGGCCGACGCGAAGGCGGCGGCCGCCGACGCGCACGCCAAGCGGCTCGCGGCGGAGGCCGAGGCGGCGACGGCGAAGGCGGAGAAGGAGACCGCCGCGCAGAAGCAGGCCGAGGCCGCCCAGCACAAGCAGAACGCGCAGGGGTACGCGCAGACCGCCCAGGAGGCCAAGGGCCGGGCGGAGAACGCCGAGTCCACCGCCCGCGCCAAGCGGCAGGACGCCGAGGCCGCGCGGGACCGGGCCAAGGGCAAGCGGGACGACGCATGGGACGCCGAGAGCCAGGCCAACGCGGCCCGCGCCAAGGCCGACGCCAAGGACGCCTACGCCGAGGCCCACGACTCCGAGTCGGACGCCAAGGAGTCCCGGGCCGCAGCCGACCAGGCGGACGCCGCCGCCGACGACGCGGAGTCGGCCGCGCGCTCGGCCCGCTCCGAGGCGGACGCGGCCACCCAGGCCGCCGCCGACGCGGACGCCGCAGCCACCCGTGCGGAGGCCGCCGCCCGGCGGGCCCGCTCCGACGCCGACGCGGCCCAGGCCGCCAAGCTGCGGGCCGACGCGGCCGTCCGTACCGCGACCAGCGCCGCCGCCGACGCCATCAAGGCGTCCGAGGCCTCCGCCTCCGCCGCTCGTACGGCCGTGAAGCTGGCCGACGAGGCCGAGAAGCACGCGGCTGACGCCATGAAGCAGGCCGACGCGTCGAAGGCCGAGGCCGCCAAGGCGGTCGCCGGTGCGGCCGACGCCGCCGGCCACGCCTACACCACCGCCCAGGCGGCGGAGGACGCCGGCAACGCGGCCCAGCAGGTCGCCGCCCCGGCCAACGACGCGATCCAGCTGGGCGCGCCGTACGTCACCACCGACTCGGCGGCGGGCCTCGCCGTCCTGTCGGGCCAGGCGTCGAAGACCATCGCCGAGCAGCAGCGGGCGGTCGCCGAGGCCCACGCGGCCAACGCGCAGAAGAACGCGGCCCAGGCGGCGAGCCTCGCCGCCGCGGCCACCGGTGACGCGAAGGCGGCGTACACGCTGGCGGCGGAGGCCGCCGGGTTCGCGGCCGACGCCCGCAAGTCGGCGAAGGAGGCGCTGGGTTACGCCGCCGAGGCCGCCCAGTACGCGGCCGACGCCCAGGCGTCCCTCGCCCGGGCCAAGGAGTACGACCGCCAGGCCACCGAGGACGCGGCCGCCGCCGACCAGGCGGCCGACCGCGCCGAGACCTACGCGGCCGACGCCCGCTCCTCCGCCGACCAGGCGGCCCTCGACGCGGAAGCCGCCCGTTCGGCGGCGGCGCAGGCCGAACAGGCCGCGAAGGACGCCCGCACGGCGGCCGACCGGGCCGACGCGGAGGCGACGGCGGCGGAACAGGCGGCGAAGGACGCGCAGAAGTACGCGGAGTCGGCGCAGCAGGCGGCCGACCAGGCGGCGCGCAACGACGCCAACAGCCAGGTTCAGGCGGGCGCCGGCACCGGGATCGGCGGGGTCTTCTCGGTCATCGACGACATCAAGCAGCGGGGGGACCCGCAGCGGCTGCCGGACGACTGCTCGCGCCTCCCCTGTGACCTGGTGTTCGAGGTCCACTTCGACGCGACCGTCAGCTACTACCTGTGCCTGAACCCGGAGGTGCCGGCCACCGAGTCCGGTTGTCCCGCCGGGGACACGCAGTTCCTGAAGACGAAGACGTTCACGGACCTGAGCAAGAAGGTCAAGATCTCCTCGTGGCAGGCGACCAAGGACCTGTGGAAGGGCATTTTCGACTCGATCATCGGTGACTTCACCGGCTGCTATCACAAGATCACCAACGCCCAGGACGGCGGCAGCTACGGCGACTGCGCCTGGGCCGCCACCTGGCTGCCGCTGGGCGGACCGATCGCGAAGATCACCGAGGCGATCCGTGCGGTGGACGCCGCGATGCGCACCGGCATCGGGGTCTCCGACGCTCTGAAGGCCCTGCGGGCCCTGGACGTGGACGCCCGCGCGCTGGCCGCCATCGAGCGCAGCGCCCGGACGTACGAGGAGGCGCGCACCGCCTGCATCCGCAACAGCTTCCCCGGCGGCACCCAGGTCGTCCTCGCCGACGGCGGCCGCAAGGCCATCCGTGACGTGCGGTTCG
Source organism: Streptomyces sp. NRRL B-24085 (assembly GCF_001282115.1). Taxonomy (GTDB): domain Bacteria; phylum Actinomycetota; class Actinomycetes; order Streptomycetales; family Streptomycetaceae; genus Streptomyces. The sequence continues at coordinate 6,993 of NZ_LJBR01000248.1, read as the reverse complement.
GTGACCGGCTTCTGGCCACCGACCCCGACACGGGACGCACCCGGGGCGAGCCGGTCACCCGGACCTTCTCGCACTCCTCCGACGACCTGGTGGACATCACCCTGGCCGGCGGTGGAAGCCTGACGAGCACCCCGGGGCACCGGTTCTTCGTCCACGGCCGCGGCTGGACCCTCGCGTCCGACCTGCGCCCCGCCGACAGCCTGCGCACCCCCGCGGGAAGCATGCGCACGGTGACCGCGGTGCTCGGCCGTTACGCCTCGGAACCGCAGACCGTGTACGACCTGACCGTGTCCGGACTGCACACGTTCTACGCGGTGGCGGGCGGCACGCCGGTCCTGGTCCACAACTGCAGCGACCTCGTCTTCGACGAGGCCAGCTTCCCGGGGCAGGCGCACACCCTGAAGGACCATGTGCGGCCCAACCAGGCCGAGGCGGAGGCCATCGCGCACCGCAAGACGGTCGACAGCGGCCGTGACACGCCCAACAGCGTGTTCATCGACCAGCAGACCGCGCAGCAGGTCGTGGACTACGCCCTGGCCAACAACGCGAACCAGATCCGCAGGTGGATGGCGGAGAACAGGACGAACGAACTGACCTGGTCGGGCACGTTCGGACGGAACAACTCCCTCGGTACGGTCTACTACGACAACGGTCGCGCCGCTCCCAAGGCCACCGGCAACGGGTTCTTCATCAAGCTCGTGAGGGTGGACCGGAGGCCGGGCGACCCGAAACACCCGCTGGGCTACTTCGTGCAGACCTGTTACCCGAAGTAAGGAGGTCGACCCCTGTGCAGCGATTCACCGAGTTCGACTTCGGCATCTCGTGGGTGCTGGGTTTCTTCCACCAGGACTGGACCTACGAGGCGGACACTCCTGCCGAGCTGGTCGCACGGCACCTGCCGGAGGGGGCCGGCGAAGAGACCCTGGCCGTGCGCCGCGACGCCCTGACGCTTCTCGACGGCCTGCCGTCGCAGACGTTGGAGGTGCTGTGGGACGCCGGAACGCAGTACGGCATAGGTTTTGGGCGGACCACGGGAGCCGAGTGGACGCGGACCGTCGTCGACGTCTGCGACACCTGGCTGGCCGCGCGGGCGCAGGCACCGCGGCCGCTCACCGGAGCCGACACGGAGGACGGCCTCGCCCACCGGGACGAGGTGGTCGCGGAGATCGAGCGGATGGGGTTCCTGACAGAGGAGGTGCTCCGGGCGCTGGTCGACTGCGCGCACCATTGCACACCGGACCTGGCGTTGCGGGTGCTGCTGAGGGTGGTCGCGTACACCTCTGGAGCATCGTTGTCCGAGGAGCAGTACAAGAGGCTCGAAGGCATCGGATCGGCGCTCCACTACGGTGAGTTCGTGGTGAAGGACGTCAAGTTCCTGGTCGACGGCGACTAGCGGCACGGCCGAGGCCCTGCCGTCCGCATCCTGTGGACGGCAGGGCCCTCGTCACGTGTGCCCGTCCCTGTGCCATGGTGGCCGTCATGGAAGCGGACCCCGCATGACCTCGGTGCGAGCACCAGGCCATCTGCTCGTCCGTGCCCGGGGAGAGGACTCACCCCTGCATCTCCCGGCCGACGACGCCGATGCCGACCGGTTCATCCGCCCCGTGCCGCTCGACGACCCAAGGCTCGGGCTGACCGATCCCCTGGCCGGGCGGCTGTCCGCCTGGGCGCGGGCTCGGCCCGGGGCAGGGGCGTCCCGGCAGAACCTGCGCAGGCACGCGAAGCTGGGACTGGAGGTCGCCCAGGCGTTGGCCCGGTACCTCGGACCCCAGTGGGAGGTGCGCTACTGGGACGACGCGTACGACACCGACAAGTTCGTCTGCTGGGGATGTCGGCGACTGCACTGGTCTCTCGACGAGCACGACACGCCGCCGTACCCGCTCCGCCTGCGGGGCCGTGACCTGGCAGCGCGAGTGGCCCGGGAAGCGGGACCGGCCAGGACCGTCACCTACGGCGGACGCGCCTAGAGGGGCCCGTACTCGACCGAGTACGGGCCCTCTCCGTACGCCTGCGTCGGCGTCTCACGGAACCGTCCGACGCCCCGTGCTCGCCCGCTCCACCATCCGCGGCGGCAGCAGTGTCGACTCCGGTACTGCCGTCCCCGCCAGTTGCTTCATCAGGAGTTCCACGGCGCGTTCGCCCAGCTCCTCCGACGGCAGGGAGACCGATGTGATCGGGACGCGGGTCGAGTCGGCGAGTTCGTCGGGGCAGATCGCGGTGAGGGAGAGGTCGGACGGGACGCACAGGCCCAGGTGTTCGAAGGCGTCGAGGAGGGGCTCCAGCAGGGCCTCGTTGTGGACGACCACCCCCGTCAGCGCCGGCTGTTCGCGCAGGAGTCGTTCGGCGGTCGTGCGGGCCGCGTCCGGTTCGCAGGGGAGGACCGTCGAGGACATGCCGGCGCGGTCCGCGGCGGCCGTGAAGCCCTGGACCACCCGCTGGGCGAAGGCCGTGCGGCGGACGTAGACCTCCGGCGGTGAGCCGACCAGGGCGACCGAGCGGTGGCCCAGCCGGGCCAGGTGCTCCACGCACGCCTCGCCCGCCGCCCTGAAGTCGAGGTCGACGCAGGTCAGGCCCGTACAGGAGGCGGGGAGGCCGATCAGGACCGACGGCAGGTCCAGCGTGCGCAGCAACGGCAGCCGGGGATCGTCCAGTTGGACGTCCATCATGACCAGGCCGTCGACCAGTGCCGTGTCCGCGACCCGGTGCAGCCCCTCCTCGCCCTCCTCCTGCGTCAGCAGCAGCACGTCGTGGTCGTACCGCCGGGCCGTGGTCACCACCGACACCGCGAACCGCATCACGGTCGGGACGTGGATGCCGGTGCGTAAGGGCACCACCAGCGCCAGCACGTTGGAGCGCCGGCCGGCCAGGGCGCGGGCGCCGGCGTGCGGGCGGTAGCCCAGTTCGCGGATGGCGTCCTCGACCCGCTGCCGGGTCTCCTCGGAGATCGGGCGCTTGCCGCTGAGGGCGTAGGAGACGGTGCTGGGGGAGACCCCGGCCCGCCGCGCCACATCGGTGATCTTCACCATCAGCCCAGCTCCAGGGAGAGGAAGCCGGTACCGGCCTGCGCCCGCGCCACCCGGTCCCCGTCCGCCAGGCTCCAGGGAGCCGACGGGTCGCCGCAGGACGCCCGCAGCGTGTCCCCCTCGCGTACGACGGTGTAGGCGACCTCTCCGACCCGTACCGTGACCTGCTCGCCCCGAGCCAGGCTATACGCCCGCAGGGTCACCCCGTCGGCGTGGTCGTAGTCGGGGCGGTCGTGCACCGCGCCGACCGGGATCACCGCGCCGGGCCGTACCAGCAGCGGCACGCTCATGAAGTCGTGCTTCTCGCGCACCCAGCGCGGGCCGGTCACCGTCTCCCCGGTCACGAAGTGGGTCCAGGTGCCCTCAGGGACGTAGTACGAGACCTCCCCGGAGTCGTTGAACACGGGCGCCACCAGGAGGTCCGGGCCGAGCATGTACTGGCGCTCCAGGTGCGCGCAGCCGGGGTCGTCCGGGAACTCCAGGACCATCGCCCGCATCACCGGCACGCCCTCGGCGTGGGCGGTGCGCGCCGCCTCGTAGAGATACGGCATGAGGCTCAGCTTGAGGCGGGTGAAGTGGCGCAGGACGTCCACGGACTCCTCGTCGAAGAGCCACGGGACGCGGTACGACGAGCTGCCGTGCAGCCGGCTGTGGGAGGACAGCAGGCCGAAGGCGAGCCAGCGTTTGAAGAGCGCCGGGCTCGGGGTGCCCTCGAAGCCGCCGATGTCGTGGCTCCAGAAGCCGAAGCCCGACAGGCCGAGGGACAGGCCGCCGCGCAGGGACTCGGCCATCGACTCGTACGTCGCCTCGCAGTCGCCGCCCCAGTGCACCGGGAACTGCTGGCTGCCCGCGGTCGCCGAGCGGGCGAAGACGACCGCCTCCTCCTCGCCGCGGTGCTTGCGCAGCACGTCGAAGACGGTCCGGTTGTAGAGGTAGGTGTAGTAGTTGTGCATCCGCTCCGGGTCGGAGCCGTCGGACCACTCCACGTCCAGCGGGACCCGCTCGCCGAAGTCGGTCTTGAAGCAGTCCACGCCCTGCGCGAGGAGCGCCTCCAGCTTGGACGCGTACCAGTCGCGGGCCGCCGGGCTGGTGAAGTCGACCAGGGCCATGCCGGGCTGCCACAGGTCCCACTGCCAGACGCTGCCGTCGGGGCGCCTCAGCAGATGGCCGAGGGCCTTGCCCTCCGCGAACAGGGGGGACCGCTGGGCGATGTACGGGTTGATCCACACCGAGACCCTCAGGCCCCGCGCGTGCAGCCGGGCGAGCATGCCCTCCGGGTCGGGGAAGACCCGCGGGTCCCACTGGAAGTCGCACCAGTTGAACTCGCGCATCCAGAAGCAGTCGAAGTGGAAGACGGACAGCGGCAGTTCGCGGTCCTTCATGCCGTCGATGAACGACGTCACCGTCTCCTCGTCGTACGACGTCGTGAAGGACGTCGACAGCCACAGGCCGAAGGACCAGGCGGGCGGGAGGGCCGGGCGGCCGGTGAGGGCCGTGTACTTGCGGATGATCTCCTTGGGGGAGGGCCCGTGGATGACGTAGTACGTCAGCTCCTGTGTCTCCGCGCTGAACTGCACCCGGGAGACCGCTTCCGAGCCGACCTCGAAGGAGACCTTGCCCGGGTGGTCCACGAAGACGCCGTAGCCCGCGTCCGTGAGGTAGAACGGCACGTTCTTGTAGGCCTGTTCGGTGGCCGTGCCGCCGTCGGCGTTCCAGATGTCGACGACCTGGCCGTTCTTCACCAGCGGCCCGAAGCGCTCACCGAGGCCGTACACCGAGGTGCCGACGGCCAGGTTGAGCTGCTCGCGCAGGTAGTGGGCCCCGGTCGCGTCCCGCAGGATGCCCATGTTCTTGGTGCCGCTGCTGGTCAGGACCCGGCCGTCGGCGAGGAAGTCGACCTGCCACGGGCCGGTGCGGGCGAAGCGGACCGACAGGGAACCGGAGGTCAGGGTCGCGAAGTCCTCGTCGGACCCGCTGTGCGGGGTGAACTCCTCCCGGGCGAGCACGAACTCGGGACGGTCCGGCTGCTCGCCCTCGAAGTGCGTGAAGGTGATGCCGATGACGTCGGGCATCGGGGCGTGGGCGCTGATCGTCACGACCGGTCCCTTCAACAGGTCGCCGCGGTGGCGGATGGGCTGGGACGGCGCGTGGATCTCGAGGCCGCCGTCCGACGCGACGACCTCGTGGACCACGGCCGGGTGGTCGGCGGTGACGCCCTCGCGCAGCAGCCAGTAGCCGTCGGTGAACTTCATCTGAGGGGGTCCTTACTTCACGGCACCCACGGCGATACCGCGGGTGAGGGTTCGCTGGAAGACGAGGAAGAAGACGATCGCGGGGAGTACGCCGAGCAGGGCGGCCGCGTTGGTCATCGTGGCGTCCATCAGACGCTGGCCCTGGAGGACGCCGAGGGCCACCGACACCGTCTGGTTGTCGTTGGAGATCAGCATGACCAGGGGGAGCAGGAACTCGTTCCAGGTCCAGATGAAGAAGAAGACCAGCAGGACGCCGAGGGTGGGGCGGCTGACCGGGACGACGATCCGCCACAGGACCTGCCACCTGCCCGCACCGTCGATCCGGGCCGCCTCCAGGATCTCGCGGGGGAACTGGCCGAGCACCGCGGAGAGCAGGTACGTGCCGAAGGCCGCCTGGATGACCGTGAACACGATGATCACGCTCAACCTGGTGTCGTAGAGGCCGACTTCCTTGCTCAGGTAGTACACGGGGTAGACCAGGGCCTCCTGCGGCAGCATGTTCGCCAGCACGAAGAAGGCGAGGACCCAGGTGCGGCCCTTGATGCGGCCGATGCCGATCGCGTAGGCGTTGAGGACCGACAGGACCACGGCGAGCACCGCCACCGAGCCGCTGATCAGCACCGAGTTGACGAGTTTCCGGCCGAAGTCGACGCGCTCCCAGAAGTCCCTGATGCCGTCGGTGTAGAGACCGTCCGGGAGGCTGAGGGGGCCGTTCTGGGCGTACTCCGCCGGGGACTTGAAGGCGTTGACCGTGACGATGAGGAACGGCACGACCATGAACAGGGCCGCGAGGCACAGGGCGACCAGCACCGGGTAGCGGCGCAGGGCGGTGGTCACGAGTCGCTCCTCTCCTGGAGCTTGAGACCGATCAGGGAGAGCGCGAGGATGATGACGGTGAGCACGGTGGAGATCGCGGCGCCGTAGCCGACCTGCGTCTTCTCGAAGAACGTGGTGAAGGAGAAGTAGGAGGGCACGTTCGTGGCCCCGCCCGGTCCGCCCTTGGTCAGGACGTACACCGCGCCGAACACCTTGAGCGCGGCGATCGAGCACCAGGTCAGCACGACGTAGATCTCCGGGCGGATCTGCGGCAGCGTGATGTGCCAGAAACGGCGCCACCAGCCGGCCCCGTCCAGCTCGGCGGCCTCGGCCAGTTGGGGGTCGGCGCGTTGCAGCCCGGCCATGAAGACGACCAGCGGGAAGCCCAGTTGGACCCAGACCATGACGCCCATGACGCTGTACAGGGCGAGGTCGGGGTCGCCGAGCCAGTCCTGCTGCCAACTGCCGAGGCCGACCGCCTTGAGCAGGGCGTTGAGGGAGCCGTTGTCGGGGGCGAGGATCCAGCTCCAGACGATGCCGGCGACCGCGATCGGCAGGACCTGGGGGAGGTAGAAGCAGGCGCGCAGGACGGCCGCGATCCGGGTGCCGAAGTGCTTGCCGACGTAGTCGAACAGGGCGGCGGCGAGGACCAGTCCGAGGACGGTCGGGACCGCCGCCATCGCCACGACCATGAACAGGCTGTGCCGGAAGGACGCCCAGAACTCGGAGTCGTCCACCAGCTCGCGGTAGTTGGCGAGCCCCGACCACTCGGGGGAGCCCACGCCCTGCCAGTCCGTGAAGCTCACATACGTGTTCATCACGAACGGCAGGACGATGACCGCGAGGAAGGCGAGGGCGCCGGGGAGCAGGAACAGGGCGTAGGAGTCGCGGGGGCGGCGCGG
>NZ_LJBR01000247.1 GCF_001282115.1 Streptomyces sp. NRRL B-24085 | reverse complement strand
GTGTGGGGAACGTGAGTGGCTGTGCGGTGGAGCGGGGCGCGTGAGTCGCGGTGCGGTGGCGCGGGAGCGGAGTGTGGCCGGACAGTGACGGACCCGCCGACGATGCGAGCCCGGACCCGGCGTCCCTTTTTTAGCCCCCGCGCCGCATCTGAGTGAGCGCCGCCCCCGCCAGCACGACCGCCGCGCCCACCGGGGTGGACCAGCTCAACGACTCCCCGAGCAGGGCGACCCCCGCCCCCGTGGCGATGACCGGGATGAAGTACGTGACCATCTGCGCGGTGGTGGGCCCCACCTCCGCCACCAGTCCGTACTGAAGGAGCACGGCCAGCCCCGTACCGAGCGCTCCCAGGGCCGCGACGGCGAGCAGGGGCAGCAGGGCGAAGTGGGTCGGCGCGCCGGTGAACAGAGGGGTGACGACGGCGAGTTGCAGTGTGGCCAGCAGCAACTGCGCGCCGGTCAGGGAGATGTGGGAGTACCCCACCCCGGCCAGGGTGCGGCGCACGTAGATCCACCCGACGGGATAGCTGAGCGAGGCCAGTAGGGCCAGCGCCGTCCCCCTGCCGTCGAGTCCGCTGAACCCCTGCCAGGCGCCGAGAACCGTCAGCACGCCCAGGAACCCGAGCCCGAGGCCCGCGACACGCACGCGCGTGGGACGGTCCTCGGACAGCGCGACGAGGGACAGGGCCATGCCCCACAGCGGCGAGGTCGCGTTGCAGATGCCCGCCAGCGTGGACGGGATCGTCAGCTCCGCGTAGGCGAAGAGCGAGAACGGCAGCGCGTTCAGCAGGAACCCGGCGACCGCCAGATGCCCCCACGTGCGCACCCCGCGCGGGAGCCGCTCACGCTTCACCGCCATCGCCGCGGCGAGCACCAGCGTCCCGAACACCAGACGCCCGAGCGTCACCTGGAAGGGTGCGTACCCCTCGGTGCCCACCTTGATGAGCAGAAAGCTGAACCCCCAGATCAGCGAGAGCACGCCGAAGCGCAGACGCCAGTCCATGGCAGGGCGGCGGGCGGCGAGAACAGGGGAGTCGGCGACGGTCGCGGTGGTCATACCGACCAGGATCCGGCACCCGATCTCGTAGCACAAGCGAGTATTCCAGCGAGGTATCTCGTAGTATTGCTTACATGTTGAACCTGGAGCGCCTGCGCACCCTCGACGCCCTCGCCCGGCACGGCTCGGTCAGCGGCGCCGCCGAGGGTCTGCACATCACGACCTCGGCCGTCTCGCAGCAGATGTCCAAGCTGGAGCGCGAGGTCGGCCAGCAGCTCCTCGCGAAGAACGGTCGGGGGGTGCGCCTCACCGACGCCGGCCGCCTCCTGGCCGACCACGCGGCCCGCATCCTCTCCCAGGTCGAACTCGCCCAGTCCGACCTGGAGGCGCAACGCGGCCAGGTGGTGGGGGAGTTGCGGCTCGCCGCGTTCCCTACGGCGGCGCGCGGACTGTTCCCGGCCGCGATCGCCGGACTGCGCTCGGCACATCCGGGCCTGCGGATCGGCTCGCGCGAGATGGAGCCAGAGCCCGCGGTCCTCGCCGTGATCCGCGGAGACTACGACCTCGCGGTCGTCCTGGACTGGTACAACAAGCCGCTGCCCATGCCCGAAGGGCTGGTGAAGGCGTCGATCGTGGACGACACGGCCGACGTGGCGATGCCCGTGACCCACCGCCATGCGCACCGCGACGAGGTCGACCTGGAGGACTTCGCCGACGACGACTGGATCACCTGGGGCGAGGGCGAGTTCTGCGACGAGTGGCTGATGCACACCCTGCGCTCCAAGGGCGTCGAACCGCGCGTCGCACACCGCGCGGAGGAGCATCCGACCCAACTGGCCCTGGTCGGCGCGGGACTGGGGGTGTGCGTGGCGCCCCGGCTCGGCCGCGGACCGGTCCCGGAGGGCGTGCGGACCGTGCCCGTACGGCAGTCGGTCAGCCGGCACATCTACGCCGTCTGGCGCGCGGACGCCGACCGCCGCCCGTCGATCCGGGCGGCGGTCGAGGCACTGAAGTCGGCGGCGGAGAACGCCGTCTGAGTCAGGCGGAGCCCAGCTTGCGGAAGTCCCAGGAGACGATCTTCTCCGGGGTCAGCCGTATCCACGCGTGCCGTCCGTCGTGCGGCATCTCCTCCAGGCCGAAGTTCTTGCGGGCGAACAGCGTCTCGGGTACGTCGAGTTCGGCCCGGAGCTCGCCGGTGCGCGGGGCCTCGCCCACGAAGTCCACGGTCCCGGACAGTTCGACGCCGCGCAGTTCGTCGTACTCCTCGCCCGTGTCGACCACGATCGCGACCCGCGGATCGCGCCGCAGATCCGTCCAGCGCTTGCTGCGCACCACGGAGTACAGCCACATCGAGGTGCCGTCCCAGGCGAACCAGAGCGTGCTCACATGCGGAGCGCCGTCGGCCGAGACCGTGGCGACCCGGCAGGTGCGCTGGCTGGTGAGGAACTCGTCCAGCTCGCCCGGCGTCATCATGATCTTCCGGCCCCGGCGCTGCGTGACGGTCATACATCCCCCTCTGTCTCTCACGTCGTGTCAGAGGAGAGATCCTCTGACATCACGTCAGAAAAGGATGGGTCGTCTTCCGTCCCCACGCAATGGTCGTTACTGTCACCGGCTCCGGGACACCGTGCGCGGACCGCGGCTCGGGACCCCGGCTCCGGGCCCACCGGCGACGAGGGGGAACCGTGCCGTCGTACGCGCGACTCAGCGAACTGCTCGATCCCGGGACCACCGTCCTGCTCACCGTCGAGTGCCAGCAGGGCGTCGTCGGACCGGACAGCGCCCTGCCCGAACTCGCCCGCGCGGCACGGACCTCGGGCGCACTCGCCAACGTCGCCCGCCTGGTCGCCGCCGCGCACGCGAGCGGGGTCCAGGTGATCCACGCGATCGCCGAACGCCGTCCGGACGGGCGCGGCGCGAACCGCAACGCCCGCCTGTTCAGCGCCGCCGAGCGGCTGCCCGTCCAGCAGCTCTCCGGGACCACCGCGGTGCGGGTGGCCGCCCCCGTCGAGGTGAGCGAGGAGGACTTCGTCGTACGACGGCTGCACGGCCTGTCGCCGATCCAGGGCACCGAGGTCGACGCGCTGCTGCGCAACCTCGGCTGCCGCACCCTGGTCGTCACCGGAGTCTCCGCCAACGTGGCGGTGCCCAACGCCGTCTTCGACGCGGTCAACGGCGGCTACCGCGCCCTGGTGGTGACGGACGCGATCGCCGGGGTGCCCTCCGACTACACCCGGGCGATGATCCGCCACACGCTCGCCCTGGTCGCCACCCTCGCGACCACGGACGAGGTGCTGGCCTGTCTCCGGCGGCCGCACGGTGGCTGACACCTCATGCGAGCGTGATCGAGTCGCCGCTGACGGTGATCTTCTCCTCGGGCAGCGGCTTGGTCGCCGGCCCCTTCTTCACGCTGCCGTCCGCAACCGAGAACTCGCTCTTGTGGCACGGACAGGTGATGACCCCGTCGGCGATCCCCGTCACCGCGCATCCCTGGTGCGTGCACTTCGACGAGAACGCCTTGAACTCGCCCGCCGTGGGCTGGGTGACCACCACACCCGAGTCCTTGAAGATCTTGCCGCCGCCCTCGGGGATGTCCGAGGTCTTGGCGAGGACACCGCCGGCGGCACCGGTGTCCGAGGACGACGAGGAGGAGTCGTCCTCCGACCCGCACGCGTTCAGGGTGAGGGCTAGTCCCGCCGCGCCGACCGCCGCCACCACGACCCGGCGACTGGGGCCCGCTGCGGGATGAATCGATTCGCTGGCCATGCTGACGTCCCCTTCCACGGAATCTCCGGACTGCCCTGAGGTACGGCCCCGGAGGGCCCGTTGTTCAGTCACCCCCCAGTAACCTGGGGCGATGCTCAAGGAAGCCATCGCGACCCGCTACATCACGCCCCTGCGTGAGGGCGGCTCGCTGCCGGGGCTCGTCGAGGCCGACGACCGCGGGACGTACGTCATCAAGTTCACCGGCGCCGGTCAGGGCCGCAAGACGCTGGTCGCCGAGGTGGTGGCCGGGGAACTCGCCCGCCGGCTCGGCTTCCGGGTGCCGCGGCTCCTGACCCTCGACCTCGACCCGGACCTGGGACTCGGCGAGCCCGACGAGCGGGTGCAGGAACTCCTGAAGTCCAGCGGCGGCACCAACCTCGGCATGGACTTCCTCTCCGGAGCACTCGGCTTCGACCCGCTCGCCTTCCCGGTGGACCCCGGGGAGGCAGGCCGGATCGTCTGGTTCGACGCGCTGGTCAACAACGTCGACCGCTCCTGGCGCAACCCCAACCTGCTGTGGTGGCAGCGCGAGGTGTGGCTCATCGACCACGGCGCGACCATGATCTGGCACCACAACTGGCCCGGCGCCGAGAAGTCCGCCGCCCGTCCCTACGACGCCTCGGACCACGTCCTCAAGCCCTTCGCGCCCGATGTCGCCGCTGCCGCCGCCGACCTGGCCCCCCGGGTCACCGAGGACCTGCTCGCCGAGGTCACCGCCGAGATCCCGGACGCCTGGCTGGCGGACGAGCCCGGCTTCGAGTCGCCGGACGAACTCCGGCGCGCCTACGCACGGCCCCTGCTCCTGCGGGCCGCCGCAGTCCACGAACGCATCAGCGGCATCGAGGGGGACAAGTGAGCGAGCACCACATCCACATGGCCGGCAGCGTGGTGGAGCGCCACGTCATCAGGGGCGGACGGGCCAGTGAACGGGACGTCTTCGAGTACGCCCTGCTGAGGGTCGTTCCCCGAGTCGAGCGCGGCGAGTCCATCAACGCAGGCGTGATCGTCTACTGCCGGGCGAAGGCGTACGTCGGCGTGCGCACCCACCTCGACGAGGACCGGCTCCGCGCGCTCGACCCCGCCGCGGACGTGGCCGGCGTCCGGGCCGCCCTCGGCGGCGTCGAAGCGGTCTGTGCGGGCGGCGAGACAGCCGGGCAGGCCGCGCGCGACGACGCCGGACGCCGCTTCCGGTGGCTGGTCGCACCCCGCTCCACGGTCGTCCAGCCGGGCCCCGTGCACACCGGACTCACCCTGGATCCGACGGCCGAACCGGAGCGTCTGCTCGACCTGCTGGTGAGGTAATGGATCACACCGGTCCCGTGGGACGTTGACACCGCGTGCCAGGGCTTCTAGCGTCACGTCTGCCGAAGGTACTAAGCGGTCGCTCACCGACCCGGCCGGAACGTTCTCAAGGGCGAGGAGAATCAGCAATGTCCACCACTGAGCAGCGGGTAGCCGTCGTCACCGGTGCCGCGCGCGGCATCGGCGCCGCCACCGCCGTACGACTGGCGGCCGAGGGCCGTGCGGTCGCCGTGATCGATCTCGACGAGGCCGCCTGCAAGGACACCGTGGAGAAGATCACCGCGGCCGGCGGCCGGGCGATCGCCGTCGGCGCGGACGTCTCCGACGAGGCCCAGGTGCAGGCCGCGATCGCGCGCGTGGTCGAGGAGCTCGGCGCGCCGACGATCCTCGTGAACAACGCGGGCGTGCTCCGCGACAACCTGCTGTTCAAGATGAGCGTCTCCGACTGGGACACCGTCCTGAACGTGCACCTCAAGGGCTCGTTCCTGGTGACCAAGGCCGTGCAGAAGCACATGGTGGACGCGGGCTTCGGCCGGATCGTCAACCTGTCCTCCTCCTCGGCGCTCGGCAACCGCGGCCAGGCCAACTACTCCGCCGCCAAGGCCGGTCTCCAGGGCTTCACCAAGACCCTCGCCATCGAGCTCGGCAAGTTCGGCATCACCGCCAACGCCGTCGCCCCCGGCTTCATCGCCACCGACATGACCGCCGCCACCGCCGAGCGCGTCGGCATGGGCTTCGAGGAGTTCAAGGCCGCGGCCGCCACCCAGATCCCGGTCGCGCGCGTCGGCGAGCCCGACGACATCGCCAACGCCATCGCCTTCTTCACCGGCGAGGCGGCCGGATTCGTCTCCGGCCAGGTGCTGTACGTCGCCGGCGGACCGCTCGACTAGGGGAACAGGACCATGACTTCGCAACTCCCCGAGCCTTCGGGCAAGGTCGCGCTCATCACGGGCGCCAGCCGCGGCATCGGCTACGGCGTCGCCGAGGCGCTCGTCGCGCGCGGTGACCGGGTCGTCATCACCGGCCGCACCGAGGACGCCCTCAAGGAGGCCGTCGAGCAGCTCGGCGCCGAGCGCGCCGTCTACGTCGCCGGCAAGGCGCACGACGAGGAGCACCAGAGGATCGCCGTCGAGCGTGCCATGGACGCCTTCGGCCGCGTCGACTACCTGATCAACAACGCCGGTACCAACCCGGTGTTCGGGCCCATCGCCGACCTCGACCTCAACGTGGCGCGCAAGGTCTTCGAGACCAACGTGATCTCCGCGCTCGGCTTCGCCCAGAAGACCTGGCACGCCTGGCAGAAGGACAACGGCGGCGCGATCGTCAACATCGCCTCCGTCGCGGGCATCGCGCCCTCGCCCTTCATCGCCGCGTACGGCGTCAGCAAGGCCGCGATGATCAACCTCACCCAGCAGCTAGCGCACGAGTTCGCGCCCAAGGTGCGGGTCAACGCGATCGCCCCGGCCGTCGTGAAGACCAAGTTCGCGCAGGCCCTGTACGAGGGCCGGGAGGCGGAGGCCGCAGCGTCCTACCCGCTGGCCCGGCTCGGCGTGCCCTCCGACATCGGCGGCGCCGCGGCCTTCCTCACCTCGGCGCAGTCCGACTGGGTCACCGGCCAGACCCTCGTCGTCGACGGCGGCATCTTCCTCAACGCCGGCGTGGGCTGACCCTCGTCGCCTCGGCACGGGCGTCCGTTGACACCGACGGCGCCCGTGTCGACGCACAAAAGCCGCACAGGGGCATTACAGGGTCATCACCGGTGCGGTGATCAAGCCGCCTGTGTCCGAACCGGTTGAGTGCGCGTTGCGCTGCGGTATGTTTTGCCGACTCTCGGCACGGCATTTCGAGGAGCAAGCGCGTGTTCAAGCGGAACCGATACCTGCCGCCTCTCGCGGCGCTCGTGTCCATAACCACGACGGCCGGATGCGGTGTGTTCTCCTCGGACTCGTCCGACAGCGACAAGTCGATCGTCGTGGGCACCACCAGCGCCCCGGCCACCCTCGACCCCGCGGCCTCCTGGGACAACTCCTGGGAGCTGTTCCGCAACGTCTACCAGACGCTCCTCAACTACTCGCCGGGCGCGTCCGACCCCGAGCCCGACGCCGCCGAGCACTGCGAGTTCACCGACTCGTCGAGCACCGTGTACTCCTGCACCCTGCGTGAGGGGCTGAAGTTCTCCAACGGGCACGCCCTGGACGCCAAGGCCGTCAAGTACTCGATCGACCGGATCAAGAAGATCAACGTCAACGGCGGCCCCGCGGGCCTGCTGGGCACGCTCTCCCGGGTGCAGGTGAAGGGGGACCGCGAGGTCGTCTTCCGCCTCAGCCAGCCCGACGCCACCTTCCCCCTGGTGCTCACCACTCCGGCCATGTCGATCGTGGACCCCGAGGAGTACTCCGAGGACGCGATCCGCAAGGACGGGAAGATCAGCGGCTCGGGGCCCTACGCCCTCGACTCCTACCAGGAGGGCGAGAAGGCCGAGCTGGTCCGCAACGACAACTACAAGGGCATCGCGGACCTCAGGAACAAGGCCGTCACCATCCGCTACTTCCCGCGGTCGGACCAGATGGTCAAGGCCCTCAAGAACAAGGAGATCTCGGTCGTCTACCGGGGGCTCGGCGCCGCCGACACCGTGGACATCGAGGTCAACCAGAAGAAGGAGGGGCTCCAGCTCATCGAGAACCCCACCACCGAGATCAGCTACCTGGTGTTCAACCCGAGCGACCCGTGGTCCGCGAAGCCCGCGGTCCGCAAGGCCGTCGCCCAGATCGTCGACCGTCCGGCGCTCGTCCACTACGTCTACAAGGACACCGTCGAGCCGCTGTACTCCATGGTCCCGGCCGGGCTCACCGGCCACACCACGGGCTTCTTCGACGACTTCGGGGACCCCAGCGTGGCCAAGGCCAAGAAGTACCTCACCGAAGCGGGGATCACCGAGCGGGTCCCACTGACCCTCTGGTACACCAGCGACCGCTACGGCTCGACGACCAAGCCCGCCTTCGAGGAGCTGAAGCGGCAGCTGGAGGCCTCCGGTCTCTTCAGGATCACCCTCAAGAGCCGCCCCTGGAAGACCTACGTCGAGGGCTACCAGAAGGGTGAGTACCCGGTGTTCGGGCGCGGCTGGTTCCCCGACTTCCACGACGCCGACAACTTCATCGCGCCCTTCGTGGGCAAGCAGAACGCGCTCGGCACCCCCTACGAGGCCCCCGAGATCACCGGCAAGCTGCTCCCGGAGTCGCGCGCGGAGAGCGACCGCGGGGCCGTCGGCCCGCAGATCGAGGAGGCCCAGCAGGTCTTCGTGGACGACACGCGGCTGGTGCCGCTGTGGCAGGGCAAGCAGTACGTGGCCGCGAGCGAGGAGGTCGCCGGGCTGGAGAGGGTCATCGACCCGGCGACCATGATGACGATGTGGGAGCTCTACTGGAAGACGAGCTGGTAGCAGCGATTGTCAGTGGGCGGCTGTAGGTTCTGAACCCTGCAAGTGACCGCACATCGTGAGGAATTGACGTGACCGACACCGCCATGCTGCCCGAGTCCTGGCGCGGGGTTCTGGGCGACGAGCTGCAGCAGCCGTACTTCAAGGAGCTGACGGAGTTCGTCGAGGACGAGCGGGCGAAGGGTCCCGTCTACCCGCCCCGCGAGGAGGTCTTCGCCGCCCTCGACGCGACGCCGTACGACCAGGTGAAGGTGCTGATCCTCGGTCAGGACCCCTACCACGGCGAGGGCCAGGGACACGGCCTGTGCTTCTCGGTCCGCCCCGGCGTGAAGACCCCGCCCTCCCTCCGGAACATCTACAAGGAGATGAAGGAGGAGCTTGGCCTGGAGATCCCGGACAACGGCTACCTCATGCCGTGGGCCCAGCAGGGCGTCCTGCTGCTCAACGCGGTGCTCACCGTCCGCTCCGGAGAGGCCAACTCGCACAAGGGCAAGGGCTGGGAGAAGTTCACCGACGCGGTGATCCGCGCGGTGGCCGAGCGGCCCGACCCGGCGGTCTTCGTGCTGTGGGGCAACTACGCGCAGAAGAAGCTCCCCCTGATCGACGAGAGCCGGCACGCGGTGGTCAAGGGCGCACACCCCTCGCCGCTGTCGGCGAAGAAGTTCTTCGGCTCGCGTCCGTTCACGCAGATCAACGAGGCGGTCGCCCGGCAGGGCCACGAGCCCATCGACTGGACGATCCCGAACCTCGGCTGATTTCTCCGCCGGGCCGGTGCGGCACCGGCCGGCCCGGTCCCGCCTGACCGGGATTGTCAGTGGCGGCGGCTAGCGTCGGGAAGGACAGCACGGCAGCCGACCAGGCCTGGAGGACGCGTGACGGAGCGACAGGAGCAGACGGCGCCGGATGCCGTGATGACACGGATCGGGCAGGTCGTCATGCTGTGCCACGCGGGGGACCGCGAGGAGGCCCGGCACCGCTTCCTGGAGCTGTGGGCGGAGATCGGCGAGGACGGCGACCCGCTGCACCGCTGCACCCTGGCCCACTACATGGCCGACGCCCAGGACGACCCCTGTGACGAACTCGCCTGGGACCTCAGGGCGTTGACGGCCGCCGAGGAGCTCACCGACGACCGGACGGCCCGGCACCAGAGCGGGCTCGCCGTGCGCGCCCTGTACCCCTCGCTGCACCTCAACCTGGCCGCGGACTACGTCCGGCTCGCCCGCGCCGACGCCGCCCGCACCCATCTCCGCCGGGCCCGCAGGGCGGCGGAGGCCCTGGGCGAGGACAGCTACAGCGACGGGGTGCGGGCGGCGATCAGCAGACTGGAGCTGCGACTGGGCGAAGGCGGATCGACCGACGGCAGGTGGGGGCCGCCGCGTCAGCGGCCCTGAGCCACCGGGCGTCTCAGCGCCCGTAGGTCTGGTCGCAGATGACCGACTCCGGGCTGCCCTCCGGCCAGCGGCCGTACTTCCTGCCCAGCGTGCAGACGTCCTTCGGCCCCTTGGGCACGGACCTCGGAACCGCCTCGGCCACGTCCGGGATCTCGACACGCCGCTGCCGGTGGTGCGGTACGTCCGGGTGCCCCGGCTGCGGATGTGCCCGGCGCGCGGGGCGCTCCGGGTGCGCGGGATGCGCGTGCGCGGGCTGTCGGTCCTGCGGGTGCGCCGAGGCCGCCGCGGTTCCCGGGGCGCTGCCGCCGGGCGCGGTCCCACCCGGCTTCGAGCGCGGGGACGGATCGATCATGGACAGCGCCTCCTGGGCCGGGGCCTGCACGATCTGCGGCTCCGCCTGACCGTCCGGACGGGCGTCCCCCGGTTCCGGGAGCTGCGACGGCGCTGTCGTCGGCGGCGGCCCGGACACGGCGGGACGCTGGACCGTCACACAGCCGGCGAGGGCCGAGACAGCCACGGTGACCAGGAGCGTTGCGGTAGTCGTGGTTCGATGCACCCGCGTCACTCTGCTGGTTGGGGCGACCTCGGCGACAGCGGACAAGCGGAGGTTGCCCCGCACGGGTGATCTCCGCCCCCGTACGGCGTGCTCGGGGCGTCCGGTGCTGACGTCAGTCGCCGGTGGAGCCGTCGAGCCGCTCGCGGATCAGGTCGGCGTGGCCGTTGTGGCGGGCGTACTCCTCGATCATGTGGGTGTAGAGCCAGCGCAGGTTGTACCGCTCCCCGGTCCGGCGGTGCTTGCCCACGGTGATGTCGTCCAGGCCGAAGCGGGCCGCGTTCTCCCGGCTCCTGTCGATCTCGGCCTGCCAGGTGCCGTACGCCTCCTGCCAGGTGTCGGACTCGGTGAGACGGAACTCGCCGTCCGGGTCGGCCTCGCTGTAGTAGATCGGTCCCGCGTCCTCGTCGGCCAGGACCCGGCGGAACCAGCTGCGCTCCACCTCCGCCATGTGCCGTACCAGGCCCATCAGGGAGAGCGTGGACGGCTCCACCGAGGCGGTCCTGAGCTGGGCGTCGGTCAGGCCCTCGCACTTCCAGGCGAGGGTCTGCCGGTGGTAGTCCAGCCAGCCCTCCAGCATGCTGCGTTCGTCGGCGGTGGTCGCGGGTTCCCGGCGCTGAGTCGTCATCCTCGCATCCTGACCCACCCGACCCCGCACCACCAGCGAATTCCCGGCCGCCGGCCGGGTCCCGCGGCCCTCGCCGTATGCTTCCGGCAACGCCCTGGCCGGACAAGATGAGGCCGGACAAGATGAGGGAGTCCACGTGAAGGTCGGCTGCATCGGACTCGGTGACATCGCGCAGAAGGCGTACCTGCCGGTGCTCGGCAGCCGGCCCGGCATCGAGCTGCACGTGCAGACGCGGACGCCGGCGACGCTGACCCGGGTCGCCGACGGGCTCCACCTGCCCGGGGGACAACGGCACCGGGACCTCGACTCCCTGCTCGCGCAGGACCTCGACGCGGCCTTCGTGCACGCGCCGACGGCCGTGCACCCCGAGATCGTCGCCCGGCTGCTGGAAGCGGGCGTACCGACCTACGTCGACAAGCCGCTCGCCTACGAACTGGCCGACTCCGAACGGCTGGTGGCACTCGCCGAGCAGCGGGAGGTGAGCCTGGCCGTCGGCTTCAACCGGCGCTTCGCTCCCGGGTACACGCAGTGCGCCGAGCATCCGCGCGAGCTGATCCTCATGCAGAAGAACCGGATCGGGCTCCCGGAGGAGCCGCGCGCGATGATCCTCGACGACTTCATCCACGTCGTCGACACCCTGCGGTTCCTGGTACCGGGGCCGGTCGACGACGTGACGGTACGCGCGCGCGTGGCGGACGGACTGCTGCACCACGTCGTGCTCCAGCTCGCCGGGGACGGCTTCACCGCGCTCGGGGTGATGAACCGGCTCAGCGGCTCGGCCGAGGAGATCCTGGAGGTGTCCGGGCAGGACACCAAGCGGCAGGTGCTCAACCTGTCCGACGTCATCGACCACAAGGGCCAGCCGACCGTGCGGCGACGCGGCGACTGGGTGCCGGTGGCCCGGCAGCGCGGCATCGAGCAGGCGGTGCTCGCCTTCCTCGACGCCGTGCGCGCGGGCAGGGTGCTCAGCGCCCGGGACGCGCTGGCGACCCATGAGCTGTGCGAGCGGGTGGTACGCGCGGTGCAGGAGCGGGCCGCCTGAACCGCCGGCCCAGTTCGACGGCGCACCACACGGCGAGCACGAGCAGGGCCGCGTGCACCGGCCAGTCGCCGAAGCGGACGTAGGCCGTCGTCCCGGTCGCCAGCGGTACGTCGAACACGCGCGAGGTGCTGGCGTCGGTGCCGACCCACTGCCCGACGCGCCCGCCGCCGGCGTCGTAGACGGCGGAGACCCCGGTCAGGGTCGAGTGCACCATGGGACGGCCGGACTCGGCCGCGCGCAGGGCGGCGAGCGAGGCGTGCTGCTCGGGGGCCCAGCTCTGCTGGAAGGACGAGGTCGCCGACTGGGCGACCAGCAACCGGGCGCCGTCCTCGGCGAGATGACGGCTCATGTCGGGGAATGCCGACTCGAAGCACACCATCGGACCGACCTTCAGCCCGTGGCCGACGTCCATCACGACCTGTTCGGAGCCGTGCCTGCGGTTCTCGGCGGCCGCCTTGCCGACCGAGGTGACCCAGCCGAGCAGGGAGCGGGCCGGGATGTACTCGCCGAAGGGGACCAGGCGCATCTTGTCGTAGCGGTCGCCGGTGAGCCCGTCGGGACCGACCAGGACCGAACTCTTGTAGATGCCGGGCTTGTCGGAGCGGCGGGCGTCCACGTTGACGAGGATGTCGGCGCCGGTCTCCGCGGAGAGCGCCGCGATCCGTTTCGCCAGGTCGGGCCGGTCGTCGAGGTCGAAGCCGACACTGCTCTCGCCCCAGACGACCAGGTCGACGTCCTGCCCGGCGAGGTCGCGGGTGAGCTGCTCCTCGCGGGCGAAGCGCCGGTCGGGGC
Source organism: Streptomyces sp. NRRL B-24085 (assembly GCF_001282115.1). Lineage (GTDB taxonomy): Bacteria > Actinomycetota > Actinomycetes > Streptomycetales > Streptomycetaceae > Streptomyces. The sequence goes on along the minus strand of NZ_LJBR01000247.1, from coordinate 1,077 downwards.
CGTCGACGACACCGGGCTGGACGACCGCGATCCGGGTGCTCCCCCCGGTGTCGGGGCGCGGTGACCACATCCAGGCCGCCGAGGTCACGGCCGCACAGGCGACCAGGCCCGCCACCGCGGGTACCCGGGACTCACGGACCGTCGCCAGCACGGCGAACGCCACGTTGACGGCCACGATCAGGAAGCTGATCAGCCAGACCCCGCCCACCGAGGCCAGTCGCAGCGCCGGCGCCACCTCCCACTGGCTGGCGCCGAGCACGCCCCAGGGGCCGCCGAGCCCCTGCCAGGAGCGGACGAGCTCGATGCCGAGCCAGCCCGAGGGCAGTACGGCCAGGGCGGCGGCGATCCGGCCGCGCGAGGGCGTCCCGGCCAGGAGGTGGCGTACCAGCGCGCCCCAGGGGGCCCACAGCGCGCCGAGCAGGGCGCCGATGACGAAGATGAACACGCTCAGGCTCGGCAGCAGCCAGTGGTGCATCCCGACCATGAACCCGAAACCGCCGGCCCAGCCGTCGTACGCCGCCCGTTTCGCCGTCGGAGCCGAGCGGATCAGCGCGATCCACGGGACCAGGGCGACGTAGGCGAACCACCACAGGGACGGGGCCGGGAACGCGAGGACGGGGAGGGCGCCTGCCAGCACCGCGACGGTCGAGCGCCGCCACGGGGAGGCAAGCCAGTGGCCGAACGTGTTCATACGGCGCCTCCTACCCCGTGTGGGTCTCCGAAGTGCGTGCGGTTGACCACCCGAGGGTGTCGGCTCAGTTGATCACAGGTGCGGGCCGGGGGTCCGGCAGACGCCGCCACTTCTCCTGTACGACGACCTCGCTGAGCCGCCAGCCGTCGTCCGTGCGCAGCAGGGCGAAGGCGTAGCGGCCGCCGCAGACGAAGTCGGGGGCGGTGGAGGGGGTGTCGGCGGCGAGACGCATGGGGTTGATGTAGTCGGCCTGGACGCGGGCCGTGTCGCCGGTCTCCCGGTCCAGGGTGTCGAACCGGACGCGGCGGTTGACGATCAGGTGCTGCCGCATCGAGAACAGCGCCAGGCTCTCCGCGAGCCATGCGGCGACCCGCGGCGCCTCCCCC
>NZ_LJBR01000246.1 GCF_001282115.1 Streptomyces sp. NRRL B-24085 | reverse complement strand
CGCGCATATGTGCTCCCCGCCCCGCTCGCGCCCCCGCATTCCGGCCCATACGCTCCGAAATGTGACGCCATCCTTGGTACGGGGCCGACCGCGGCGGGGCCGCTCGCACATATGCGCGCGAGTGGCGCACGCCCTGCTGGGCGTGGTGGCCGGGGTCGTGTGGCTGGTGCTGCTGTGGATGACGATCAACGACGACACTCCGGTTGCAGGCGCCGGGGTCAGCGCCGCCGCGGCCGAGGACGAGTCCTCCGGCACCGACCTGGTCCTGCCGGTCGCGGCCCTCGTCGTGGTGGTCGTCCTGGCCGCCTACGGCACGGTCCGCCGGAGGCGCCGCGCCCGCAGCCGTACGACACCGGCGGCCGCCGGCACGTCCCACGTCGGCGCCTACCCGTCACCCGCGGCCACGCCCCCGCTCGCCGACCTCGACGAGCGCTCCCGGGCCGCGCTGGCCGACGCCGACAACCGTCTGCGCAGCCTCCGTGAGGAACTGGACTTCGCCGCAGCCGACCTGCGCCCGGAGGCGGTGGCCCCCCTCGCCGGGGCGGCCGAGGCGGCGCAGGCCGAGCTGGCGGCGGCGTGCGCGATACGGCGGCGGTACGAGGAGGGCGTACCGGAGGAGGCGGCCGCGCTCGCCGGGGTCGTGGGCCGCTGCGAGGAGGCCGGACGGCGACTGAGCGGGGCGGCGGAGAGCCTGCGTGCCCTGCGGGGGCTGGAGCGTGCTCCCGGCGCGGCTCTGGCGGCCGCCGAGACCCGCTTCCGCGACCTGACCGCCCGTGCGGCCGGAGCGGAGGCCGCGCTCGCGGACGACTCGGTCACCGGGTACGTCGAACTGGCCAAGGACAGCCTGGTCAGCGCCACCGTCCAGCTCAACCGGACCCACCAGACCGCCGCCTCCGGAAGACCGGACGAGGCGGCCGGCCACCTGCGCGCTGCGGAGACCGCGATCGCCCGGGCGGACGTCCTGGTGACGGCCGTGGCCCGGCTGCGCGCCACGCGCACCGAGGCCGCCCGGCTGATCCCGTCCGCCCTGACAGGCGCCGAGGCGGAACTGGCCCCCCACCGCGACGGCACCGCGTACGAGGGCGAGACGTACGCCCGCCTCCTGCACGCCGACGCGGTCCTGGCCGCCGTACGACGGGAGACGACGTCCGGGCAGCCGTACGACCCGCTGGGCGTGCTGCGCCGGATCGTGCACGCGACCGCGCCCCTGGCGACCGGCCGGTCCGGGGTGCTCCCGGTGGCCGCGCTGCTGGTCGCCCGGGAGTCGCTGGCCGCGGCGGACGACTACGTCACCGTCCACCGCGAGGCGGTCGGTGCCGCGCCCCGCGTCCTGCTGTCGGAGGCGCGGCTGACCGACGATCTGCCGCGGGCGGACGTCCTGGCCCGCGAGGCGCGTGACCTCGCCGAGCGGGACGTACGCCTGCGCGGGCACCCCGCCTAGAAGAGGCTCAGCAGGGCCTCCGCCGGGTCCACCATGCCGTTCTCCCCGTCCGGCAGCGGCAGTTCGAACCACACCGTCTTGCCGCGCGGGGTACGCCGGGAGCCCCAGGCCGCGCTGAGCAGGCCGACCAGTTGCAGTCCCCGGCCGCCCTCGTCGGTGTCGCGGGCGCGGCGGCGGCGCGGCTGGACCAGGCCGGAGTCCCAGACCTCGCAGACCAGGGTGCGGTCGAGCAGGAGCCGGAGCCGGATGTCTCCCTCGCCGTACCGCAGGGCGTTGGTGACCAGCTCGCTGACCAGGAGTTCCGTGGTGTCGACCAGCGGTTCCAGGTCCCAGCTCAGCAGTTGGCCGCGGGCGTACTCGCGGGCCCGGCCCACACTGCGCGGCTCGCGCGGCAGCGTCCAGTCGCCGACGGACCCGGCGGGCAGGCCCTGGACACGTGCCATCAGCAGCGCGATGTCGTCCTCGCCGTGATGGGTGTCGAGGGTGTTGAGGACGTGGTCGCAGACGTCCTCCAGCGGGGCGGAGGGGTCGGTGAGCGCCCCCACGAACGCCTGGAGTCCTTCGTCGAGGGGGTGATCGCGGCTTTCGACCAGTCCATCCGTGTAGAGCGCGAGCAGGGCGCCTTCGGGCAGTTCGACCTCGACCTCCTCGAAGGGCTCACCGCCGACGCCGAGCGGCATGCCGGGCGGCACGTCGAGCATCAGGGCGTCCTCGCCGGGCTCGACCAGCACGGGCGGCAGATGGCCGGCGTTGGCGAAGGTGCAGCGGCGGGTCACCGAGTCGTAGACGGCGTAGACGCAGGTCGCGAGGTACACCTCGGACAGGTCCGCCTCGCGGGGGCGGCGGGCCGCGCGGGTGGCCTGCTGGACTCCGCCGGGGGCGCCGAGGCCGCGGGCGATCTCGTCCAACGCGCTGAGCACTTCGGCCGGTTCGAGGTCCAGCAGGGCCAGGGTGCGCACGGCCGAGCGGAGTTCACCCATCGCCACCGCCGCGCGCAGACCACGGCCCATCACGTCGCCGACCACCAACGCCGTGCGGTGTCCGGGCAGTTCGATGACGTCGAACCAGTCGCCGCCCACCTCGCTGGGGCGGTCGGCGGAGGAGTTGCCGGGCAGGTAGCGGCAGGCGATGTCCAGTCCGGAGGCGACCGGGTCGCCGGGGGGCAGCAGGGACCGCTGGAGTATCAGCGCCCGTTCGTGCTCCCGCCGGTACAGGCGGGCGTTGTCGATGCAGACCGCCGCCCGCGCCGCCAACTCCACCGCGAGGTCCCGGTCCCGGTCCCCGAACGGCTCGCTGCCCTTGGTCCGCGAGAACTGCGCGAGTCCTACGACGGTGTCGTGGGCGACCATCGGCACGGCGAGCGTGGACTGCACGAGGCCGCCCTCCTCGGCCGGGATGTACTGCGGGCGGGCGGTGCGCAGGGCGTCCGCGCAGGGCGAGTTGAAGGGGTAGTGGTGGACCGCGCCGACCGAGACGGGGGCGCCGGAGCCGGCGAACGGGGCGTCGGAGACCGCGCTGGCGAAGGCGACCCGGCGCAGTTCGGCGCTGCCGTCGGCGAGCCCGGGCGGGGTCTCGTCACCGGCCAGCAGGCCCTGGTAGAGGTCGACGGTGGCCAGGTCGCAGAAGCCGGGGACGACGACGTCGAGGAGTTCGCGGGCCGTGGTCTCCAGGTCGAGGGAGTTGCCTATGCGGGCGCCGGCCTCGTTCAGGAGGGCGAGATTGCGCCGTGCGGCGGCGGCCTCGCGGGCGGCGGCGCGACGGGCCGTGATGTCGGTTCCCAGCCAGGCGATGCCGATGGGCCGGCCCGACCCGCTGCGCACCCGGTACAGGTTGATGGACCAGTGGCGGCGCTCGTCGGAGCCCGGCAGGAAGCCGGTGACGTGCATGTCCGTGATGGAGTCACCGGTCTCCAGGACCCGGCGCAGGGTCGCGGTGACCCGCTCGGCCTCGGGCCGCGGCAGGTAGTCGTGGACGCCCTTGCCCCGGTGGTCGTCCGGGGTGCCGCCGAAGAGCGAGGCGAAACGGTAGTTGACGCGGCGGACCCGCAGCTCGGGGTCGATCAGCACGAACCCGAAAGGAGATTGACCGAAAATGGCCTGCGAGGCGGCGAGGTCGGTCTCGATGCTGCGCAGTGTGCGCACGTCGACGACGATGCAGACGGCGGCCTTCTCACCCTCCTCGGTCCGCGTCGGCATGACGTAGACCTCGGCGAGACCTTCCCGGCCGCACTCGCCGTCGGCCGCCGACGCGGGCACCCGGAAGGGGACCACGCCCGTCCACTCGCGGCCGTCCAGGATCTCCGCCATCTTGCGCTGGCCCTGCGCACGCAGGTCCGGGTCGATGAAGGCCTCGATGGGGTCCATGCCGACGGCGTGCTCGGCGGGGATGCCGAAGAGCTGCTCGGCGCGCAGGCTCCACTGGTCGACCAGACCGTCGGGGCCGATGGAGAAGGAGGCGACCTTGATGTAGTCGTAGATCGAGCCGGGCGGGCTGCTCTGCCACATGGCGTCCCCGGACGGCGCGTCGCCTCGACGGGCGTCCGCCACGGCATCCGCGGCCTCCGCCCTCGCGCCGCCCGACGGGTCCTTCGACTCCGTGGCCTTCGCTGGTATCTCGCTCACGCGAACCGTCCCCTCCAGCTCACCGCGTCCGGTACCGGTCACCGGGGGCGGCTGCCCGCAGTATCCAGCACTACGGCGCCGCACAACACGGTGTTCACGATCACAGCACGATCCCGACGGTTTTCGGTCCGGGCTGCGACAACACTTCCAGTCTTCTAACCAGCGGACACGACGTCGAATCACGTCTGCCGACAACCGCCACTGGCCTGAACCAGTCGATGGACAGCGGACGAGGTGCCGTACAGGTGTTCTTGGCGTTCCGCACCGCGATCAGATCCTGTTCATCCCGGCATCGAGAGCTCGAACCAGACCGTCTTGCCCGACGTGCCGGGACGGGTGCCCCAGCGGTCGGCGGCATGGGCGACCAGTTGCAGACCGCGGCCGCTCTCGTCGTCGAGGCCGGCGACGCGTTCGCGGGGCGGGTCGGGGAGGGGGTCGGAGACCTCGACCAGGAGGACGCCGCCGGCTCCTTCGGGACGGACCAGCCGGACGCCGATGGGGCCGGTGGCGTGCCGCAGCGAGTTGGTCACCAGCTCGCTGACCAGCAGCGCGGCGATGTCGGCGAGGCCGTCGAGGCGCCAGTCGGTCAGCCGGTTCCGGACGGCCGTCCGGGCCGCGCGCACGGCGCCCGGGTCCGCCGGGAAGGTCCACTTGGCGCAGTCGCCTTCGGTGTCGATCACGCCGATCACATCCCGGGCCAGCCCATGTCCGCTTTCGTGGGGTTAAAGGGCACATACCCGATATCAGGGGTGCGGTACCGTGCCGAATGGCGTAAGTAGGGCGCCTAAGAGCTCGGCGGTGCCTGCCGTCGCGCGCGTGCGGGTTCCCGGGGGCCAGTCGCGCGGTTCCCCGCGCCCCTGATGGCCTCCAGCGCGCCGATGGCCTCCACGTCCTGGTCGAGCCAGTCCACGTCCCGGATCTGGTCCGGTGTCAGCCAGCGGAGTTCGTCATGGTCCTGAAGGGGCCTGGGTTGCGGGGAGCCCCGCAGCAGGCGGGCGGTCCACGCCTGGAGGACGTACGGGGGCTTCAGGGGCCACTCGCCGGGGACGCGCTCCAGCGTCTCCGCCTCCACACCCAGCTCCTCCCGGAGCTCGCGCACGAGGGCCGCCTCGGCCGACTCCCCCTCCTCCACCTTGCCGCCGGGCAGCTCCCAGCGGCCGGCCAGTGCGGGCGGGGCGCTGCGGCGGGCCGCGAGGAGGCGGTCGCCGTCGTACAGGGCGGCGGCCACCACCACGATCCGTTCCGTCATGCGCCGGAGCCTACGGGAGGCTCCTCAGCCGGCCTCAGCCCGCCTCAGTCGGCCGAGCTCACGCCGTTGGGGCCGATGCGCTCGACCCAGTAGAGCTGTTTGTGGCCGCGGGCGTCGAGGCTGTCCGCGATCTTCTGGGCCTCCGCCCGGGTCGCGTACCTGCCCACGCGGTAGCGATTGCCGTTGTCGTCCTGTCGTATGACGAGCCAGGGAAGAGTGATCGTGCTGTCGTTCACCGCGCCCCACCGCTCCTTCCCGACCTGCGTCGAGCCCCACCCGATAAGGAAACCGCAATCCGCATATGCCCGAGCCTACGCCCAACCTTTACGCAGCGAATACGCGTTTTCACAAAGAGGTACGCAACCAGCCAGGACGGACTCCTGCGACAGGGGCGCGCATCGTGAACACGCCCCCGGTGGCGGGCGGTGCCTCCGCTCAGGGACACCTCCGGGACAGCGGTGTCGACCTGCGAGAACGGCCGAATTCGAACGGCGTTCGCCTGTGGGCCGGTTGAGTGTTCGCCCGGGGCAACTTCCCCGGGGAGCGCACTACTTCACCGGAAGGTGGTACGCGACCCGGTAGCGGTCGGCCGGAATGACCACGTCGGCCGTCTCCACCGGACGGCCCGAGGCGTAGTAGGTGCGGTGGACCACGAGGACCACGTGTCCGGGGACACCGCCCAGGGCGAGCAGCTCCTCGGCGAGGCCGGGGCGGGCGCCCACCTCCTCGGTGACGTTGTCCACGACGACGTCGATGGCGGCCATGCGCTCGACCACGCCCATGCCGCCGAGGGGGCCCTCCTCGGGGAGCATCACGGGAGTGCGCCCCGTGACCGCCAGGGGCTCCCAGGAGGTGGAGAGCATGATCGGCTCCCCGGCTTCCCGGAACACGTACTTCGTGCACATGACCCGGTCCCCGGGCCGGATGGCGAGCCGCTCGGCGACGGCCGCCGGGGCCTCGGTCTGCCGGCTGCTGGACTCCCAGGTGCCGCGCCCCTCCCCGTCGGCCTGCTCCTGCCGGAAGGGGGTGGCGCCGGAGGCCGGACGGTAACCGGAGCGGGCGATACGGCGGGGCACGGGACGCTCGCGCACGTACGTCCCGGAGCCGGAGCGGCCCTCGACCAGACCCTCGGCCATCAGCACCTTGCGGGCCTCCAGCGCGACGGTGTCCGAGACGCCGTACTCCTCGCGGATTCTGGCCTGGGACGGCAGGCGGGTGTGGGGTGGCAGCGAACCGTCGACGATCTTCTTGCGGAGATCACCCGCGACGCGCAGGTACGCCGGCTGCTCACCGAATGTCACTGGCCGCTCCCATCAGGTTGTACAGACAGCAACAGCCTGGCAACCGTGGGTTGGCCCATGCAAGTAAAGGCCAGAGAATCACTCGATGTGATGACATGTGCCGGTGGTGGGCTTTACGCAGGCACTTTCTCCCCGCTATGGCGGCGATCACACATTGAGTTCGCCGCCGCTCGACTCCTCGCTCCCGTCGCCGCCCTCCTCGTCGTACGCCGGCCGCTTCGTGGCCAGTCCCAGAGCCTTGCGTGCGGTGACCGTGCTGGGGCCGTCGACGTACTCGTACCCCTTGTCGTAGTGGGTGTAGAAGGCGTCCACGTCGTCGTCCTCGGCCGCGTCCACCGCCTTCGCCCACTCGTCGCGGGCCTTCTCCATGTCCTTCACCAGGGCCGCGACCTGCTTGTCGGCGCCGGTCGGCCAGGTCTGCGCGCGAAGCGCCCCGATCTGCTCGTCGAGCCCGTCGTGGACGTCCCGCGACCAGTCCAGGTAGCCGGGCAGGTCGTCCTCCGGGTAGTCCTCGGGCTCCTCCCACAGCACGGCGTCGAGGCTGTTGAGGGACTTGAGGAGGGCCACCTGGTAGGTGTCGAGCGTGGTCTCGTCGGCGCGCAGCGAGCCGGTCAGGGTCGCGCTGTCGTCGGTGTTGCCGAAGATGCAGGTGACCTCGCGGTCGCCGAGGCGCCAGCTCTGCCGGGTCGGGCCGAAGTAGTACACGTCGACGTCCTCGGGCAGCGCCCAGGTGTCCATGGCGTACGTGTCCTGGAGCGGGTAGCACTTCTCGTCGGCGGCGGCGGAGACCGCGCTGTCCCCCGGGAAGGCGGAGCCGGTCATCCTGAACTCGCCGAACACCTCGCCGTCGTGCTCACCCGCGCAGGGCACCTCGTCGACGTCGTAGGTCAGGCCTTCGAGTGATCCGCCCGGCGCGTCGAAGCACTGACCCTTCACCACGGAGAAGGCCGTGCCCTCGGTCGCGCCCTTCTTGAACCCGTCCCAGGCCTCGGAGAGTCCGCCCGTGGCGAGCGCGGTCACCCACAGGGCGAGTCCGAGCGAGGACAGGATCGACCCGGCGATCGCGAGCCCCTTGCCGGACTGGCCCTTCTTCCTGATCTGGGCCAGCGCGATCACACCGAGGACCAGTCCCACGGCCGGGAAGCAGCACAGGACACCGAGCACCAGGGAGGCGACGGCGAGGCCGTTGACGGAGGAGGGGCGGGCGTAGGGGCTGTAGCCCTGTCCCCAGGTCTGGTACGGCGGGCCATAGGGTTGCCCGTACTGCTGTCCGTACGGCTGCTGCCCATACGGCTGCTGTCCCTGCGGCGGCGGCCCGTACGGGTCCGGGGCCGGGGACGGACCC
>NZ_LJBR01000245.1 GCF_001282115.1 Streptomyces sp. NRRL B-24085 | reverse complement strand
CGTCGACATCTCCCTGCACCCCGCCTTCGACCTCCTGGCCGCCGTCGACGCCACCGGCGTGAAGGACTACAACCTCGCCTTCGTCACCGACGGCGGCGGCTGCACCCCCAAGTGGGGCGGGGTCAGCGATCTGGCGAGCGACGCGGTCGCGGGCCAGATCGGCGCGCTGCGGGCGAAGGGCGGCGACGTCCGGGTCTCCTTCGGCGGTGCCTCCGGCTCCGAGCTGGCCACCACCTGCTCCTCGGCGGACGCGCTCGCGGCGGCGTACGGCAAGGTCGTGGACGCGTACGACCTGACCAAGGTCGACTTCGACGTGGAGGGCGGGGCGCTGCCGAACACGGCGGCGAACACCCGGCGGGCGCAGGCGATCGCCAGGATCCAACAGGACCACCCGGACCTGGACGTCTCCTTCACCCTGCCCGTGATGCCCGAGGGCCTCACCCAGGACGGCGTGGACCTGCTCGCGAACGCCAAGTCCAACGGCGTGCGCATCGACACCGTCAACATCATGGCGATGGACTACGGGCCCGCGTACAGCGGCGACATGGGCACGTACGCCGAGCAGGCCGCCACCGCCACCCAGGCGCAGGTCAAGGGTGTCCTCGGACTGTCCGACAGCGCGGCCTGGAAAGCGGTCGCCGTCACCCCCATGATCGGGGTCAACGACGTGGCGTCGGAGGTCTTCACGGTCGAGGACGCCGGTCAGCTCGTGACCTTCGCCAGGGCGAAGGGGCTCGGCTGGCTGTCGATGTGGTCCGCCACCCGGGACAAGCAGTGCCCCGGCGGTGCGAAGCCCTCCGCGGACGCGACGTGCAGCTCGGTCGTGCAGGGCCCGTTCGCCTTCTCCAAGGCCTTCGCCGCCCACAACTGAACAGCGGGTCGGCGGCGAGGCTCCCGGGTCACCGGGAGGCAGGGATGTCGGTCACGTTTCGACAAATCAGTTCGAAAGCTATTGACGCATGACCTGACATAACGCTGTCATTGCGCCACCGTGTTCGGTCAAGTTGGTTTCTGGTCGATTACGACTGGTCTCCGAGCCCCTCCATGACTGAACCCCTGCCTTCAGGAGCCGTCCATGCGTGACCTCTCGTCTTCCCTCCCCTCGCCCAGCCGCCGCGGTGTGCTCAAGGGGGTGGGGGGTGCCGCCCTGTTGGGGGCGGGTATCCCGTTGCTGTCCGCTTGCGGCGGCAGTGGCAGCTCCAGCGACCCGAAGACGGTGACGCTGGGGTCGAACGCGTCGGACGCGGTGCCGAAGAAGGCGTTCGCGGAGATCTACGCGGCGTTCAAGAAGCAGTCCGGGATCACGGTCGACGTGAACACCAAGGACCACAACACGTTCCAGGAGCAGATCAACTCCTACCTCCAGGGCACGCCGGACGACGTGTTCAACTGGTTCGCGGGCTACCGGATGCAGTTCTTCGCCGCGAAGAACCTCGCCTCGCCGATAGACGACGTGTGGCAGAAGATCGGCGCCAACTTCCCGGACGCCATGAAGAAGCTCTCCAAGGGCGCGGACGGCAAGTACTACTTCGTGCCGCTGTACACGTATCCGTGGGCGATCTTCTACCGCAAGAGCGTCTTCGCCCAGCACGGCTACGAGGTCCCCACCACGTGGGACGAGCTGGTCGCGCTGTGCAAGCGGATGAAGAAGGACGGACTGGTCCCGATCGCGTTCGGCGACAAGGACGCCTGGCCGGCGATGGGCACCTTCGACCAGATCAACTTCCGGCTCAACGGCTACGACTTCCACGTCGAGCTGATGGCGGGCAAGGCGGCGTGGACGGACGCGAAGGTCAAGGCGGCCTTCGACCACTGGGCCGAGCTGCTGCCCTACCACCAGGACGGCTTCATGGGCCGCACCTGGCAGGACGCGGCGCAGACGCTGGTGTCCAAGAAGGCGGGCATGTACCTGCTGGGCTCCTTCGTGGCGCAGCAGTTCACGAACAAGGCCGACCTGGACGACCTGGACTTCTTCGCCTTCCCGGAGATCAACCCGGCGTACGGGCAGGACACCGTGGAGGCGCCCACCGACGGCTTCATGGTCTCCAAGGCGCCCAAGAACAAGGCCGGCGTGACCAAGCTCCTGGAGTACCTGGGCACCCCGGAGGCGGAGCAGATCTACCTCAAGGCCGACTCCAGCGTGGTGGCCGCCTCCAGCAAGGCCGACACCTCGTCCTACACGCCGCTGCAGAAGAAGGCGTACGAGATGATCTCCGGCGCCAAGAGCCTGACCCAGTTCATGGACCGTGACTCGCGTCCGGACTTCACCTCGACGGTGATGCAGCCCTCCCTGCAGAAGTTCCTCCAGAACCCCAAGGGCGTCGACAGTCTGCTGTCCTCGATCGAACGCCAGAAGAAGACGATCTTCGCGTCCTCCTGAGCTGAGCGGCTGAATGACTACCGACATCACCGAGAAGAGCCCGGAGGCGGCCGCTGTGCCGCCTCCGGGCGCTGCCCCTGTCAAGCGGGTCCCGCGCGGCCACAAGCGCCTGCTGACCCGTCGTGACCGGATCACGCTCGCCTTCATGGCGGGCGTGCCCACGGTCCTGCACGTGGCCCTGGTCTGGGTCACCGCGCTGGCCTCGATCGCTCTGGCCTTCACGAGCTGGGACGGGATCGGCTTCGACTCCATCAAGTGGGTGGGGCTGGACAACTTCCGTCAGCTCTTCACCGACAACCCGCAGTTCTGGCCCGCCCTGGAGCACAACGTCGTCTGGTTCGTGGTGCTCATCCTGATCCCCACGCCCCTGGGCCTGTTCCTGGCCGTGCAGCTCGACAAGAACATCCGCTTCTCCCGCGTCTACCAGACCGCGTTCTTCCTGCCGGTCGTGGTCTCCCTCGCGGTCACCGGGTTCGTGTGGCAGCTCGTCTACAACCCCGACACCGGACTGATCAACAGCCTGATCGGGGCGAACAAGCCCGGCCACTACATCGACTGGATCGGCGACCCCAAGCTCAACCTGTGGGCCGTGCTGATCGCCGCGTCCTGGCGCCACACCGGCTACATGATGATCCTCTACCTGGCCGGCCTCAAGGGCGTGGACCCCTCCCTGCGCGAGGCGTCCTCGCTGGACGGCGCGAACGAGTGGCAGACGTTCAAGAACGTCATCTTCCCCACCCTGCGCCCCACCAACACCGTCGTCCTGGTCGTCACGATCATCGAGGCGCTGCGCGCCTTCGACCTGGTGTTCGTCTTCAACAAGGGCGCCCAGGGCACCGAACTGCTGTCGATCCTGATCACCAACAACATCATCGGCGAGTCCAGCCGGATCGGTTACGGCTCCGCGATCGCCGTGGTCCTGCTGGTGATCTCGCTGGTCGTCATCATCCCCTACCTGATCGCGACCTTCCGGAAGGAGCGGCGCGCATGAGCACCCTGACCGCGCCGGCCAAGCAGCGCACCCCCGTCCGCCCGGCCCGCGTCCTGCTGCACGTGTTCCTGGTCGTCACCTCGCTGGCCTGGCTCGCGCCGCTGCTGTGGGCGGTCTTCGCGGCCCTGCGCCCCTACGCCGAGACCAGCACCAAGGGCTACGTGTCCTGGCCCGACAAGCTGAGCCTGGACAACTTCACCAACGCCTTCGAGCAGTCCGACATGCTGCACTACTTCGGGAACACGCTGATCATTGCGATCCCGGCCGTGCTGCTGACCCTGCTGGTCTCCTCGATGGTGGCCTTCTACGTCTCCCGCTTCGACTTCCGGCTCAACATCTTCCTGCTGCTGGTCTTCACCGCCGGCAACCTGCTGCCCCAGCAGGTCATCATCACCCCGCTGTACCGCATGTACCTGCTCATCGACCTGCCCGGCATCACGATGAGCGGCAAGCTGTACGACTCCGCGCTCGGCCTGGTCCTGATCCACGTGGCGTTCCAGTCCGGCTTCTGCGCCTTCGTACTGTCCAACTACATGCGGATGCTGCCCCACGAGCTGACCGAGGCCGCCCTGGTCGACGGTGCCTCGGTGTGGCGCATGTACTGGCAGATCGTGCTGCCGCTGTGCAAGCCCGCGATGGCCGCCCTGGCGACGTTGCTGTCCATCTGGATCTACAACGACTTCTTCTGGGCCATCGTGCTGATCTCCACCGGCGAGAACATGCCGATCACCTCGGCGCTGAACAACCTCTCCGGCCAGTACTTCACCGACCCCAACCTGGTCGCCGCCGGTGCCCTGCTCACCGCCATCCCGACACTGATCGTCTACTTCGCGCTCCAGCGCCAGTTCGTCAGCGGACTGACCCTCGGCGCCAACAAGGGCTGACCGCCCGCACCCGAGAGAGAACCACCGTGCCCCACCCCTTCACCCCGCTCGCCTCGGTGCCCGTGGACCCGCGCAGGGCCCGCGTCCACGAGGAGGGCTGGCAGTCCTGGAGCCCCAGCGGCACATACGCCCTCGGTGACAAGCCGTACCGCCCGACGAACGACAACTGGGCGACGGTCTGCTACCGGCCGGGCGTCACCGTGCCCGAGGGCGCCTTCCAGGGCGAGGGGCTGCTGGCGCTCGACCCGGGCGACGGGTCACCGGTACGGCTGTGGGCGGCGCCGGACCCCACGCGTGCGGTCCCGTCGATCCGCCTCACCGTGGACGGCGCCACCGCCGAGGTCTCCGCCGACGGCCCGGTGGACGAGTTCACGGGCACGGACATCCAGTCGGTGCTGGGCGAGTGGGCCGCCGGGCTCGGGGTCCGGTCCCCGCGTCCGGCGCCCACCGTCTGGTGCTCCTGGTACGAGTACTTCACCGACGTCACCGAGGACGACATCCACGAGAACCTCCGTGCGATGGAGACCCTCGACCTGCCCGTGGACGTCGTCCAGATCGACGACGGCTACCAGAAGGCCCTCGGCGACTGGCTCACCCTCTCCGGCCGCTTCCGCTCCCGCGCGGGCATCGCCGACGCGATCCGCGCGCGGGGCCGCCGGGCCGGCATCTGGACGGCACCCTTCCTGGTCGACCCGGCCGGCGACCTGGCCGCCGAGCACCCCGACTGGCTGGTCGAGGACCTCGACGGAGGCTTCCTGCACGCCGGCCGCAACTGGGGCCACGACCTGTGCGTCCTGGACACCACCCACCCCGAGGCGGCCGAGTACCTGGCGTCGGTCTTCAGGACCCTGGTCGCCGAGGGCTACGACTACTTCAAGGCCGACTTCCTCTACGCGGGCGCGCTGGACGGCGTACGGCACTCCGCCGCGGACGCGCTCACGGCGTACCGCTCCGGAATCGAGCTGATCCGCGGGGCCATCGGCGAGGACGCCTACCTGCTGGGCTGCGGGGCGCCCGTCCTGCCCTCCGTCGGCCTGTTCGACGCGATGCGGGTCAGCCCCGACACGGCCCCGCACCGCCGCCCGGAGGCCGGCGACTACAGCCAACCGGGCCAGGACGCCGCCGAGTTCACCGGCGCCGCCCGCCAGTGGCAGCACGGCCGGCTCTGGGTCAACGACCCCGACTGCCTCATGGCCCGCCCGGCCGTGGAGACCCGCGAGCGCTGGGCCGCCCACGTGGAGAACACGGGCGGCCTGATGGCGTCGAGCGACCGCCTGCTGTCCCTGGACCAGTGGGGCGTGGAGACCACCCGCCGCCTGCTGGGCGGAGAGGTCTGACAAGCCCGCCGCGGTGGAACGCGGTGGGGCGCGGCACCCCCCTCGGCTGCCGCGCCCCTTCCCCGTCCCCACGGCCCCGGGTCGGTCACGGGA
>NZ_LJBR01000244.1 GCF_001282115.1 Streptomyces sp. NRRL B-24085 | reverse complement strand
CCCCCGCGCTAAGACCCGAGCCCCGCCGTCGGCAGTCCGCTCGGCAGGCGGCCGCCCTCGGCCCGGGTGTAGGTCTCGGTGCCGGCGGCACCCGACCACCTCACCTTGAGCTCGGTTTTGCCGACCGACTCGACCGTCCCCTCGGCCCGGTCCGTGCTGCCGTCCGCGCACTTGAGACGGATCGTCTTCGCGCTCGCGCTGCCGCTGCACACCGTGCCGCCGGTGGCGAACAGCCCGGCCCGGTCGCCGTTGACCAGCAGCGCCACCGCCTTGCCGCCGGTGGTGGTCAGCCAGCTCCCCGCGACCTCGCCGGACGCCGAGGACGACGTACCGGAGGAGGAGGCGGCGGCGGAGGGCGAAGCCGACGGCGGCGCGGACGCGCTGGAACTGGGCGACGCGTCGTCGTCCGAGCCCCCGCCGCTGCACGCGGTCAGCACGAGCGCACCCACAAGACCCGCGGCCGCGAGCCCGGCCCGTCGGCCCGACACAGTGCGCGAGAAGATCGCCGAAGTCACTGGAAGCTCCCAAGGTGTAGCGGTCGGCCGGACGACCGCAGCAAGCTACCAGCACCACCCGTGAGGGCTACCAGGACGATTTGCGGACACCTGGCAGATGTCCCGCGTGCGCCTGCTCGCGCAGCCCCACCCGGGACAGCCCGAAGGCCCGGAAGTAGCCGCGCGGCCGCCCGTCCACCTGATCCCGGTTACGCACGCGCGTGGCGCTCGCGTCCCGCGGCTGCCGCCGCAACTCCTCCTGGGCCGCGAGCCGTTCGGCGTCCGTGGACGACGGCCTGCGGATGATCTCCTTCAGCTCGGCCCGCCGTACGGCGTACCGCGCGACGATCTCCTGGCGCTTCTCGTTCTTCGCGATTTTGCTCTTCTTCGCCATGCCGGTTCTCCTCCCGAATCCTCAGACCCGCACCCCGCGCGCGCGGATGCGCGCCACGGCCGCCTCGACGCCGATCGAGTCGACGGTCCTGATGCCCTTGGTGCTCAGCCGCAGCCGCACGTGGCGGCCCTCGCTCGGCAGCCAGTAGCGCTTGGACTGGATGTTGGGGTCGAAGCGGCGCGAGGTGCGCCGGTGGGAGTGGGAGATCCGGTTGCCGAAGCCCGGCTGTGCGCCGGTCAGCATGCAGTGGGCGGACACGGGTGATGCACCTCTCTCGAAGCAGTTGTGTAAATGGAATTCATTTTCAGTAAGATAGCAGCATGGCACGCAACGAACTCCGCCCGGTCATCAAGCTCCGGTCCACCGCCGGGACCGGCTTCACCTATGTGACCCGCAAGAACCGCCGCAACGACCCGGACCGTATGACGCTGCGGAAGTACGACCCGGTCGCCGGCCGCCACGTCGACTTCCGAGAGGAGCGCTGACCATGCGCGAGGGAATCCACCCGTCGTACGGCCCCGTGGTCTTCCGCGACCGTGCCGCGAACCACGCCTTCCTCACCCGCTCGACGATGACGAGCGAGAAGACGATCGAGTGGGAGGACGGCCGCACCTACCCGGTCGTGGACGTCGAGATCTCGAACGTCAGCCATCCCTTCTACACCGGCACCGCCCGCGTCCTGGACACCGCGGGCCGGGTCGAGCGCTTCGAGCGCCGGTACGGAAAGAAGGGCTGATGCTCTCCGTCGTGATCGTCGGCGGGCTGCACGCCGACGCGCGCAAGGCGGCCGTCCGGCAGTTGCTCGCCGACGTACCCGGCAGTGTCGTCCTCCACCACGACCTGGCGACGGCCGCGGCCGGCACCGTCGTACGCACGATCCGCGACGCCACCGGCATCCTGTCCGCCGGCGAGGCCCCCCTGGTCAACGACTGCGCCTGCTGCGCGCTGCGGGACGACCTGGTTCCGGAGCTGCGCCGCCTGGACGCGGCCGGGACGCTGCGCCTCGCGGTCGTCGAGCTGTGGGACTCCGTCGAGCCCAAGGCGATGGCCGAGGTGGTCGCGGCCGGCGGCCTCACGGTCACCGGCGTGGTCACCGCGGTCGACCCGGCGCTCGTGCTGCCGTACCTCGGCAACGGCGACGACCTCGCCGAGCGCGGTCTCGCCGCCGCGGCCACCGACCAGCGCACGGTGGCCGACACCTTCGCCCGCCAGCTCGAGTACGCCCCCGTCCTCGCCGTCCTCGACTCCCCGGAGGCCGACGAGGAGGACCGCGAACTCCTCGCCCAGCTCCACCCGACGGCCCGCCGGGTCCCGATCCGGGGCGGTGAGCCGACCGACGAGGCGGGCACCCGCCATCCGGTACGGCCCTCCGCCCACTCGCCCCTGGCCCGTGCCGCCCTCGCCGGGTTCGACGTGGAGTCCGCCGCGGCCGCCCAGCATCCCGCCTGTGCCCTGCTGCCCGCCGAGGCCGACGCGCACGGTGTCGCCACGCTGGTCTGGCACCGCCGCCGGCCCTTCCACCCGGAGCGGCTGTACGAGGCGCTGGAGGACATCACCTGCGCAGCCGCCCGCAGCCGGGGCCGGTTCTGGCTCGCCGACAGGCCGGACGTGCTGCTGCACTGGGACGCGGCCGGCGGCGCCCTGTGCGTGGAGAGCGCGGGTCCGTGGCTGGCCTCGCTCCCCGACGCGGCCTGGGACATGGTCCCGCCGGTGCGCCGGGCGGCCGCCGCGCTGGACTGGCACCCGGAGCACGGCGACTGCTGCCAGCACCTCGTCTTCACCTCGCCCGGCCTCGACCGCGACGGACTCGAGCGGCTGCTGGAGTCCTGCCTGCTGACCGACGCCGAGTACGCGGCCGGCCGCGACGCCTGGAAACGCCTCCCGCCCGCCTTCGACACCCTCCTGGAGGTCTGATGCCTCGCAACGCCGACCGCAAGCACGACCGCAAGCTCACCAAGAACCGCCCCAACCCGCTGGACGCGGCCGGGATCACCTACGTCGACTACAAGGACACCGACCTGCTGCGGAAGTTCATCTCCGACCGCGGCAAGATCCGCAGCCGCCGCGTCACCCGCGTGTCGGCCCAGCAGCAGCGACAGCTCGCCCGTGCCATCAAGAATGCCCGCGAGATGGCCCTGCTGCCGTACTCCAGCAGGTGAGGGCTCATAGGTAGGAGATTCCCTACGGTTGACGCGTAGGGAATGTCCTACCTATCCTCCTGGGCATGACCATCACGCACGCCTCCTTCGTCACCCTCCCGGTCTCCGACCAGGACCGCGCCCTGCGCTTCTACACCGACGTCCTCGGCCTGACCGTCACCGCCGACCGGGACCTGCCCCAGGGGCGCTGGCTCCAGGTGGCCCCCGAGGGCGCGCAGACCGTCTTCACGCTCTCCGGTCCGGGCATGGGCGGCTTCGAGCCCGGCTCGGCCCGGGGGATCATGTTGGTCACGACCGATGTCGACGCGGACTGTGCGCGCCTCGCGGAGGCCGGGACCCCCGTGCAGGGACCCGACGATCTCCCGTGGGGCCGCATGGCCTCCTTCACGGACCCCGACGGCAACGGTCTGATGCTGCTGACGGAGGCACACCAGTAGGAAGGCCGGCATGACCGCACCGGGAGCCGTCGAGGCGGGGACCACCGAGGCCGACGCGGACCGCGTCTTCGCCGCGCTCGCGAGCGCCGTACGCCGTGAGGTGCTGCGGCTGCTGCGCGACGGCGGCCCCCAGCCCGTCCAGGCCCTGGCCGACCACTTCGACATGCGGCGCCCGAGCCTGTCCGAGCATCTGAGGGTGCTGCGCGAGGCGGGCCTGGTCTCCGAACAGCGCTCGGGCCGGCAGCGCATCTACCGGCTGGAGGCGGCCCCGCTCGCCGAGGTGCAGGACTGGCTCCATCCGTACGAGCGGTTCTGGCGCGGCCGGCTCAAGGAACTGGGCGCCCTGCTCGACCGCATGCCCGACGATGACGTGACATGAGCAACGCACCCGACGACGACCTCACGGTCATCCGCGTCGACGAGTTCTTCCCGCACCCGCCCGCCAAGGTCTGGCGCGCCCTCACCGAGCCCGAGCTGCTCGTGCAGTGGCAGATGCAAGGGGCGGAGGCGTTCCGGCTGGAGGTCGGACATCGGTACACCATGACCTCGGTCCCGCGGCCGAACTCGAACTTCTCGGGCACCGTCGAGGTGGAGGTCCTCGCCTACGAGCCGCAGCGGATGCTCGCACTCCGGTGGACCGACGCCGACCCGGCCAACTCCGCCGACTGGACCGTGACATGGAAGGTGGAACAGGAAGGGCGCGGTACGCGTCTCTTCCTAGTGCACGAGGGATTCGATCCCGGCGACCCCGCTCAGCTCATGACCCGGACGATCATGGACGGGGGCTGGCGGACGCATGTGATGCGGGCGCTGGGGCAGACGATGGAACGCATCTAACGGCCCCGTCGTCACATCTGTAACCGCAGGAACACCCCTTGTGCACGTGCATCTGCTCATGCATCTGCACGTGAACAGAGCTATGATCCGGACTAGTTGACAGCTGCATCACTGGCCACAAGGCCACCGCACCACCGGGGAGCGACCTGTGGACCTCGACGTGTACAACGGCATGACGGCCACGGATCTTGGCGGGGTGGCCTGGCAGAAGAGCAGGCACAGCAACTCGCAGGGTTCCTGCGTGGAGTTCGCGCGCCTGCCGGACGGGGGAGTCGCGGTGCGCAACTCCCGCTTCCCGGACGGTCCCGCGCTCGTCTACACGCGCGCGGAGATCGAGGCGATGCTCCTGGGCATCAAGGACGGCGAGTTCGACCACCTGATCGCGGGTTGAGTCCGGCTGTCCCGGGGTGACCCCGGGTGGCCGTGACCGAGCACTGAGTGACGCGCGTAGAACCGCGGCGTCATAAAACGCCGCGGTGTCTCACTCGGCGGACGCCGTGGCCGGACCCGTGTGCGGCCGGAGCCGGAACAGCGCCCAGACCACCTTGCCGCCCAGCGTCCCCGCCATCGGGTGCCACCCCCAGCTGTCGCTGAAGGAGTCGACGAGGAACAGCCCGCGCCCCGATTCCGCCGAGAAGTCGTCGGAGTCGCGTGCGACCGGACTCTCCTGGCTGGGATCGCGTACCGCGCACACGAGTCGTCCGGTCCACCGCATCAGGTGCAGCCGCACGGGCGGGTTCTGCTCGGCGCAGTGCGCGCCGTGGGCCGGCATCGCGTGCCGCAGTGCGTTGGTGACCAGTTCCGACACGACGAGGCAGATGTCGTCGAAGTGGTCGCTCAGCTCCCACTGGTCGAGCGTTCTGCGGGTGAACCTCCGTGCGTCGCCCACCGCTTCGTAGCGGGCGGGCAGGGAACAGGAGGCGGCGTCGGACACGGCCGCGGGATCCAGCGGCGGAAGGCCCTGCCGTAACGGCTCGAGCATGGTCGATCCATTCATCCCCATGCGAGGCACTCCCGGGAACTCGCGGTCGTTGCGATGCAGCGGTTGCGCGGGACCATGGTTTCGGATGAGCGATGCAGATGCAAGGTGCAGATGCACGTGCACGTGACCGAATTGGCCCTACCCGTACCGCTTGTTGGCCATTTTTTCCGCCATCTTCTCCACTGTTTCTTGCCTCTTCCTTCCCACTGTCTGTCCCGGCCCTGTGCAGAAACTTTGGCTTCTTTCCATATCTGTAATCGGACGAGTACTGCTCGGAGTGTTTTAGTGGCAGACTTCGGCCCCTGAAGACGTTGGGGAGGCTGGCGAACGTGAGCGCGGGAGAGCCCGGATCGGTGGTGCGGCGGATGCTGCTCGGCTCGCAACTCAGGCGACTGCGTGAGGCAAGGGGCATCACGCGCGAGGCGGCGGGCTACTCGATCCGCGCGTCCGAGTCGAAGATCAGCCGGATGGAGTTGGGCCGGGTGAGCTTCAAGACGCGTGACGTGGAAGACCTGTTGACGCTGTACGGCATCACGGACGAGCAGGAGCGGGCCTCGCTCCTCTCCCTCGCCCGTGAGGCCAACGTCGCGGGGTGGTGGCACAGTTACTCCGACGTCCTGCCGAGCTGGTTCCCCACCTATGTGGGCCTGGAGGGCGCCGCCTCCCTCATCCGCGTGTACGAAGTCCAGTTCATCCACGGCCTGTTGCAGACCGAGGCGTATGCACGTGCAGTGGTGCGGCGCGGTATGCAGGGCGCGAGCGAGGCGGACGTCGAGAAGCGCGTCGCGCTGCGCCTGGAGCGCCAGAAGTACCTGGCCGACGACGGCGGCCCCGAGTTCCACGTGGTGCTCGACGAGGCGTCCCTGCGCCGCCCGTACGGCGACCGCCAGGTGATGCGGGGACAGCTCCAGCACCTCATCGACGTCTCCGAACGCCCCAACGTACGGCTCCAGATCATGCCGTTCGGCTTCGGCGGCCACTCCGGTGAGAGCGGCGCCTTCACGATCCTCAGCTTCACCGAGTCCGACCTGACGGACGTCGTCTACCTGGAGCAGCTCACCAGCGCGCTCTATCTGGACAAGCGCGAGGACGTGACGCAGTACGAGAAGGCGATGAAGGAGCTCCAGCAGGACAGCCCGGGCCCGGACGAGAGCCGGGACCTGCTGCGCGGACTCCTCCAGCTCTCCTGAGACGTCCGCGAGATCTCCACCACCCCACCAAGGGTTCTCCCCAGAAGATTGCTCAGCGTGCCCAACTGGCGTGCCGCGCAAGTACGATGACGTGTGATCAGACCGTGACGTTGATCGTGTGTCTGCTAGTGATTTGGGGATCACATGTCGTCGTACTTCACCGACCTGGCCCAGCAGTACATCGACGGTGAGTGGCGCCCGGGTACCGGTTCCTGGGACATCATCGACTTCAACCCGTACGACAACGAGAAGTTGGCGTCGATCACCATAGCCACGGTCGACGAGGTCGACGAGGCGTACCGGGCCGCCGCCCGGGCGCAGAAGGCGTGGGCCGGGACCAACCCCTACGCCCGCCGCGAGGTGTTCGAGAAGGCCCTGCGGCTGATCGAGGAGCGCGAGGCGGAGATCTCCGAGGCGATCATCGCGGAGCTCGGCGGCACCCGTCTGAAGGCCGCCTTCGAACTTCACCTCGCCAAGGAGTTCCTGCGCGAGGCGGTCAACCTCGCGCTGCGCCCCGAAGGCAGGATCATCCCCTCGCCGGTGGACGGCAAGGAGAACCGCGTCTACCGCGTGCCGGTCGGTGTCGTGGGCGTGATCAGCCCCTTCAACTTCCCCTTCCTGCTGTCGATCAAGTCGGTCGCCCCGGCGCTCGCGCTCGGCAACGCCGTCGTGCTCAAGCCGCACCAGAACACGCCGATCGTCGGCGGCGCCCTGGTCGCGAAGATCTTCGAGGACGCGGGGCTGCCCGGCGGTCTGCTCAACGTCGTCATCACCGACATCGCCGAGATCGGTGACGCCTTCCTGGAGCACCCGGTCCCGAAGGTCATCTCCTTCACCGGCTCCGACAAGGTCGGCCGCCACGTGGCCACCGTCTGCGCCGCCAACTTCAAGCGCTCGGTCCTCGAACTGGGCGGCAACAGCGCCCTGGTGGTCCTCGACGACGCCGACCTCGACTACGCGGTCGACGCCGCCGTCTTCAGCCGGTACGTCCACCAGGGTCAGGTCTGCATGGCCGCCAACCGCGTCCTGGTCGACCGTGCGGTGGCCGGGGAGTTCACCGAGAAGTTCGTCGCCAAGGTCAGGGCCCTGAAGACCGGCGACCCCCGCGACCCGGAGACCGTCATCGGCCCGGTCATCAACTCCTCGCAGGCGGACGCCATCACGGGCGCCGTCGAGCAGGCGATCGCCGACGGCGCGACCGCGCTGGTGCACGGCACCGCGACGGACAACCTGGTCGAGCCCTCCGTCCTGACGGACCTCCCCGCGGACTCGCCCCTCCTCAGGCAGGAGCTCTTCGGCCCGGTCGCCCTCCTGGTCACCTTCGACGGCGAGGAGGAGGCCGTCCGCCTGGTCAACGACACCCCGTACGGCCTCAGCGGCGCCGTCCACACCGCGGACATCGAGCGCGGGGTCGCCTTCGCCAAGCAGATCGAGACCGGCATGTTCCACGTCAACGACGGCACCGTCCACGACGAGCCGATCGTCCCCTTCGGCGGCGAGAAGCACTCCGGCATCGGCCGCCTGAACGGCGACACCATGCTGGACTCCTTCACCACCACCAAGTGGATCTCCGTCCAGCACGGCCGGAGCCGCTTCCCGTTCTGATCTCTCCGGCACGACGTCCGCCACGGGCCCTTCAGGACAGAACCTGTCCTGAAGGGCCCGTAGTTTCGTGGGTGTCGGGGGGAAGCCCTTCCCGAGCCCTACGAAAGGCGGCTGTCATGGTCACTCACGTTCCCGCGGAGGAGTACGGCGACGAGCGCGGCGCGCTCCTGGCCTTCCTGGAGGAGCAGCGCGGCGGCATCCGGCGCGCGGTCCTCGGGCTGACGGAGGAGCAGGCGGCCGCGAAGCCCAGCGCGAGCGAACTCTCCCTGGGCGGGCTGCTCAAGCACGTCGCCGAGACCGAGCAGAGCTGGATCGCCCGGGCCAGGGGCGAGGAGCCGGCCGTGCACCGGGAGCCGTCCAACTGGCACGAGTGCTTCGCCCTGGTCGGTGACGAGACCGTCGAGTCGCAGCTGGCGTACTGGGAGAAGGTGGCCGCCGCAACGGAGGCGTTCGCCCGCTCGGTGCCGAGCCTGGACGACACCTTCCCGCTCCCGGACCAGCCCTGGTTCCCGCCGGGGGGCCGCGTCTCCGTGCGCTGGGTGCTGCTGCACCTGATCCGGGAGACGGCCCGGCACGCCGGCCACGCCGACATCATCCGCGAGTCCCTGGACGGCAGGACGGCGTTCGAGCTGGTGGCGCTCGCCGCGGAGTGAGGAAGCCATAACCTGGACCGCATGTCAACGATCCGTCTCCTCGTGCTCGGCGCGGTGCGCCAGCACGGGCGGGCCCACGGCTACCAGGTGCGCAACGACCTGGAGTACTGGGGCGCGCACGAGTGGTCCAACGCCAAGCCCGGCTCGATCTACCACGCACTGAAGCAGATGGCGAAGCAGGGGCTGCTGCACGCGCACGAGATCGCGCCGTCCACGGCCGGCGGCCCGCCGCGCACCGAGTACGAGATCACCGACCTGGGCACGGAGGAGTACCTGCGGCTGGTGCGGGAGGCGCTGACCTCCTACGACCAGAAGACGGACATGAAGTCCGCGGCCATCGGCTTCATGGTCGACCTGCCGCGCGCGGAGGCGGTGGCGCTGCTCAAGGAGCGCGTGCGGCGCATCGAGGAGTGGCGTTCCGCGGTCACCGAGCACTACGTGCCCGAGGACGGCCCGCAGCAACTCGGGCACATCGGCGAGATCATGAACCTCTGGATCCACACGGCCGACGCCGAGGCCGAGTGGACCGAGGGGCTGATCGCCCGCGTCGAGGAGGGGGCGTACACCTTCGCGGGGGAGGGCGATCCGTTCGTGGGCGTCCTCGCCGAGGGTGAGGAGAACCCGTACGCGACGGGGGAGCGACACCCCGGGGACGCTGACTAATCAAGTTTGACGAGTGCCGTCGTCGGCGTTACCTTGGATCGGTAGTCAAGTTTGACTACGCCTTGAACCCCTGGGGAGGGTGCCCGATGACCGAGGTGACCGACGTGATCGTCGCGGAAGGCCTGCGGAAGCGGTACGGCGACAAGGCCGCCCTGGACGGGCTGGACCTGAGGGTCGCGCGCGGCAGCGTCCACGGCGTCCTCGGCCCCAACGGCGCGGGCAAGACGACCCTGGTCCGCGTCCTGTCCACCCTGCTGCGGCCCGACGAGGGTCGCGCCGAGGTGGCGGGCCACGACGTGGAGCGCG
The DNA here is from genome assembly GCF_001282115.1 of Streptomyces sp. NRRL B-24085. Lineage (GTDB taxonomy): Bacteria > Actinomycetota > Actinomycetes > Streptomycetales > Streptomycetaceae > Streptomyces. The sequence continues at coordinate 9,685 of NZ_LJBR01000244.1, read as the reverse complement.
CCGCCTACGACGTACGGCTGCGCATCGGTCTGCTCGGCCAGCACGCGGCCCTCGACGAGGAACTCGACGGCCGCCAGAACCTGGAGATGTTCGCCCGCCTCTACCACCTGGGCGCCCGCCACGCGCGCGTGCGCGCCGGCGAGCTCCTGGAGCGGTTCGGCCTCGCCGACACCGGCCGCAAACCCGTCCGCGCCTACAGCGGCGGCATGCGGCGCCGACTGGACCTCGCCGCCTCCCTGATCCGCGACCCGGAGGTGCTGTTCCTGGACGAACCCACGACCGGCCTCGACCCGCGCGGCCGCGCCGAGGTGTGGGCCGCGGTCCGCTCCCTGGTCGGCGGCGGTACGACGGTCCTGCTGACCACGCAGTACCTGGAGGAGGCCGACCAGCTCGCCGACCGGATCTCCCTCGTCGACGGGGGCCGGGTCGTCGCCGACGGCACGTCGGACGAGCTGAAGGCGCGCACCGGGGGCGACCGCATCGACGTGGTCCTGCGGGACGCGGGCCAACTGGGCGCCGCCCTCGCCCTGTTGCCGGTGCCCGCGGAGGGCGTCTCCGTCGACCCCGACCGCAGGCTGCTCAGCGCCCCGGTCACCGACCGGATGGCGGCGCTCTCCGAGGTCGTACGAGCCCTGGGGGCGGCCGGGATCGAGGCGGAGGACGTGGCCCTGCGCCGGCCCACCCTGGACGAGGTGTTCCTGCATCTCACCGGTGACGACAACCGAGTGAAGGAGACTGTGTGAGCACGTACGCGCTGACCGATTCCTGGACCATGACCCGGCGCGAACTCGCCCACTGGGCACGGCAGCCGGTGCGGGTCGTCGTCGGCCTGGTCTTCCCCGTGATGCTGCTGCTGATGTTCGGCTATCTCGTCGGCGGGGGCCGCGGTGTCGACGGGGAGTACGTCGACTACCTGGTCCCGGGGATGCTCGCGCTGACCATGGCGTTCGGGCTGGAGGCGACGATGATCGCCGTCACCCAGGATCTCGACAAGGGCGTGATCGACCGTTTCCGTTCCATGCCGATGGCCAACGGGGCGGTCCTGGTGGGCCGTTCGGTGGCCGACATGCTCCAGTCCGTGCTGAGCCTGGCCGTGATGATCGGTGTCGGGTTCGCGATCGGCTGGCGGGTGCAGGGGGGCTTCGCCGGACTCCTGGCGGCGGTGGGCCTGTTGCTCCTGTTCCGCTTCGCCATGCTCTGGATCGGCATCCACCTCGCGATGGTCGCCGGGAAACCGGAGATGGTGCAGGCCGTGCAGATCCTGGTCTGGCCGGTCGGCTTCCTGTCCAACGCGTTCGCGACCCCCGACTCCATGCCGGGCTGGCTGGGCACGGTCGTCGAGTGGAACCCCATGTCCCGGACGGCGACGGCGGTACGGGACCTGGTGGGCGGTCCCGGCGGCGAACCGGGGCACGTGTGGGCGGCGGTGGTGTGGCCGCTGGTGCTGCTGGCGGTGTTCTTCCCGCTGGCGGTCAGGAGGTTCGCCCGGCTGAGCCGCTAGGCCGCGCTGGGCAGAGGGGGGGGCTTAGACCGGGTCCCGTCGGGGCCGGCCGACGGCGTGTCTCCGCCTCGCGCGAAGGCCGCGGCCCCCTGACCCAACGGCCACGACCTCACGTTCCGGCAACCGCCGGTGACCCGCCCGGCGGTTCCCATGGCCCGCGGCGACGCGGCCGGGATGTGTCGCGCGCGGTCGGCCGGTCCGGCGGAGCAGGCGTGGCCGACGGCACGGCTCTCGCGACGGGCGGGACCGTAGGCGCGGCTGCGTGCTCGTGCCTGGCGGCTGTGTGCTCGGCCTCGGCCGTTCCGCCCTCGTGCCCGGCGGCTGCGTGCTTGGCCCCGGCCGTCCCGCCCGGCGGCTCCGTGCTCGCGTCCAGCAGCACCGAGTGGCATCGGTCCGGCGGAGGCTAGTGATGGAAGCCCGTCGCCGCGTCCCTGTCCCTCGTCAACGGGTGCGGCTGGCGGCGCAGTTCGGGCAGCAGGCGTTCCAGGTCCTCCGCGAACAGGTCGGCCAGGTCGGTCGAGAAGCCGTTGCGGCACACCACCCTCAGCACCGACAGGTCCTCGCGGTTCGGCGGGAAGGTGTACGCCGGCACCAGCCAGCCCCGCTCGCGCAGCCGCCGGGACACGTCGAAGACGTCGTACGCCCGCACCTCGGGGGCCGTCGTGAACGCGAACACCGGGAGCTCGTCGCCGCGGGTCAGCAGGCGGAAGTCGCCGAGCGCCTCCACGCGGTCGGCGACGCGCCGGGCCACGTCCCGGGTGGACTGCTGCACGGCCCGGTAACCCTCGCGGCCCAGCCGCAGGAAGGTGTAGTACTGCGCGACGACCTGCGCCCCGGGCCGGGAGAAGTTCAGCGCGAAGGTGGGCATGTCGCCGCCCAGGTAGTTCACCCGGAACACGAGCTCCTCCGGCAGTGCCTCCTTGTCCCGCCACAGCGCCCAGCCGACACCGGGGTAGACGAGGCCGTACTTGTGCCCCGAGGTGTTGATCGACGCCACGCGCGGCAGCCGGAAGTCCCACACCAGGTCCTCGTCGAGGAAGGGCGCGACCATGGCCCCGGACGCCCCGTCGACGTGCACCGGGATGTCCAGGCCGGTGCGCTCCTGGAGGGCGTCCAGGGCGGCGCACAGGTCCGCGATCGGCTCGTAGGAGCCGTCGAAGGTGGAGCCGAGGATGCCCACGACCCCGATGGTGTTCTCGTCGCACAGCTCGGCGGCGGCCTGCGGGTCGAGGTGGAAGCGCTCGCCCTCCATGGGCACCAGGCGGGCCTCCACCTCCCAGAAGTTGCAGAACTTCTCCCAGCACACCTGGACGTTGACCCCCATGACCAGGTTGGGCCGCGCCCCCGGATACCGGCCGGCGTTCCGCTGCGCCCAGCGCCGCTTCAGCGCCATGCCCGCGAGCATGCACGCCTCGCTGGACCCGGTCGTCGAACAGCCCACCGCCGCCGAGGGATCCGGTGCGTTCCACAGGTCGGCGAGCATCGCCACACAGCGCCGCTCCAGCTCGGCGGTGCGCGGGTACTCGTCCTTGTCGATCATGTTCTTGTCCCGGCACTCACCCATCAGGACCCCGGCCTGCGGTTCCATCCAGGTCGTGACGAAGGTGGCGAGGTTCAGCCGGGAATTGCCGTCGAGCATCAGCTCGTCGTGGACCACCTGGTAGGCGGTCGACGGCGGCAGGGGAGAGCTCGGCAGCCGGTGCTTGGGCGGGGCCTCGGTCATCCCGCCGACCGGGTCGGCCTCGCCGTAGAAGGGATTGACGGACAACGGACGCTCGTCGGGCTTCTCGGGTCCTTTGTGCAGTGGCATGGGCGTGCCTCCTGAAGGGATCAACGTCGGTCAGCGGACCGGGGTTCCGTCCGCGCGCAACTGCATCTGCGGCCGCCCCGTCACCAGCAGCCAGGCCGGCAGCGAGGCGATGCACAGCAGCGCGAGGATCGTGGGCGAGGCCACCAGCACGGCGGCGGTGAACAGACTCACCCAGGCCTGCCGGGTGACGGCGAGCAACATGCCGAGCACCCCGGCGGCGACGCCGAGGGCCGGGTGGACGGCGTCCACGAGCGCGTGGGCGCACAGCCCGAAGGCGACGCCGACGAACACGGCCGGGAAGATCCGTCCGCCCCGGAAACCGCAGGAGGCCGCGACGAGCAGCGCGGCCAGCTTCACCACCGTCATGGTGGCGAACTCCCCGGCCGTCCAGCCCGCCGGGTCGGCCGCCAGCTCGCCGATCTCGTCGAGCCCCTTGAAGAGCGTCAGATGCCCGCCGAGGGCCGCCAGCAGCCCGAGGACGAGCCCGCCCACGGGCAGGGCCAGCATCGGGTGCCGCAGCCGCGCGAACGCGCCGTGGACGTGGGGGAAGGCCAGCACGGCCGCCATGCCGAGCAGCGCGGCGGCCGACGCGGTCACCAGCACCGCCAGCAGATCGCCCCAGCCGGGCCGCCCGAACGCGGGCAGCCGCAGATCGAACGTCGGGCGGGCCACCAGGGTGACCGTCAGCGCGCCGACCGCGGCCGCCAGCAGCGGTCCGAAGACGTTGTCCCACAGCGCGCCCCTGAGCTGCCGTCCGGCCAGCGCCTCGGAGATCACCAGCGCCGCCGCCACCGGCGTTCCGAACAGCGCGCCGATCGTCGCCGCCTCCGCCAGCGCCGGCCACAGCCCGCGCGGCAGCCGCGGGGCCAGCCGGCGTCCCAGCCAGAAGGCCAGCGCCACGTTCACCGCGATGATCGGGTTCTCGGGGCCCAGGCTCGGCCCGCCCGCGAGCATCAGCGCGGTCGCCAGGAGCAACCCCGGCAGCACGGCGGGCGGCAGCACGGGAGCGTCCAGGCCGGTGGTCGCCGGGTCGGGACCGGCGTGTCCGGGAACCTTCCACACCACCAGGCCCACGGCGATCCCGGTCGCGGTGAGCACGACCAGCATCCACAGCACGGAGTACCGGCCCACCCCCAGCGCGTCCGGCAGGTTCCGCCACAGCACGTGCTGCAACTCCTCGGCCGCCGCGCTCACCCCGAGCAACAGCAGGCTCGCGCCCACCCCGACGACGAGAGCGGGGAGGATCAACGGCAGCAGGGCGCGCGCCGGGGTCGCCGGGGCGGCGGATGCCTGCTGCGCGGTGTCCTGGGCCACGAGCTCACGATATGCGGACATAACGGACGGGACATCCGGAGGTGTCCGTGCCGGGCTTGCACCTCACGCGACGTGAGGAGCCACCGTGGAGCGCGTACCGAGAAGGGAGCGGACGAAGTGAGCTACTCCGTGGGACAGGTCGCGGGCTTCGCCGGTGTGACGGTGCGCACACTGCACCACTACGACGACATCGGCCTGCTCGTGCCCAGCGAGCGCAGCCACGCGGGCCACCGGCGCTACGGCGACGAGGACCTCGACCGGTTGCAGCAGATCCTGTTCTACCGCGAGCTCGGCTTCCCGCTCGACGAGGTCGCCGCCCTGCTCGACGACCCGGACGCGGACCCGCGCGCGCACCTGCGCCGCCAGCACGAGCTGCTGACCGCCCGGATCGAGAAGCTGCAGAAGATGGCGACGGCCGTGGAACACGCCATGGAGGCACGCACGATGGGCATCGATCTGACACCGGAGGAACGCTTCGAGGTCTTCGGCGACAAGGACCCGGAACAGTACGCCGAGGAGGTGGAACAGCGCTGGGGCGGCACCGAGGCGTACGCCGAGTCGCAGCGCCGGACCGCGAACTACACCAAGGACGACTGGCAGCGCATGCAGGCCGAGGCGGCCGACTGGGGCGAGCGCTACGCCGCCCTGATTGCCGCCGGGGACACACCGGACTCCGCGGCGGCCATGGACATGGCGGAGGAGCACCGGCAGCACATCTGCGGCTGGTTCTACGACTGCCCGTACGAGATGCACCAGTGCCTGGGCGAGATGTATGTGTCGGACGAGCGCTTCAAGGCGTTCTACGACTCCGTGCGCCCCGGTCTCGCCGAGCACCTCAGGGACGCCATCAGGGCGAACGCGGCCCGGCACCCCGCCTAGGGCTCCTGACCCGGGGCTACTCCCGGGTCAGGACCACCGCCGTGCCGTAGGCGCACACCTCCGTGCCGACGTCCGCCGACTCGGTCACGTCGAAGCGGAACATCAGCACGGCGTTCGCCCCACGCGCGCGTGCCTGCTCGACGAGGCGTTCCATGGCCTGGTTGCGGGTCTGCACCAGTGTCTTCGTGAGCCCCCTGAGCTCACCGCCGATCATCGACTTCAGGCCCGCCCCGATCTGGCTGCCGAGGTGCCGGGAGCGCACGGTCAGCCCGAAGACCTCGCCCAGCACCTCCTGCACCCGGTGACCGGGTACGTCGTTCGTGGTCACCACGAGCACGTCCGGCCGGGGCCCCTGGCCGCCGCCGTATTCGTCAATACCCATGGCTCCCAGCTTTGTCCCGGAGAGCGCACAGTGCATCCTGGGGACCCCCATGGAACCTGGGCCACCGTGGCTGCGTTGATACTTGAGGCAGCCAGTCCCAGCCCGATCCCCACACGCAGGAGCCACAATCCCGTGACCACGCTCGCGCTCGGCCCCGAGTGGCTCAGCCCCGACTATCTGATCGAGACCTTCAGCCTCCCCGGAATCCTGCTGATCGTCTTCGCCGAGTCGGGTCTCTTCGCGTTCCTGCCGGGTGACTCCCTGCTGTTCACGGCGGGTCTCTTCGTGGCCGAGGGGAACTTCATCAGCCAGCCCCTGTGGCTGGTGTGCGCGCTCATCGTGCTGGCCGCCGTCCTCGGCGACCAGGTCGGCTACATGATCGGGAAGTTCTTCGGGCCGAGGCTCTTCAGCCGCCCCAACTCCAGGCTCTTCAAGCAGGAGAACCTGGAGAAGGCCCACGAGTTCATGGAGAAGTTCGGCCCCAAGGCCATCGTCCTGGCCCGCTTCGTGCCGATCGTGCGGACCTTCGCCCCCATCGTGGCCGGCGCCGGCCGCATGAAGTACCGCACCTTCCTGACGTACAACGTCATCGGCGGCGTGGCCTGGGGCACCGGCGTCACCCTGGCCGGCTACTGGCTCGGCCAGATCGACGTCATCAAGAAGAACGTCGAGGCGATCCTCGTCCTGATCGTCCTGGTCTCGGTCGTCCCGATCATCATCGAGTACCTGCGCGAGCGCTCCAAGAAGAAGCGGGCGGCGGCGCAGACCCCGCCCCAGCAGCAGTACCAGCCGATGGACGACGCGACGACCCAGCTCCGCCGCATCCCGTCCGACGACGAGCGGCAGCAGCCCTCTCAGCAGCAGCACAACGGCTACGACCAGTACTACGGCCAGCAGCAGCCGCAGCAACAGCAGCCCTACGCCCAGCAGTACCCGCAGGGCTACGGCAACCAGCAGTACGGCCGGCCGAACGAGCAGTACGGGCAGCAGAACCAGCAGAACCCGTACAACAACCAGGGGTACTGAGCGCCCCTCGGGCGCGGGTCAGAAGCCGCGGGTCCTCTTGGCGGCCCGCCGCTTCCCGGCCGAGCCGACCCTCAGGAACAGCCGGGAGATCTCGGACCCCAGGTTGACCCCGATGGCGATGGCCATCGCCAGGGCCGCCGCCTTCGACAGGGACACCAGCCCTTCGACGACCTCGCTCCCGGCGATCGCCAACAACCCGAAGTACGTGGCCGAACCCGGCAGCAGGGGCCCGATCGCCGCGGTCGTGTACGGCAGCGCGGAGGCGAACCGGTACCGCGACAGCAACTGCCCGAACAACCCGACCAGCCCCGCCGCAACGGCCGTGGAGGCGACCGGGGAGAACTCGCCGGTGTAGTGCATCGCGCCGTACACGCACCACGCGACCCCGCCGTTCAGGGTGACGGCCAGCACGGTGGACCGTTCCTGCTGCAACAGCACGGCGAAGGTCAGCGACAGCAGCATCGACGCCGCGATCTGCCACAGCGGCCGCGGCTGCGTCGACAGCGCCTCGTCGGGGTTGAGGTGCGCGCCGAGCTGCACCCCGACGTAGAGCATCACCAGGACGCCCACCACGATGCCCACGAAGAAGTACATGACCTCCAGGAGCCGGGCCGACGCGGTGATGTAGAAGCCCGTCAGGCCGTCCTGCACGCCCGCCACCAGCGCCCGCCCGGGCAGCAGCGCGAACAGCCCACCGGTGATGACCGCCGACGCCTTCACGTCCACATGGGCCAGGGTGAGCGCGATCCCGATCCCGGCGGGCGGCATCGCGGCGACCGCGAACTGGTAGAACTCCGGCAGCCCGCGCCCCGCGCACAGCCACGCCAGCCGGTCGCCGAGCATCGCGCCCACCATGGCCGCGACGAACACCAGCGGGCCACCACCGACCAGCACGGAGGCGGCGCCCGCCAGCAACCCGCTCGCCGAGGTGAGCACCCAGGTCGGGTACGGGTGCCGGTTGCGCCGGATCTCCGCGAGCCGCCGGTAGGCCTCCTCCAGGGAGATCGCCGTCTCGGGGTCGCTGAGGTCGTCCACGAGCTGGAAGACGGCCGCGAGACGGGTGTAGTCGGTCCCGCGCCGCCGTACCGTCCTGGAGGCCGTCACGGGGTCGTCCACGAGCGACGGCTGGTAGGAGATCGACAGGAGCGTGAAGGTGACGTTCGGCTCGCAGCGGTCCAGGCCGTAGGACCGGCAGACCGCGAACATCGCCGCCTCCACGTCCTCGGCCCCCTCACCGCCCGCGAGCAGCAGCTCGCCGATGCGCAGGGTCAGGTCGAGCACGCGCGGGACGGCCGGACCGGTGTCGTCGTCGGACTTCTGCACCGGTTCCGGCGCGGGCCGCTCGGCCACCGGCATCCGCAGCATCGTGCGCATCCGGTCCTGCCAGGGCAGGTCCTTGGTGAGACTGACCACCGGTATGCCGGTCGCCGGGGTGAACGCGGGCGGGGCGTCCTTCGCGCTGTACGTGCGGGGCGTACTGAACGCCGACCCCTCCGGCTCGGCGGCCGACGGCTGCGGGACCTCCAGCCCCTGCGGGACCGCGAACTCGGACGTGGTCTCCGGCTCACCGCCGACGGTTCTCGGCATGGCGAGCCCGTCGGGAACGGCGAACTCGGACGTGATCTCGGAGTCGTAGAAACTCCTGGCCTCGTCCGACTGCGGCTTGCGGTGCTCCGCCTCCGTCACTCCGTAACGCTCCCTGAACGACACATTCCGTAAGCCTCAGTATGCGCGGGCATACGAACGGGCCGCACGCGTGCGCGTACGGCCCGTCCGTGACACGGGGCTCAGTGGCCGCCCTGGTCCTTGAAGCGCTTGTAGGACCGCTCGATCTCGGCCTCGGCGTCGACACGACCGACCCAGTCGGCGCCCTCGACGGACTTGCCGGGCTCCAGGTCCTTGTAGACCTCGAAGAAGTGCTGGATCTCCAGGCGGTCGAACTCGGAGACGTGGTGGATGTCGCGCAGGTGCTCCACGCGCGGGTCCGTCGCCGGGACGCACAGCAGCTTGTCGTCGCCGCCGGCCTCGTCCGTCATGCGGAACATGCCGATCGCACGGCACTTGATGAGACAGCCCGGGAACGTCGGCTCGTCAAGAATGACCAGCGCGTCCAGCGGGTCGCCGTCCTCGCCGAGGGTGTTCTCGACGAAGCCGTAGTCGGTCGGGTAGGCGGTCGAGGTGAAGAGTCGACGGTCCAGGCGGATCCGACCGGTCTCGTGGTCCACCTCGTACTTGTTCCGCGAACCCTTCGGGATCTCGATCGTGACGTCGAACTCCACCGGTGGCTCCTCCATGATCAACACATAGTTCTGGTGGTTAAGTGTCCCTCACGCAGGTGTGTGATCGCGAAAGGGGCTGGTGGTCGTGCCTGAACTGAGGCCTTGGCGGGCCGCGAGACCGCACGCGGTGCGGGTCGCGAACGCCGTACGACCGCGTCTGGCACGCGCCGCGGACGCCGTCCGTCCAGGACTGACCCGGGCCACGGACACCGTACGGCCGTATCTCGCACGGACCGCCGCCGCTGTGAAACCGCAGGTCACACGGGTTGCCGGGATGGCCCGGCCGAAGACCGTCAAGACCTGGCAGTACACCGCCGGTGCCGCCGGCGCGGGTCTCGCGCTGGCCGCCACCGTGGCGACCGCCGCCGGCCCGTGGGACTCCTCGGGTCAGCGTACGGCCGAGCGGGACCGGGCGGTCGCCCTCGAACGGACGGGTGGCACAGATCACCAGGGCGGCTCCGGTTCGCCCGCCGCCGGGCCCCGCCCCGCCCAGT
>NZ_LJBR01000243.1 GCF_001282115.1 Streptomyces sp. NRRL B-24085 | reverse complement strand
ATATCCGGTGCACACATCACGAGAGCGGAACCACCACCGGAATAAGGCGGTAGTTCTCAGCGTCCTCGCTGTGTTTTCTTCAAAGGAACCTCGCCCCGAGCAGTGATGGCCGGGAACGGGGTATCAACATATCTGGCGTTGATTTTTGGCACGCTGTTGAGTTCTCAAGGAACGGACGCTTCCTTTGTACTCACCCTCTCGGGCTTTCCTCCGGGCTTTTCCCTTCGGTCTTGCGTTTCCGACTCTATCAGACCGTTTCCGGTTCCGATTTCCTCGGTGCTTTCCAGGTTCCCGCTTCCGCGTTTCCCTTTCCGGCGGTTCCGACTCTATCAGATCCTTTCGGGCCTGATTCCCGGCCAGAGGAGGCTTGCTTCCGGAGCACGAAGCTGCCGGGTTCCCCCTCGGGCGGAGCCGTAAACGTACTGGAGCGGGGCGCCTCGATGCAAATCGAGGCGCCCCGCTCCAGGTTCACTCGGACGGCTGTCCGACGGTCCGTCAGACCTCCACCACCACAGGGAGGATCATCGGCCTGCGGCGATACGTGTCGGAGACCCACTTGCCGAGGGTCCGTCGCACCAGTTGCTGGAGCTGGTGCGGTTCGACCACACCGTCCTGCGCGGAGCGCTCCAGGACCTCGGTGATCCTCGGGATCACGTCGGCGAAGGCCGAGTCCTCGATGCCGGAGCCGCGCGCCTGGATGTGCGGGCCGCCCGTGATCTTGCCGGTGGACGAGTCGACGACCAGGAAGACCGAGATGATGCCCTCGTCGCCGAGGATCTTGCGGTCCTTGAGGGCCGGCTCGCCGACATCGCCGACCGAGAGGCCGTCGACGTAGACGTATCCCGCCTGGACCTTGCCCGAGATCTTCGCCTTGCCCTCGACGAGGTCGACGACCACGCCGTCCTCGGCGATGACGATGCGGTCGTGCGGGACGCCGGTCAGGGCGCCGAGCTCGGCGTTGGCGCGCAGGTGGCGCCATTCGCCGTGGACCGGCATCAGGTTCTTCGGGCGGCAGATGTTGTAGAAGTACAGGAGCTCGCCCGCGGACGCGTGGCCCGAGACGTGCACCTTGGCGTTGCCCTTGTGGACGACATTGGCGCCCCAGCGGGTCAGGCCGTTGATCACGCGGTAGACCGCGTTCTCGTTCCCGGGGATCAGGGAGGACGCCAGGATCACGGTGTCGCCCTGGACGATCCGGATCTGGTGGTCGCGGTTGGCCATGCGGGACAGGGCGGCCATCGGTTCGCCCTGCGAGCCCGTGCAGACCAGGACCACCTCGTGGTCCGGGAGGTCGTCGAGCGTCTTGACGTCGACCACCAGGCCCGGGGGCACCTTCAGATAGCCGAGGTCGCGGGCGATGCCCATGTTGCGGACCATCGAGCGGCCGACGAAGGCGACCCGGCGACCGTACTCGTGGGCCGCGTCCAGGATCTGCTGGATGCGGTGGATGTGGCTGGCGAAGCTCGCCACGATGATCCGCTTGCGGGCACCCGCGAAGACCTGCCGCAGGACGTTCGAGATGTCCTTCTCCGGCGGGACGAAGCCCGGGACCTCGGCGTTCGTCGAGTCCGAAAGAAGAAGGTCGATGCCCTCCTCGCTCAGGCGCGCGAAGGCATGCAGGTCCGTGAGGCGGCCGTCCAGCGGGAGCTGGTCCATCTTGAAGTCGCCGGTGTGGACCACCATGCCCGCGGGGGTGCGGATGGCGACGGCCAGGGCGTCCGGGATGGAGTGGTTCACCGCGACGAACTCGCAGTCGAAGGGGCCGATGCGCTCGCGGTGTCCCTCCGCCACCTCGAGGGTGTACGGACGGATCCGGTGCTCCTGGAGCTTGGCCTCGATCAGCGCGAGGGTCAGCTTGGAGCCGATCAGCGGGATGTCCGGCTTCTCGCGCAGGAGGAAGGGGACGCCGCCGATGTGGTCCTCGTGGCCGTGCGTGAGGACGATGCCCTCGATGTCGTCGAGGCGGTCCCTCACGGACGAGAAGTCCGGCAGGATCAGGTCGATGCCGGGCTGCTCCTCCTCCGGGAAGAGCACGCCGCAGTCGACGATGAGCAGGCGGCCGCCGTACTCGAAGACCGTCATGTTTCGGCCGATCTCGCCGAGACCGCCGAGTGGGGTGACCCGCAGGCCGCCTTCGGGAAGCGGCGGGGGCGGGGCCAGTTCAGGATGCGGATGACTCAAAAGACTCTCCTCACCACGCACGCCACGTACCGGTGGGGCACGTGGCGTGCGTGACGTTCGTGCGTGTAGCAGTTGTCGTTGTGGTGTGCAGGCACCGGTGGCCTGCGTATTCAGTTGTTGAGTCCGGTTGCGCGTCCGGCGCGCCAAGTCTGGTGTTAGAGCTGTACCCCGCCGGCGGCAAGATCGATCTTGAGCTGCGCGGTCTCTTCGGGTGAGAGCTCGACCATGGGGGCGCGCAGGGGCCCGGCGGGGAGTCCCTGGAGGGTGAGCGCCGCCTTGGTCGTCATCACGCCCTGGGTGCGGAACATGCCCGTGTAGACGGGGAGCAGCTTCTGGTGGATCTCGGTGGCCTTCTGTACGTCACCCGAGATGAACGCCTCGACCAGGGCGCGCAGGTCCGGGGTGACCACATGGCCGACGACCGAGACGAAGCCGACCGCGCCCACGGAGAGCAGCGGAAGGTTCAGCATGTCGTCGCCGGAGTACCAGGCGAGGCCGGAGCGGGCGATGGCCCAGCTCGCGCGGCCGAGGTCGCCCTTGGCGTCCTTGTTGGCGACGATCCGCGGGTGCTCGGCGAGCCGGACCAGCGTCTCGGTGCTGATCGGGACGCCGCTGCGGCCGGGGATGTCGTAGAGCATGACGGGCAGCTCGGCGGCGTCGGCGACGGCCTTGAAGTGCCGGTACAGGCCCTCCTGCGGGGGCTTGTTGTAGTACGGCGTCACGATCAGGAGGCCGTGTGCGCCGGCCTTCTCGGCGGACCGGGCCAGCTCGATGCTGTGGTGGGTGTCGTTGGTGCCGACGCCCGCGACGACGTGGGCACGGTCGCCGACCGCCTCCAGTACGGCTCGTACCAGGTCCGATTTCTCCGCGTCGCTGGTGGTGGGGGACTCGCCGGTGGTGCCGTTGACGATCAGGCCGTCGTTGCCTGCGTCCACCAGGTGGGTGGCGAGCCGCTGTGCGCCGTCGAGGTCGAGCGCGCCGTCCGCCGTGAAGGGCGTGACCATGGCGGTGAGGACCCGCCCGAAGGGGGTCTGCGGAGTGGAGGTCGGAGCCATGGGTAACACGCTACTCGTTGCGCAGGGCGCGGTCTGCTCCAGGGGGGCGCGAAAAGTCCGGACAAATGCGGAGCCCGGCACTGCCTGCTCGGGGGTTCAAGCAGTGCCGGGTCCGTTTGATCAGGCTAGATGAACTTCTCTAAATGCCGCAATACGGACACTTCGCACGGTGGACCCGCACATCTGTGCCCGGCGCGGACACAGGCGCCCGTTACGGCGCCACGCGGCCGTTCGCGTTGAAGGCGGCGTAGGTGAGCGGCATGAGCTTCGCCCACTCCGCCTCCATCTTCTCGCCGACCATCTCGATCTCCCGCTGCGGGAAGGACGGCACCTTCGCCTGTTCGTGCTGGGTGCGCAGGCCGAGGAAGTGCATCAGCGAGCGGGCGTTGCAGGTGGCGTACATCGAGGAGAACAGGCCGACGGGCAGGACCGAACGGGCGACTTCGCGGGCGACGCCCTGCGCGAGCATCTCCTGGTAGGACCGGTACGCCTGGCGGTACGACTCCTCCATGGCGCGCGCGACGGACTCGTGCTGCTCCGGGGTGCCCTCGACGAAGACGTACTTGCCGGGGCGGCCCTGCTGGACGAGCTTGCGGTCGGCGCCGGGGACGTAGAAGACGGGCTGGAGCTCCCGGTAGCGGCCGGACTCCTCGTTGTACGACCAGCCCACGCGGTGCCGCATGAACTCGCGGAAGACGAGGATCGGGGCGCTGATGAAGAAGGTCATCGAGTTGTGCTCGAAGGGGCTGCCGTGCCGGTCCCGCATGAGGTAGTTGATCAGGCCCTTGGAGCGCTCCGGGTCCTTGTTCAGCTCGTCCAGGGACTGCTCTCCGACGGTCGACACCCTGGCGGCGAACAGCACGTCGGAGTCGGCCGCGCTGTGCTTGACCAGTTCGACGGTGACGTCGTCGCGCAGTTCGATCTTGAAATCGTCGTCGGGGGTGGGGGTCACGGTTCGGGGGGTCCTTCCCAGCTCGTTCGGTGGCGACGCCACTCTACGTGCCGCCAAACGGGACTTTCAGTGTCGTGACCGAGTTAAGTCGGCGAAACCGGGCACCTTTTGCGGCAACCGCTCGTCTGTACAGACGACAGCGATTCGTTCGATGCCGGACTCGATCCCCGGCTCGATCCCTGAAGGGAGAAGTACCCCCATGCTGTTGCGTCGGCGCGAACCCGTTCCGTTCGCCTTTGTCGCCGAAGCCGACAGGTTCCGCAGCAATGTCACTCCTCCGCCCCGTGAGCGGGCGTCCGTCGGTGAGATGGCCGGGCGCTGGCTGACCGGGCTCACCATCGTCGCCGGACTCGTGGGATCCCTGGTCCTCGGGATGCCGGCGCTGTCGCAGGATCAGGCGCCCTCGCAGACACAGCAGTCGCAGGCGTCCGAGGGGCGCTGACCTTCCCCCGCTCCCCGAATGGCGTGGGAGCCACCCCCATTGGCCCCCGAAGGTGGCTCCCGGGGGACCGCGGCGGATAGCCTCACCGGCACAGACCACGCATGGACCGAGTGAGGAACCGCCGTGCCCCTGCCCTTCCTGACGGCCGACCGCGCATTCGAGGCGACGGACGACGTCGCGCTGCCGTTCGACGACCGTGACCACTGGCGGCGCCCCTACCGGCCCGGTCCGTGGCGGGTGGGTGTGGCGGCGGTTCTGCTGCTGCTCGCCTCGTACGTGCTGTTCGCCGCGGTGATCATCGCGCTGACCGACTCGCCGTCCGAGGCCGCGGTGGTGCTCGGCGTCGCGGTGCTGGTCATCGTCGGCGCGCTGCGGCTGCTGCGCATGGGGGTGTGGGTGAGCGCCCGCGGGGTGCGCCGGGTGGGCTTCCTGCTCACCCGTACGGTGCCCTGGGAGCAGGTCGTCGCCGTGCGGACGGCACAGCAGCCGGTGCGCTGGCTCGGACTGCCGCGCACGGTACAGGGCCAGGCCCTGACCCTCGTACGGCAGGGCCGGGCGCCGGAGGATCTGCCGCCGCTGCTGACCACGCACAACGCGGACTTCCTCGCGCGCGGCCAGGCGTTCGACCGGGCCGCGGACGCGGTGGAGGCCTGGGCGGCGGAGCACGCGCGGGGCTGATCCCGCAGGGACAGACGAGGAAGGGGGCCGGTCCGTGTTGGGGCCGGCCCCCTTCGGCGTGCCGGGACCTCAGAGCTGCTGGACGGGCCTGCCGTCGTGCAGCGCGATCGCGCGCTGCATGGCCTTGCGGGCACGCGGGGTGTCGCGGGCGTCGTGGTAGGCCACGGCGAGCCGGAACCAGCTGCGCCAGTCGTCGGGGGCCGTCTCGGTCTCGGCCTTGCGCCGGGCGAAGACCTCGTCGGCGGAGTCGCGGTCGATCCGGCCGGAGGGCGTGCGCTTGAGCTCGTCGACGGGCAGGCCGCCCTCGGCGTCGAGCTCGGCGGCGAGGGCGTTGGCCCGGCGGACGAACTGGGTGTTCTTCCACAGGAACCACAGGCCGATCACCGGCAGGACCAGCACCGCGACGCCGAACGTCACGGTGACGAGGGTGCCGGACTGGATCAGCATGACACCGCGGCTGCCGACCAGGACGAAGTAGAAGACCAGGACGGCGGCCGTGAGGAGGTACGACAGCTTGGCGCGCATCAGCCCAGGTCCAGGAAGTTCTCCAGGCCGAAGGTCAGGCCCGGGGTCGTGACCACGCGGCGGGCGCCGAGCAGGATGCCGGGCATGAAGCTGCTGTGGTGCAGCGAGTCGTGGCGGATCGTCAGGGTCTCGCCCTCGCCGCCGAGCAGGACCTCCTGGTGGGCGAGGAGACCGCGCAGGCGGACCGAGTGGACCGGGACGCCGTCGACGTCCGCGCCCCGCGCGCCGTCCAGGGCCGTCTCGGTGGCGTCCGGAGCCGGAGCCGTGCCCGCCTCCGCGCGGGCCGCCGCGATGAGCTGGGCCGTGCGCGAGGCGGTGCCGGAGGGAGCGTCCACCTTCTTCGGGTGGTGGAGCTCGATGACCTCCACCGACTCGAAGTATGGTGCCGCGATCTGCGCGAACCTCATGTTCAGGACGGCCCCGATGGAGAAGTTGGGCGCGATGAGCACGCCCGTCTCCGGGGACTCGGCGAGCCAGCCCTCCAGCTGCGCGAGGCGCTCGTCGGTCCAGCCCGTCGTACCGACGACGGCGTGGATGCCGTGGCCGACGCAGTACTCGAGGTTGTCCATCACCGAGGCGGGCGTGGTCAGTTCGACGGCGACCTGGGCGCCCGTCTCGGCGAGGGTCTCCAGCTTGTCGCCCCGGCCGAGAGCGGCCACCAGCTCCATGTCCTCGGCGGCCTCGACGGCCTTGACCGCCTCGGAACCGATCCGGCCCCCGGCACCGAGGACCGCCACGCGCAGCTTGCTCATCTTCCTGCTTCCTTAAGGGGAGGGCTTACGCGACCGCTTCGTGCAGTCGGGCCGCCTGCTTGTCCTTCAGCGGGCCGATGACCGACAGCGACGGGCGCCGTCCCAGGATCTCGCGGGCGACCTCGCGGACGTCGTCCGGGGTGACTGAAGCTATGCGGCGCAGCATGTCGTCGACGGACATCTGCTCGCCCCAGCACAGCTCGCTCTTGCCGATGCGGTTCATCAGCGCGCCGGTGTCCTCCAGGCCGAGGACCGTGGAGCCCCGGAGCTGGCCGACGGCACGGGCGATCTCGTCGTCCGAGAGGCCGTGTTCGGCGACCTGGTCGAGCTCGTCGCGGCAGATCTTCAGCACGTCGTGGACCTGCGAGGGCCGGCAGCCGGCGTACACCCCGAACAGGCCGCAGTCGGCGAAGCCGGAGGTGTACGAGTAGACGCTGTACGCCAGTCCGCGCTTCTCCCTGACCTCCTGGAACAGACGCGACGACATGCCACCGCCGAGCGCGGTGTTCAGCACGCCGAGCGCCCAGCGGCGGTCGTCCGTGCGGGCGAGGCCGGGCATGCCGAGGACGACGTGGGCCTGCTCGGTCCTGCGGCCGAGCAGCTCGACGCGGCCCGCGGTGCGCAGGGCGCGCCTCCCGTCGCGCGGGGCGATGGGCGTGGCGTCGGGGTTCGTGAGGGCGCCGGCCTTCTCGAAGGCGGCGCGGACCTGTCGTACGACCTTGTCGTGGTCGACGTTGCCCGCGGCCGCGACCACGAGGTGCGTCGGGTCGTAGTGCTTCTTGTAGAAGCGGCGGATGCGGTCGGCGGTGAGGGCGTTGACGGTGTCGACCGTGCCGAGGACGGGGCGGCCGAGGGGGTTGTCGCCGAACATGGTGTGCGCGAACAGGTCGTGCACGCAGTCGCCCGGGTCGTCCTCGGTCATCGCGATCTCCTCGAGGATCGCGCCGCGCTCGACGTTGACGTCCTCTTCGCGGATGAGGGAGCCCGTGAGCATGTCGCACACCACGTCGATGGCGAGCGGCAGGTCGGCGTCGAGCACGCGCGCGTAGTAGCACGTGTACTCCTTCGCCGTGAACGCGTTCATCTCGCCGCCGACCGCGTCGAGCGCGGAGGAGATGTCCAGGGCGCTGCGCCTGGCGGTGCCCTTGAAGAGGAGGTGCTCCAGGTAGTGCGTGGCGCCGTTCAGCGAGGGGGTCTCGTCGCGGGAGCCGACGTGCGCCCAGATGCCGAAGGTCGCGGAGCGGACCGAGGGGAGGGTCTCGGTGACGATGCGCAGGCCACCGGGGAGGGTGGTCTTGCGGACGGTGCCGATGCCGTTCTCACCCTTGATGAGGGTTTGGGTACGGGCGACGGCCCGCGCCTCCGAGGAGGTGCGGGCCGTCGCCTTGGAGCCACGGGACGTCACTGGTCGGCGTCGTCCTTCTTCTCGTCGGAGGAGCCTTCCTCGCCCTCGATCACGGGGATCAGGGAGAGCTTGCCGCGGGAGTCGATCTCGGCGATCTCGACCTGGACCTTGGCGCCCACGCCGAGCACGTCCTCGACGTTCTCGACGCGCTTGCCGCCGGCCAGCTTGCGGATCTGCGAGATGTGCAGCAGGCCGTCCTTGCCGGGGAGCAGCGAGACGAACGCGCCGAAGGTGGTCGTCTTGACGACCGTGCCCAGGTAGCGCTCGCCGACCTCCGGCATGGTCGGGTTGGCGATCGAGTTGATCGTGGTGCGGGCGGCCTCGGCGGCCGGGCCGTCGGCGGCACCGATGTAGATGGTGCCGTCGTCCTCGATCGTGATCTCGGCGCCGGTGTCCTCCTGGATCTGGTTGATCATCTTGCCCTTGGGGCCGATGACCTCGCCGATCTTGTCCACGGGGATCTTGACGGTGATGATCCGCGGGGCGTTCGGGGACATCTCGTCCGGCGTGTCGATCGCTTCCATCATCACGTCGAGGATGTGGAGGCGGGCGTCGCGGGCCTGCTTGAGGGCGGCGGCCAGGACGGAGGCGGGGATGCCGTCCAGCTTGGTGTCGAGCTGGAGGGCGGTCACGAACTCCTTGGTGCCGGCGACCTTGAAGTCCATGTCGCCGAAGGCGTCCTCCGCACCGAGGATGTCGGTGAGGGTGACGTAGTGCGTCTCGCCGTCGATGTCCTGGGAGATCAGGCCCATGGCGATACCGGCGACGGGGGCCTTCAGCGGCACACCGGCGTTCAGCAGGGACATGGTGGAGGCGCAGACCGAGCCCATGGACGTCGAGCCGTTGGAGCTCAGCGCCTCGGAGACCTGGCGGATCGCGTAGGGGAACTCCTCGCGGGTCGGCAGGACCGGGACGAGGGCGCGCTCGGCGAGGGCGCCGTGGCCGATCTCGCGGCGCTTCGGGGAGCCGACGCGGCCGGTCTCGCCGGTGGAGTACGGCGGGAAGTTGTAGTTGTGCATGTAGCGCTTGCGCGTCACCGGGGAGAGGGTGTCGAGCTGCTGCTCCATGCGGAGCATGTTGAGGGTGGTGACGCCCAGGATCTGGGTCTCGCCACGCTCGAACACCGCGGAGCCGTGCACGCGCGGGATGGCCTCGACCTCGGCGGCGAGCGTACGGATGTCCGTGACGCCACGGCCGTCGATGCGCTTCTTCTCCTTGATCACGCGCTCGCGGACGAGCTGCTTGGTCAGGGAGCGGTACGCGGCGGAGATCTCCTTCTCGCGGCCCTCGAACTCCGGGAGGAGCTTCTCGGCGGCGAGCGCCTTGACGCGGTCCAGCTCGGCCTCGCGCTCCTGCTTGCCGGCGATGGTCAGCGCGGAGGCGAGCTCCGGGCGGACGGCGGCGGAGAGCGCCTCCAGGACGTCGTCCTGGTAGTCGAGGAAGATCGGGAACTCGCCGGTGGGCTTGGCGGCCTTGGCGGCGAGGTCGGCCTGGGCCTTGCAGAGGACCTTGATGAAGGGCTTCGCGGCCTCGAGACCGGCGGCGACGACCTCCTCGGTCGGGGCCTCGGCGCCGCCCTTGACGAGCTGGATGGTCTTCTCGGTGGCCTCGGCCTCGACCATCATGATCGCGACGTCGCCGTCCTCCAGGGTGCGGCCCGCGACGACCATGTCGAAGACGGCGTCCTCGAGCTCGGAGTGCGTCGGGAAGGCGACCCACTGGCCGTTGATCAGCGCGACGCGGACGCCGCCGATCGGGCCGGAGAAGGGCAGGCCGGCCAGCTGGGTGGACGCGGAGGCGGCGTTGATCGCCACGACGTCGTACAGGTGGTCGGGGTTGAGCGCCATGATGGTGGCGACGACCTGGATCTCGTTGCGCAGGCCCTTCTTGAAGGAGGGGCGCAGCGGGCGGTCGATGAGGCGGCAGGTGAGGATGGCGTCCTCGGAGGGGCGGCCCTCACGGCGGAAGAAGCTGCCGGGGATCTTGCCGGCGGCGTACATCCGCTCCTCGACGTCCACCGTCAGGGGGAAGAAGTCGAGCTGGTCCTTGGGGTTCTTGGAAGCTGTGGTGGCCGACAGCACCATGGTGTCGTCGTCCAGGTACGCCACGGCGGAGCCGGCGGCCTGCTTGGCGAGGCGGCCCGTCTCGAAGCGGATGGTGCGGGTGCCGAAGGAGCCGTTGTCGATGACGGCCTCGGCGTAGTGGGTCTCGTTCTCCACTAGGTGCTCTCCGTTACTTTTCGTCTGCGTATCGTCTTTTGTCCCGATCCGCCCGTGTGGCGGGGGGACGTGCGCGGAGAAGCGCTCCATCTGGTGCGGGCCGGTCTTCGATCGAAGCACCCGGGTTCGCAAGGCCCGGGGGCCACTACCGAGGACCGGCGGCGGCGAGGCGCACTTCTCCTCGTGGTACTGCTTGCTACTGCGCTGTGCTACCACACTACAAAGTGGGTGTGACACCGCGCACGTTTCCGTACGTACGGTGAGCACGTACGGCAAAGGGAGCGGTCCCCGATCGTTTCGGGAACCGCTCCCCTCACGGCGTCCTACTTGGCGCCCGCCGCACCGCGGCGGATGCCGAGGCGGTCGACCAGCGTACGGAAGCGCTGGATGTCCTTCTTCGCCAGGTACTGGAGAAGGCGACGGCGCTGACCGACCAGGATCAGCAGACCACGACGGGAGTGGTGGTCGTGCTTGTGGGTCTTGAGGTGCTCGGTCAGGTCCGAGATACGGCGCGAGAGCATCGCGACCTGGACCTCGGGGGAGCCGGTGTCGCCCTCCTTGGTACCGAACTCGGTGATGATCTGCTTCTTCGTAGCGGCGTCGAGCGACACGCGTACTCCTCGTAGTCTCTTGGGTAGCCACCGAGTGCCCCTGGTCCACTTCTCAGGGGAGCTTCCGTTACTCGGGAGGCGGGGATCCGCTGGGCGCGGCCTCCAGGGCGATCAGCTCCGGGGGTGCGTACACAAACGGCCATCAGCCAGAGTATCAGCCCGGCGGTGGTGCCCCGGCCCACGCCGACGTCGTACGAACGACGAGGCGGCTGCCACCCGTGCGGGTGACAGCCGCTGTCGACGTGCGGAGTGGGCTCAGCTGGTCATGCCGCGGGCCGCCGCGTACAGGTCGAGGACGGCGAGGCAGAGCGGGACCAGGGAGAGGAGCACCGCGCCCTCGCTCAGGTCGAGCATCCGGCCCCAGAACGGGGTGACGCCCTTGCGCGGCACGATCAGCGCGATGGCCACCAGCAGCGTGGCGCCCAGGGCCACCGCGGCCGACAGCCACACGGTGCGGATGTCGAGCGGGGCGCTGTTGTGGTCGTAGACGAGCTCCTTGATGATGTCGGCCGGCGGGTTCAGGGCGAGGCCCAGGACCAGCAGGCTGACCGTGACGATGCCCGACAGCATCAGGGTCACGACCTGGGACGTGTACAGGAACAGACGGGCCCGCATCAGCATGGCGAGGCCGGCCGCCAGCGACAGGAGCTGGGCCCAGCCGCTGCTGGAGAAGCCGAGCACCACACCGGCGGAGGCGACACCGGCGACCGCGCAGCCGCCGACGAGGCCGAGCAGCAGCTCGTGGCCACGGCGGGCCTGGTCGGTGATGAGCTGGTAGTCGACCGGCTCCTGCTCCTGCTGGTCCTCGGCGCGGCCGCGCTTGGCGATCTGGTCGGGCGAGCGGAAGCCGATGGGCAGCCGGGAGAAGCGGGCGGACCAGCCCGGCAGGAAGCCGATGACGGCGATCATGACGACGGCGGTGACGGCGGCGGCCTCGCGCGGCTCGGCCTCGGAGACGATCGCGGCGAAGGTGGCGAGGACACCGATGCCGGCGCCGAACGCGGCGGCGATGAACGGCGCGTCGCTCTGCGGCAGCATCAGGACGAGCAGGACGGCGGCGACGAGTACGACGGCGAACCCGATGAGGAGGTTCAGCCGGCCGGGGCCCTCGCCCGCGTCGAGGCCCATGATGCCGGAGCCGCCGACCATCAGGTGCGGGAGCGAGGCGAGTCCGAGGGCGACGGCCGCGTGGTGGTCGTCGTACACGCGCGCGCGTACCGAGGCGAGTGCGACGAGGACGGCTCCGGTGACGCCGGCGATGACGCCGGGCAGGCCGTGCATGTCGTGGCGCAGCGGCTCGGAGAACCAGAGCGCCAGCGCCATCATGGTCAGCAGCAGTGCGCCCGCGGTCAGGCCGACGACGCGCATCATGCCGTCGTTCCAGCTCCGCCGGTCGGCCTCGACGGCAGCGGCCACGGCGTCGACGACGTCGTCGAAGACGGCGGGCGGCAGGGAGTCCGCGAACGGCCGCAGGAGCAGCAATTCGCCATCGCGTATCTGCTGTTCGGCGAGCGAGCGGCCGTCGTCGAGGACGGAGCCGTCCCTGCGTACGAGGTTGTACCCGGTGGGCGCGGCCTCTTCGGGAGTCTGTCCCGACAGCCGAAGGATCTCCGGGTAGACGTCAGAGAGCGGCACGTCCTCGGGGAGTGCCACATCGATCCGGCTGTTCGGTGCCGCCACCGTGACCCGGCAGAATCCGGTTGCTGAAACCGTACTCACCTGACGGTTCCCCCTAGTCCAGTACTCGGTGATTCGTCGCGGTTTGCCAGGGCGAAACCCGCTCCGCGCATCGTTTGGAGCGTCACCCTACCGTCCCCTTGCGGCATCTCCTCATCCCCTCCCGGCTCAACGGCCCCGCAGAACAGTAGGATCAACGCCCGACTCATGAGTTGGCCAAGCCCCATGAAGTCGACGAACATACGGGGGCCGTCACGACGGGGGCGGTTCGACATTGCTATCGCGTGAAGGACTGGTGGATCGGTGAGCGTTGTCATCGTCAAGCGCCCGCCGCGGGTTTACCCGCCGGAGGTGCCGAGTGAGGAGGTCAAGCTCGAGTCCCCTCCCGAACTCCCTCGTACCGAGGACGACAGCCTGCTGATGAACCTGCTGCCCATGCTGGGCATGGGTTCGTCGGCGGCGTTCTTCTTCATGCCCGGCGCCCAGGGCTTCATGAAGATCATGGGCATGCTGATGATGGCGTCCACGGTCGCCATGCTGGTGGCCCAGATAGTGCGGGCCCGCAAGGGGCCGTCCGGTCAGATGGCCGAGGCCCGCCGCGACTACCTCAAGTACCTGGCGCAGAAGCGTCGTGAGGTGCGGCGCACGGTGCACAAGCAGCGGGACGCCCAGTACTACCTGCACCCGGCGCCGGAGCAGCTCTGGGCGCTGGTCGCCGAGGGCTCGCGGCTGTGGGAACGCCGTTCCACGGACCCGGACTTCGCGCAGGTGCGCATCGGCCTCGGCCCGCAGCAGCTCGCCACCCCGCTGGTCGCCCCCGACACCGCGCCGGTGGACGAGCTGGAGCCGCTGACCGCCCACGCGATGCAGCAGTTCATCGCGAGCTACGGCACGCTCGGTGAACTCCCCCTGGCGATCGGGCTGCGCTCCTTCTACCACGTGACGATCTCCGGCGACGCCGAGACGGTCTACGGCCAGACCCGGTCTGTGGTGGGCCAGTTGGCCTCGCTGCACTCGCCCGAGGACGTGGTGATCGCGGTCGTGGCCTCGCCGGGCGCGGCGGTGGACTGGGAGTGGACCAAGTGGCTGCCGCACATGCAGCACAAGGAGTCCGACGGTGCCGGCAGCCGGCGTCTGCTCTGCTACGACCTGGGCGAGCTGGAGGAGATGATCGCCCACCAGCTGGAGGGCCGCCCGCGCTGGAGCCGGGACGGCTCGCCGGTGCTCGACCAGCCGCACGTGGTCGTCGTCCTCGACGGCGGCGGGGTGCCCGCGGACTCGGTGCTCGCCTCGGCGGAGGGCCTCCAGGGCGTGACCATCATCGAGGTGGTGCCCGGTGAACTCGACGAGGCGCGGGGCTCGTTGTCGGTGCGGGTGTGGCCCGAGGCCATGGAGCTGGAGGCGGGCACGGGTGTCTTCACCGGTGTCCCCGACGTGCTGTCGCAGGCCCAGGCCGAGTCGCTGGCCCGGCAGCTCGCCCCGCTGCGCCTCGGTGCCGCCGACGCGGACGAACCGCTGCTGGCGAACCTGGACTTCACCGACCTCATGCAGATCGGTGACGCGGCGAGCGTGGACGTCTCGCGCACCTGGCGGCCGCGCACGCTGCACGAGCGGCTGCGGGTGCCGATCGGTCTCGGCGAAAACGGCGAGCCGGTCATGCTGGACATCAAGGAGGCCTCGCAGGAGGGCATGGGCCCGCACGGCCTGTGCGTCGGCGCCACCGGTTCCGGAAAGTCGGAGCTGCTGCGCACGCTGGTACTGGGCCTCGCGGTCACGCACTCCTCCGAGACCCTCAACTTCGTCCTCGCGGACTTCAAGGGCGGTGCGACCTTCACCGGCATGGGCTCCATGCCGCACGTCTCCGCGGTCATCACCAACCTGGCCGACGAGCTCACCCTCGTCGACCGCATGCGCGACTCCATCACCGGTGAGCTGACCCGCCGCCAGGAGCTGCTGCGGACGGCCGGCAACTACGCCAACATCACCGACTACGAGAAGGCCCGCGCCGCCGGTGCCGCCCTCGACCCGCTGCCCTCGCTCGTCCTGATCATCGACGAGTTCAGCGAACTCCTCGCCGCCAAGCCGGACTTCATCGAGATGTTCATCCAGATCGGCCGCATCGGCCGTTCGCTGGGTGTGCACATGCTGCTCGCCTCGCAGCGCCTGGAGGAGGGCAAGCTGCGCGGCCTCGACACCTTCCTGTCGTACCGCATCGGTCTGCGCACCTTCTCGGCGGCCGAGTCCCGTACGGCGATCGGCGTGCCCGACGCCTACCACCTGCCGAACGTCCCCGGCGCGGGCATCCTCAAGTACGACACCGAGACGATGGTGCAGTTCAAGGCCGCGTACGTGTCGGGCACCTACCGCCCGAACGGGCCGATGGTCCAGGGCGGCGGGCGGATCGACCGCTCCCCCGTGCTGTTCACCGCGGCGCCGGTGCCGGTGCGCATCCTCGCCGAGCCGGAGCCCGAGACCCGGGGCAACCAGATCGACGACGCGCTCGCCGACACCGTCCTCGACGTCATCGTCAGCCGTCTGGACGGTCAGGGTCCGCCCGCCCACCAGGTGTGGCTGCCGCCGCTGGACGAGCCGTTCAGCCTCGACCAGGTGCTGCCGGCCCTCGGCGTCAGCCCGGAGCGCGGTCTGCACGCCGAGGGCTACCACGCCCAGAGCAAGCTGATCGTCCCGGTCGGCCTGGTCGACAAGCCCTTCGAGCAGCGCCGTGACGTCATGTACGCGGACCTGTCGGGTTCCGCGGGTCACGCGCTGATCGTGGGTGGTCCGCAGTCCGGCAAGTCGACGCTCGTGCGCACGATGATCACGTCGTTCGCGCTCACGCACACACCGGCCGAAGTGCAGTTCTACGCCCTCGACTTCGGCGGCGGCGGCATGCTCGCGCTGGAGAACCTGGCCCACGTGGGCGGCGCCGCCTCGCGTCTGGACCAGGAGAAGGTGCGCCGTACGGTCGCGGAGGTGCACGGCATCCTCAACGCCCGTGAGGAGTTCTTCCGCTCCAAGAGCATCGACTCCATGCACACCTTCCGCTCCCGCCGGGCGCAGGGGCACTACCCCGACCAGCAGTGGGGCGACGTCTTCCTCATCATCGACGGCTGGGGGACGTTCAAGAACGACTACGAGATGCTCGACCCGGTCATCGCGGACATCGCGACCCGTGGTCTCGGCTTCGGTGTCCACCTGATCATCACCGCGACCCGGTACACCGAGATGCGGCCGGCGCTGCGCGACCAGATCCTGAGCCGGCTCGAACTGCGGCTCGGTGACGCCATGGAGTCCGAGTTCGACCGCAAGCGGGCCGAGAACGTGCCGATGGGCAAGCCCGGCCGCGGTCTGTCCCCGGAGAAGCTGGACTACCTGGCCGCCACTCCCCGGATCGACGGGTCGACGCAGGTGGAGGACCTCGCCGACGGCATGGCGAACCTCGTGCAGAGCGTCAACAGCGCCTGGCAGGGCCCGACGGCCCCGAAGGTGCGGATGCTGCCGACCATGCTGCACGCCTCCGAGCTGCCCGGCGGCGGCGACTTCGGCAGCCGGGGCATCGCGGTCGGCGTCGACGAGCTCACCCTGTCCCCGGTCTTCGTGGACTTCGAGACCGACCCGCTGTTCGTCATCTACGGCGAGAGCGAGTCCGGCAAGTCCTCGCTGCTGCGGTTCATGGCCAAGCAGATCTCCGAGCGGTACGCCCCCGACAAGGCGCTGTTCGTGGTCTCGGACTTCCGGCGCGCGCTGCTCGGCCAGGTGCCCGAGAGCCACATGTACAAGTACTGCGCCTCGGGTCCGCAGCTCCAGGAGGTCATGGAGTCGCTGGCCGGCTCGATGAGCCGCCGTATGCCGGGCCCGGACGTGACTCCCGACCAGCTCCGCAACCGCTCCTGGTACAGCGAGCCCGACGCGTTCATCTTCATCGACGACTACGACCTCGTCGCCACGTCGATGGGCAACCCGATGTCGGTGCTCCTTGAGTACCTGCCGTTCGCGCGTGACCTGGGTCTGCGGATCATCCTGGCCCGCACCACGTCCGGCGCCTCGCGCTCCTCCTTCGAGCCGGTCCTCACCCGGATCAAGGAACTCGGCGCGCAGGGCATCGTGCTGTCCGGCGACCCCTCGGAGGGCCCGGTGTTCAACAACATCAAGGCCGCGCCGATGCCTCCGGGCCGCGGCCAGTTCATCTCCCGCCGGTCGAGCGGGCAGCTCGTCCAGACGGGTTACCTGCCGGAGAGCTGAGCCGGTTGTTCGTGTGAAGGGACGGACCGCGTCTGCGGTCCGTCCCTCTCTTTGTTCCTGTGCCGGAGTGTCTGGTTCCCCGGTACTCCGCGTCTCCCGGGCGTCGTCGCCGTGCGCGTGTCGTGCGGTCAGGTGGACCAGAAGTGCAGGACCGCCTGGGCGTAGGCCACGCGGGGGTCGAGCCGGGAGGAGCGGAGCCTGTACTTGTCGGTGATGCCGTTGAACTTCAGCGGCGCGGGGCCGAAGCCGCCCGCGCGCCAGGCGGTGCGGGACGGGAGGTGCCAGTCGATGCCGTATCCGCCGATGAGGCTCGCCACGCTGTAGAGCAGCGTCAGGGGGAAGAGGACGACGTACACGGCCCACGCGCCCACGGTGCCGGCTCGTCCGACCAGCCGTGTGCCGTCGGGCAGTTCCATCTCGTACCGGCGTCCGCCGGCCGGTGGGCGGAGCAGGGCGAGCACGGCCCCGTCGGGTGCCGTCACGGTCAGCGCGTCGTCCCGGCCCCGTCGGGCCACGGCGCACAGCGGCTTCTGGCCCGCCTGGTCCTCGTAGAGGGTGAAGTCGGTGGCGAGGCCGTCGGGTGTGCCGTCGTTCGAGGAGCCTCGTGCGACGTAGACGGGGTGTCCGCCTCGCACCTTGATGACACTCTGGAGGTTGAGGGCCGTGTTGCCCTGGTCGGCCTGCGCGTGCACGCCAAAAACAGTCGTCATCGCCATCTCTTTCCAGTGGCCGGCTTCAGCCAGCCAGGCAGTCCGTGATGCGGGAGTCCCGCCGCCGACAAGACCTGAAGGTACCCGTTGACCTGGTCGCGGGTCCCACCGCGCAGCCAGACGCGGCGGAGCCGGAACGCCCGGGCCAGCAGGTACACGCTGAGCGCCAGGAGGAGCACCACCGGCGTCCAGAGGATCGCGTCGACCGCCGGTTCGGAGGCGGACCGGTCGGTGGTGTCGATCAGGAACCACGCACCGACCGCTCCGGGTACGAGCAGCAGACCGCCCCACGCCCCGCGTGCGTTCATCGCGCCCAGCAGTCGGCGGTGACGGTGGAGCATCGCCGCGACCTGCGCGTCGGCGAGATAGTCGATGCCCCGGTCGGCACCGATCGTCCGCGCCTTCTCGGCCAGGCCCGGCACCGTCGCCAGCTGCGCACCCCGGACCTGCAACAGGTCGAGGGCCTCCGCGGGGACGGTGCCGTCGGCGCTGTTCATCCGAACACGTCTCGCACGGACTTCGCCTGAAGGGGGGCCTCGGCTGCGCTCGCCGTGTCCGTCGGGGGGCCGGGGGGAAGGTTCTCCGGCTGCTGCGGAGGCGGAGCCGGCTGGCTCGGCCGGTCGGCGTCGTTCAGCTCGACGGTGTTCACGATGTTGAAGAAGAGGTCGGAGTACAGGTCCCAGTCCTGCATGCACGGAGTGCTGAGCTCGAACAGCGCCATCTCCGCCTCCCTGCGCAGCGGCAGGAAGACGGCGATCTTCCCGACCTCCACGTCCTCGGGGCGGCCGGAGTCGGTGACCTCCGCCGGGAGCGTCGTGACGTCCGCGGTGAACCGGACCGCCGCCTCGCCCGCCGTGAGCCACACCGTCTCGACCTGGGCCTCGTCCCCGCCGAGGCCCGCGAGCTCGGCGGCCACGCTCGACGCGGTCATCTTCTGGCCGTCCGGCACGGACTCCAGCAGGGCGGCCGTCACCGTCGCCGTGCTGGGCCGACCGTCGAGGTCGAGCAGACAGAAACCGGCGTAGCTGACCCCGGCGTCCATCATCTGGGCGACCACGGGCAGTTGGGTCGCCGCGTACTGGAACCAGAGCTCGGGGGTGCCCTGCGGATAGATGTCCTGCGCCAGCTCCATCAGCGCCTGGCCGACCTGCTCCTCGCTCTCGTAGACGGGGAGTTCGTAGAAGGCGGGCGGTACGCGGAAGGTCAGGCGCTCGGTGGTGACGGCCGCGGAACCGGCCGAGCCGTCACCGGGAAGCATGCTGTTCATCGGTTACGCCGCTCCCGCCGCCGACATGAACGCGTTGCTGGACGGCGCTGGGGCCGACTTGGTGCTCAGCGCGTCCGACACGAGCCCGTAGCCCAGGGCCACGCCCTTGACCCCCATCGCGGTGCCGCGCATGGTCCAACTGCCGACGTCCAGCGCCGCGTCGCTGAGGCCCGCTCGTTTTCCGGCCCACGCCAGGCCCTTGTACATGACTCCGTCGGCCATGCCCCTGGCGATGTTGGTCGACGTCGCCATCGTGTCGGCGTTGGCGAAGACGCCCTTCAGCCGGTTGCCGGTCGCCGCCGCCTTGGCCGCCTTGCCGGCCGCCGTCATGCCCTTGACCGCTCCGATGCCCGGCAGCACACCGAGTCCGGCACCGACCCAGTCCATCACGCCGACCTTCTCGCCCCGGGCCGTCTTGACCCCGTAGCCGGCGAGCGCGAGGGCGCTGGCGCCGATGGCGAGTCCACCGAGGATCGCGCCCACGGGCGGGATGGCCATGGTCGCCAGGGAGAGGATGGACAGCACGGATCCGATCTTGGAGAACAGGTCCGCGTGGTCGGCGAGGAAGTCCGTGAAGCCGTCCCAGGCGGCCTTCAGGCCGTCCCCGATCGACTCCCAGATGCTGATGTCCGGCGGCCGGTTGTTCGCGGCCTCGCGAATCGCCTTCTCGGCCTTGGACGCCTGCTCGTCCCAGTACCTGCGCAGCGCCTCGGCGTTGTCGAGGAGGAGCTGGAGGTCGGTCGCGGCGTCCTTGGCCGCCGCCGAGGCCGAGTTGGCCTCCTCGGACAGGGCCTTGGCCTGCTGCTCGGTGAGCTGCTGGAACTGGGCGCCCTCGATCTTGACGTTCACCCGGTCGACGTCGGCGTTCTTCTGGTCGAGCCGCTTGCGGGCCTCGACGGCGCGCTCCTCCAGGTTCTTGGCCTGGCGCTGCATGGTCTGCAGTTCGTCGTGCCAGCCGCGCAGCGCCCTGGAGCAGGCCGCCATCGACTCGTGGCCCTGCTGGAGGTACTTGGGCAGCTCGCCGACCTTCTCCTGGAACTTCTTGGCGGCCTCGCCGTCCCACACACCGTCGGTCTTGCCGATGCTCACGAGCATCTCGCGCATCTCGTCGAGCTCGTCACCGACCGTCTTGACGTCGTACGCCAGCGACTCGATCGTGTGCAGGTCGCCCTTGGCCG
This sequence comes from Streptomyces sp. NRRL B-24085, assembly GCF_001282115.1. Classification (GTDB taxonomy): domain Bacteria; phylum Actinomycetota; class Actinomycetes; order Streptomycetales; family Streptomycetaceae; genus Streptomyces. The sequence goes on along the minus strand of NZ_LJBR01000243.1, from coordinate 6,783 downwards.
GATTGAACGTCAGACCTGGCCAGTTGGGATCGTCGAACATCCCCATCGTCTTCTCCCCGTTGCTTGCGGTTGCTTGTGTGCGAGTCGTCGGCGCGGTGGCGGCCGGGGCTACTTCTGGCTGAAGCCCTTTTGGAGTTCCTGGTCGGTCGTCTGGTACATCTCGACCGTCTTCTGCAGGCCCTCGTGCAGGGTCTTGGAGGCGTCGGCGATCCGCTTGATGCCGTCGCCCCAGGCGTCCTGGAAGTCGTCACAGGCGTTGTCGAGACCGTCGGTGCCGAGGCCCTTCGGACCCACCTTGTTCAGCCGCTGCTGGGCGCCCCGCATGCGGTCGTCCACCTGGTCCAACCTGTTGATCAGGGTCTTCATGCGATCGACATCGATCTGGAAGTCCGCCATCCCCGTGTCTCCCCGTAGTCGTGATCCAGTCAGCGTCGCTCAGATTATCGGAGCACCAAGTCCCGGGACACCGGGGGATGTTCGCTGTCGCCAATTTGCGACTTGTACATGTTTACGCCCGGTCCCACACGTGCAGCACGGCCTGCGCGTAGGCCAGCCGGCGGTCCAGCCGCGACGCGGCGAGCCGGTAGACGCGGCCGGTGTGGTACTCGACGACGACGTCCTGTCCGTCAGCCGCACACCATCGCGTCCACGTCGGAGGCTCCATCTCCCAGGCGGCTTCCTTCTTGGCCTCGCCTTTCTCCCCGAGGAGCAGCCAGACCGCGCCCTGCGCGGCCATGACCGCCCAGCACACGAAGTACAGCGGGGAGATCAGCAAGAACACCGTCCACCCCTTGCGGGTCCCGACCACTGCATCCACAGACGCGACTCCGCCGACGGGCCGCACACTCCACCGCACGCGACGCGGCCAGGGCAGGATCCGGCCGCCGCGCCGGGTGATCCACCCGATCGGGGCACCGTCATCGCCGTACACCTCGTAGGTGCCCGGGCCGCTGGACCGAACCGAGCAGAGGGGCTCGGCGTTCGGGCCGCTCACGGTGAACGGCGGACGGGCCTGGCGCCCGCCCTTCGGGGCGTCCCGGGGCACATGGACGTACGCGAGCGGTTCGCTCTCCGTGCCGGGGCCGTTCTGCCGGACGGTGGCCGCGCACTCCCCCGCCTCGACCCTGGCGTACCTGCGCAGCCCCTTGTTCGGGACCTCGATCATGACCTCCGACGGGGCAGAGGTCTGCGGTGGGAACTGCGGGGCCCCTGACTGACTGCTGTGGTTCATGACCGCCCGTTGTCGATGCGATGGATGAGGACGGTCGACAGACTGCCAAACGTCGGTCGCCGCCGTCGCGGGGAGGTCGCAACCGGGTGATCGGTGGACGGATCGTCCACAGGACGTTCACGGGATGTTCCCGGGGGCCTCGCCTTTCCGGCCGCGAAGGGGGTCCGGTACCGGGCTTGGCCGTCGCTCGGCGGCTGCCCGTACAAAGGCCGCCGTTGCTCAGCGGCTGCCGGTACAGGACCGGCCGTCAGTCAGCGGCTCTCGGACGTCACAGCGTCGGCCGGTTGGAGCGAGCGCTCCAGAGGTCCCGGAGCAGCGCGATCTCCGCCATGTGGTGGATGAGTTCGAGGTTGGACCCCCACAGCACGGAGATGTACGGCTCGTCGGGGGCGGAGCCGTACGGGTACTGGGAGAAGCCGACCGTGTCGAGTTGTTCCTCCGTCACCTTGCCGACCTCCTCGCGCCAGCGGTCGAGCAGGGGCCAGAAGCGGTCGAGGGCGAGGACGGCGGAGGGGGTGAAGTCGACCAACTGCTTGGGGTCGGTGCGGCGTTCGCCGAAGGTCCACTCGTATTCGCCCGCGAAGCAGGAGTGCAGGTGACCCAGCCGCCAGGCGATGGTCGTGACCGGGGTGACGTCGGGTTCGACCGGGCCGGTGTGGGCGAGGACCTCCTCGACCCGCTCGACGCTCACGCTCCAGTCCTCGGCGATCTTGGCGACGCTCATGCCGTCGGCGGCCTGCCGGGCGACCTCGGCGTACTCGCCCGAGGGGATGTCGGGGGCGCCCTGGTCCAGCAGCCACTCGCCGGGGCCGTACGCCCTCGGGGTGACCGCCTCGCCGCGGCGCCGGATCGACCAGCAGCCGGGCACGGGCTCCCAGAGGTACTCCTCGTCGCCGAGCCCCTCCAGCCGTATCTGCGCCCGCTCCCTGGTGCAGTCGAACTGGTCCAGCAGTACGCCCAGTCGGTCGGTCCGTACGCGTCCCGTCTCCATGCCCGGCTCCCCTCGCGGTCCCGTCCGGGCGGAGGCTAACCGGCCGCCCGCGGGGAGCGCGACGGATTTATGTGCCTGCGGGTTCCGTTCGGAAAACTCTGCGCCAACTGAGTCTCAGAACAGGTCATGTGACACGGGGTGAACTTGTCCCCGTGATCCGATCAAAGTTACGTTGCCCCAACTAACTTTCGAACGGGGGTCCTTGTGGGTGTAGTCCTGCCGAGCGAGCTGGATGCGGCCCTGGACCTGATAGGCATCAGCTGGCCCAACGTCGACGAGGACGACTACCGCGACATGGCCCAGGCCATGCGGGAGTTCGCCGACGACATCGACGACGGCGCCGCTGACGCGCACCAGGCCATCACCGATCTGATCGGCGGCAACGAGGGCCTCGCGATCCAGGCGCTGGAGAAGCACTGGGACCTGGTCAAGGGCAAGCATCTGACCAACCTCGCCGAGGCGGGCCGGGTGGCGGCGACCGCGCTGGACGCGGTCGCCGTACTGATCGAGGGCGCGAAGATCGCGGCGATCGCCCAACTCGGCATCCTCGCCGCGGAGATCGCGGCCGCCATCGCGGCCGCCCCGGTCACCCTGGGTCTGTCGACGCTGGGCGGCATCGCCGGTACGCAGGCCACCCGGCTCGCCGTGAAGCGCATCTTCCAGGAGGTGTGCGAGGAGATCGCCTCGCGGATCATCGAGGTCGCGACGGGCCCGATATTCCAGGCCCTCGGCGCGATGGCGGGCGACCTGGTCCTGCAACTGGGCGGCAACGCCCTGGGGACGCAGAACGGCGTCGACCTCGGCCAGACCGCGAAGGCGGGCCGGGAGGGCCTGAACGAGGGCGTGGACAGCCTCAAGTCGGGGGGCATGCAACTGGCCAGCGCGGGCGGGAGCCCGGGCGGTTCGATGCAGCTGGCCGGTGCGGGCGGGGACGGCGGGTCCAGCAGCGGTGGCGGCGGTGGCGGCCAGTTCAGCATGGACCTGGAGTCCTACGACCGCGCGGGCAACGGGCTCAAGAGCGCGGGCGGCAAGATCCGCGACGGGGCCGGCAGCAAGCTGGACCGCGCGAAGTCCTCGCACGGCCGCGCCCGGGGCAAGGACGCGCTCACCAACCTCCTCGACCCCATGGTCGACGAACTCATGGAGGGGATCGGGAAGGGCGTCAAGCGCTCCGCGTCCCACCTCGACGAGAGCATGACCAGCGGCCTCAGCAAGATGGCCAAGCGCCACAAGGACAACGACGACGAGACCGCCCTGTCCTTGAAGCAGCTCCAGAAGGGCAACGACGGCAAGACGCCGATGTACCTCATGAGCGACGACGGCACGCTCAAGAGGCTGCGGACGGACGGCGGGACCGACAAGCTGACCCAGGAGGACCGGGACCGCATCGGCCTCAATCTCACCGGCGACAACGCGGGCCGGCCGCTGCCGGGAGAACCGAACCTCAAGCTGCACGGCAAGCAGCGGCCGCGTCCCCTCAGCAACTCGGAGCAGGTGGAGCTCGGGAGCACGCCCCTGTCCCAGGCCGTACAGCTCGCCCGGCACTCGGACAAGAGCTACGGCAACCACAAGCAGGTCAACGGGCAGGACAAGTTCGAGAGCAACAACTACGCGGCCGCCCGGTTCGACAGCGCGAAGAAGGACGACGGCGACTTCATCATGGTCGCCCGCAGTTCGGGATTCCGGCACTCCGAGCGCATGATCGGGTTCCCGGTCCTCCGTGACGGCGCCGGCGGCCGGATGACCGAGCTCTACACGGAAAGGGCTCCCTGTTCTTCCGCGCCGAACTGCAGCGCGTGGATGAAGGAAAGACTTTCCCATGTCGACGTCACGCACAGCATCGATTACGGGAACACAAAGGAATCCAGAGCCCAGGGCAACGCGGAAATGATGGATTATCTGGACCGCCTCAAGGCGAACCGGCACAAATAGGCACATGCTAGCATCGGGCACTCCGATCATTCGCAAGGCAGGCAGGTCACGAGATGACGTCCCCCATCGACCGGGAGACCCTGGAATCCGAGTTCGATCCGGAGGAGCTCACCACCTTTTCCGCGGCGGCGGTGGCAGGCGTCCGGCACGGGCCGAGTGCGGACTTTCTGCGCAATGTCGGCATCCCGGCCCGCCCGAATCCCTGGTTCGACCTCGTGGACGGCTCTCCGGAGCAGGTCAGGACGCTCGGGGACGCCTACGACGACCTCCGCGAACGATGGACGGACCTGCCCGAAGGCGCCGAGGGCTGGCTGCTGCTGGGCATGGTGCCCTACGACGACATCGCCCTGGACGTGGCCTCCGGAGTCGTGTACTGCCTGCCGGGCGACGAATCCGAGATCTACCCGCTGAACAAGGATCTCCCCTCCTTCGCCCACTTTCTCTACCTGCTGGAGAAGGAACGCCCGAACTACGACTTCGAGTCGGAACTCGAGGATATCGACCCGGAGAGTGCGGCCGCCCGCCTCACCGAGCAGATGCGGGAAATCGACCCGGCCGCCCTTGACGTGAGCAATTCCCGCTGGCACGACATCCTGGAGTATGTCGCCGAACCCGAGGCGAGGTAATGGCGATGAATGACAGCGATATCCGGCGCATCGGGGACATCACTCTCCCGCTGACCGTCGGCCCGTATTTCGCGACCTCCGTGACCGACCCCGTTCCGCTCCAGGAGTTCGCCCGGTCCGTCGGGCGCACGGTCGTGCTGGAGGAGTGCCGGGAGTGGACGCGGTTCGGGTCGGACCGGGCGTTCGAGCTCTGTGCCGACCAGGAGGGCGTCGTGCGCGCCGTGCTCCTCGACTGGACCGAGGACTCGCGGTTCGTGAACGCGACCCCGGAGGCCTTCGCTCGCTCGCTCGCCGCGCTCGACCAGGCCCTCGCCGCGATCCTCGGTACCGACGAGCCGCAGGAGGCCGCCGCCGCGTACGCGGAGCTGGAGCAGCGGTTGCGGACCCTCGACCCGCGGGCCTTCGAGGGGCGGGAGCACTGGTGGCCCCTCGTCCTCGACGACATCCGGGACACCTCGAGCGCGGAGTGGTTCACCGCCTTCGAGATCGTGAACGACCGGGGCGAGAAGCAGATCGTCACGCAGGCCGGTGACATCGGCGTCCACCCGGAGGAGCGGCTGTGGGCCCGGTTGCGGGCCGCGGGTGTGCAGCCCGAGCAAGTGCTGCGGATCCACACCGAGTTGGAGGCCTGCTTCATGCCGGGTCACTACTGCTCGCTGTGGCTCGGGCAGGTCTTTCCCGAGGCGCGGCTGACCCACAACTTCCCCTACGGGGAGACGGCCGAGTCCCGCGCGGAGGGCATCCGGCAACTGCGTGAGGCAGCGGCCCAGCAGCCGCAGTAGAGGGGATTCAGCACATCATGACCGTCGGTACCGTCACGCCGGACATCGCCGCCTGGCCGCCGCTGGACGACGAAAAGCAGGCTCCGGGGCGGCAGTTGCTCGACTGGGCCGCCGGCGGCGACCGGCCCCGGCTGTGCCTGCTGCGGGGCGCGGAGGGCAGCGGCAAGAGCGCACTGCTCGCCTGGCTCCTGGCCGGGACCGTCGGCCGTCCGGGGCTCACCGTCCACGCCACCGTGCCGTCCGAGGGGCTGACCGCCGAGAGCTTCGCCTGGGAGTCGGGGCGCCAGCTCGGTTACGGCCCCCTCTCCCCCGGCCGCCTGCTCGACCGGGTCGGCGCGGACGAGCGACCGCTGCTGCTCCTCGTACCCGATCTGCACCGGGCCGGGGCGGGCCCCGCGGACCTGCCGGCGGCGGCACCGCAGACCCTGGTCGCCGAGCTGCTGGAGCCGTTGCTGGCCCTTCCCCATGTGCGGGCGGCCGTCGAGGTCGGGACGTCGGGCTTGCTGGCCGGTCACGACGCGGAGGTCGTCGACCTGGGCGGGAGCCCCGGCACCGCCAGCGCGCAGACCTCGTACGCGCAGGTCTCGTACGAGGAGCTCGTCGCCGCGGTCCCGCGCACGGCCGACGGCCGCCCCGACTGGTCCCAGGCCCCTGACAGGGTGCTGCGGCGCGTCCTCGACGCGGCCCTGCACACCGACGACCCCTACGGCCAAGGCGGCGCCGTTCTCGGCCTGTTGGCCGATCCCGGGTTCCTGGTGCACGGCTCGGCGGCAGCGCTGACCGCCCTCCTCGCCGACGAGCGCGTGCCCGTGCCCGGGCGGCTCCGCGAGGTGTGGAGGCGTGCCGCACCGGAGCTGACGGCACATCACACCGACAGTGCCGAACGGGCCGCCCTGCTGCACGCCGCCGCGGCCGGCACGGACCCGGGCCTCACCGAGTACCTGCGGCCGCTCGCTCAGCAGCACTGGTGGTCCACGGCCTGGGCCCGGCGGGACCACCCGGTGAACGCGCTGGCCCTGGTGCCGGGCACGGAGCGAGGGCTGCTGGCCGCGGACCCGACGGGACGGCTGCGGACGTACGACGTGGAGAGCGGCGCGGCACTCGGCCCGTACGGTGGGACCGTGTCACCGTCCGTCGGCGCGACCGCCGGGACCGCGTGGCCGTCCCTCGACACGTCGGAGGAGGATGCGGCGGCGCCCTACGTCCACCCCGCCGCCACCC
>NZ_LJBR01000242.1 GCF_001282115.1 Streptomyces sp. NRRL B-24085 | reverse complement strand
GTTTTCGCTGGTGCCGGAGCGGGGTGGGTGCGTTGACCGCGCGGCTTGGTGCGGCGGGTCGGCCTGCTCTGTCACGTGGGGGTGGGTTGCTGCGAGGCTGGCCAGGAGCTTGAGGCGATCTTCGGAGGTGCTGCCGGGTTCGGCGGTGTAGAGGGACCCGCTGGCCGGACGGGACGATCAGGGACAGTGGGCGACACAGGCCGTCCGCGCTCAGGTGGAGCTTGGTGGTGAACTCGCCCCGCGAGCGACCCAGGCTCTCATGGAATCGACCGCTGCACGCCGGTCCGCACCCGGTGCAGAATCCCGTCGATCCCCTGTCGATGGTCCCGCCACCTGCCACAACGCCTGTTACGTCGCCGCGGCCGCCGGCGCAGAGAGCATACGGCCGCTGATCTGCCGGAAGGACAGTATCTCGGGCACCCCGTCCCGACTCTCACCTGGGACGTCTTCTGCGCCGACGGCCACGTCGACACTCGGCATGCGTCGAGCCGGGCGGACCGACCCGAGCCACTGATCCGTAACGGCGCGGAAATAGGCCAGCTCTACGCCTTGACTGATGACTTCATCATCTAAGAGCATTTCATCAGTAAACGTGAGCCGGCCTCAACGAGAGAGCACAGGCAGGTGTCGCCCCGGGGATCGCTCCCTGCTCCTCGTCGGGAATCCGCGCACGCGTCCACCGCTCAGCCGTGCCGCCGCGCGGATCGCTTCCCCGCGGTCGCACCGGGCGGTGTCGACACGCGTACGGCGACCGGAGTCCCGTGTCAGAAGGAGTGAACATGGCACCTGTCAGAAAGACCGTCTCCCGCCGGAGTTTCGGTGGAGTCGTGGGGGCCAGTGCAGCAGCCGTGACCGCCGCCACCATGGGGCTGCCGGCCCAGGCGCAAGCTGCCTCGGAAGCCGTGGGAGCCGAGGAACGCCCCTTCGAAGCCGCCGCAGGCCGGACCTCTCGGCGGCCGAACATCCTGTTCATCCTGGCGGACGATCTGGGATACGCCGACCTGTCGTGCTACGGCGCGCGACACATCCACACCCCGAACCTGGACCGCCTCGCGGCGCGCGGAGTGCGCTTCACAGACGCGTACTCAGGCTCGTCGGAGTGCTCGCCGACCCGCCTGAGCCTGTACACCGGGCGTTACCCGGGCCGCATCGCCGCAGGGCTTGAGGAGCCCATCCAGGACGGCGACCAAGTAGGCCTGGAACCCACGCACCCGACTCTCGCCTCGCTGTTGCGCGCAGCCGGCTACAGCACGGCAATGATCGGCAAGTGGCACTGCGGTGCTCTGCCGGACTACGCGCCCACCAAGTCCGGCTGGGACGAGTTCTTCGGGAACTTCGGAGGCGCCTTGGAGTACTACTCCAAGCTCAACACGAGCGGGGGCTACGACCTCTACGAGGGCGAAACCTCCGTCAAGGACCTGCGGTACTACACCAACGTCCTGGCCGAGCGGGCGAGTGACTTCATCACGCGCGGACATCGCAAGCCCTGGCTGCTCAACCTGAACTTCACGGCGGCGCACTGGCCGTTCATCGCAGAGGGAGACACCGAGGAGGCCGCCCGTCTGGAGCGCCTCGTGCGCGTGCTTCCTCCTGAGAAGGCAAAGCTGGCGCTGGCTCATCTCGACGGCGGCTCGCTGGACACCTACCGGAGGATGGTCGAGGGCATGGACCGAGCTGTCGGCCAGGTGCTGCACGCCCTGGACCGCTCCGGCCAGGCAGGCGACACGATCGTCGTCTTCTCCAGCGACAACGGGGGCGAGCGTTTCTCCTACAGTTGGCCCTTCGCGGGCGTGAAGGAGACACTCCAGGAAGGCGGCATCCGGGTGCCGAACATCCTGCGCTGGCCGGCCCGTGTGCATGGCGGTCAGGTCAGTCACGTGCCCGTGTTCACCCCGGACTGGACGGCGACGCTGCTCGAAGTAGCTGGTGCACGCCCCGCACCCGACACCCCGCTCGACGGGATGAGTCTGGCGGGTTACCTGCTGCGGGGACAGGTCGCTCCCCAACGTGATCTGTTCTGGCGCAACAGGCGCGAACGAGCGCTGCGCCGCGGCAAGTGGAAGTACCACCGTGCCACCACCGCGAAGATCCCCCCGAACAGTGGCAAGGACGTCCTGTTCGATCTGGAGGCCGATCCCAGTGAGTGCGCCGACAAGGCGGCGCAGGAACCCGCGCTGCTGGCCGACCTGAAGGCAGCTTGGGAGAGGATCAACGCCACCTTGCTGCCGTACTCGCCATAGGAAACGCTGCTCTGCTCGCTGTCGGCGCGTACACCGGGCTGCCCGCTGGGGCCCGGCCCTGCAAAGTCGTACACGGCGTCGCGACAGCGGCCTTCAGGCAATCCTGGGCAGCGGGCGCCGTGCGACCTCCTCGGCGTCGCCCGGCGAAAGGCCCAGCATCCGCAGGGCCATGGCGGCCAGTTCGGCTGCGGCGGCGTCCCTGTCCAGGTCGGGACGCCCAGCTCCGCCGGATCTTCCAATCCACACAGATGCTCATCAAACGTTAGGCCGAACTCTTCCAAAGCGCCCTCGACGGCTGCGTCGAACAACTCCGCCTTGGAGGTGAAGTGGTTGCAGACGAGCCGAAGCCGACATCCGCCCGGTCCGCGATCACCTGGATACTCGCGGCGGTGTCGCCCGTCTCGGCCAGGATCCTTCGGGCGGCGTGCACGAGAGCCAGCGGTGTGGCAGCTCGCCGTCGCTCGCGGCGGTCGGCGGGCGGGGCGGGGACAGCGCTCGGCAGGCGATGGGCCTAATCATGGTGACCATCGAAACAAAAGCGATTGTTTCATCAATCTAGATATCTCAATCACTCAAGGTGTAGCGTCGCGACTGATGTTTTCATCAGCAACGCCTGCCTGGAGGGAGGACACCATCTCCGCACCCCTCAATGCCGCAACGCCCGGGACAGATCCGAGAAAGCTGGAGGTTCCCGTCAAACGCATTCTGCAGAGAGCCGCTGCGGCTCAGGTCGTAGATGAGGCGGCCGTTGACGATCCCAGCCTGATCGACCTCTTCGTCACACTCGGCGCCGCCCGCCGCGACCACTCCGGGCCCGGGGCCCCTTCGACGCATGAGAAGGCGAGGTGAGCACGGACCGCGGGACGCCGTTGGCGGACGCCATCGACGTCCATGCCCACTTCCTCACCCGCCGTCTGCGGTCCGCTCTTGAAGCGGCCGGACACAGCGGGCCCGACGGCATGCCGGGAATTCCCGACTGGACTCCTGCCGCCGCTTTGGACGTCATGGGTGCCACCGGGGTCGCAGCCGCCGTACTGTCCGTGTCCTCGCCGGGCATCCACTTCGGTGACGACAGCGCCGCCCACTCCATGGCACGCGCCGTCAACGAGGAGGGCGCCGACATCGTGCGTGCCCACCCGCACCGGTTCGGGATCCTCGCCTCCCTCCCGCTGCCCGACCTGCACGGTGCCCTGGCAGAACTGGAGTACGCCTACGACGTCCTGGGCGTCGACGGCGTCATGCTCCAGACGCACTACGGCGGCCACTACGTCGGCAGCCCCTGCTACGAGCCGCTGATGGCCGAACTGAACCGGCGGGCCGCTGTCGTCCTGCTCCACCCCGTCTCCCCGCAGAACTGGGAAGCCACCAGCCTGAACCTGCCGCGGCCGATGCTGGAGTTCCCCTTCGAAACCACACGCGCGGTCACCAATCTGATCCTCAGCGGCAGCCTCGACAGGTATCCGGCCGTCCGCTTCATCGTCCCGCACGCGGGCGGCGCGCTGGCCACGCTCGCCGACCGTCTCTCCGCGTTCTCACTCGCTGTCAGCGACCGGCCGGCGGATGTACTGGGAGCCTTGCGACGGCTCTACTACGACTTGGCCGGTTTTCCCCTCCCCCGGCTCCTGCCCACTCTCCTGACCCTGACCGATGCAGACCACCTTCTGTACGGCAGCGACTACCCGTACACACCGGACTGGGTGGTCCAGGGGCTCGCGGAAGCACTCAAGGGCGACAGCACGCTCACTTATGAGCAGCAGCACGCCATGCAGCGGCACACCGCTGTGACGCTCTTCCCTCGGTTGGCCAAGCCCAACTGACCGGGCGTTTCCCCACTGCCCAAGCCCGGCGACCTCGGGCAGGCCGCACGGTACCGCCCCAAGGGGTGCCTCAGGTCCTGATCCCACGACGTCCACACGCCGGCACTGTTGCTCATGGTGTCTCCCTGACGGCTTTCTGCGAGAGGGAGGCGGTGTCGTCGGGGTGTCCTCCCGTCAGCCGTCCCCGTGTTCCCCGCCGGCGCTGTTGGGCGGTGCGGCACGGCCCGGTCCTGGAGCCTTGCGCGGTATGCGGACCTCGGCGATCAGCCCGCCGTGGGGCCGGGGACGCAGGCCGAGTCGCCAGCCGTGGCGGGTGACGACGGCTGCCACCAGGGCGGCTCCCAGTCCCCTGCCGTCGCTTCCCAGGCGTCCGGCGCCCCGGTGGAAGGGTTCGACGATCTCGGCGACCTCCCGGGGGGTCATGAGGGCACCGGTATTGGTGACGCGGAGCAGCAGGGCGGGACCCTCGTCGCGCAGGGTCAACTCGACCCGGCCACCGCGGTGATTGTGGCGTACGGCGTTGTCGAGGAGGTTGCGCACCATGAGCCGGACCAGGGTCGCCTCCACGTCGACCACGGCGGGGTCGAGGGTCTCACTCATCGTCACGCCGTTCTCCAGGGCCGCTGTGCGGTGCGCCTCGTATTCCTGGCGCACGATTGACGTCAGGTCGGTCTCCTCCCGGGTTCCCCGGCCCGCTTGGGTGTCCGCGAGGTCCAGCAGCGTGTGTACTGTCCGGACACTGCGGCTGTTCAGGGTGCGCAGGTCTTGCAGCAGCTCACGTGTCGGTCCGGGCGGCTCGTCGGCCAGCGCGTCGTCGATGACGGCCTGCGCGGTGGCCAGCGGTGTCCGCAGTTCGTGGGAGGCGTTCGCCGCGAAACGGCGCTGTGCCTCGAAGGCGTCGTCCAGTCTCGCGAGCATGACGTTGAAGGTGACGGCCAGGTCGGTGATCTCATCCCTGGTCCGGCCCACCGGTACCCGGGCGCGCAGGTCCGTGGCGGCGGCCTGGCGTGCCGCGTCGGTCATCGCGCTCAGCGGTGCCAGCGAGCGTCGTACGATCCACCGCACGGCGAACGCTCCGGAGACGACCCCGACGGCGAGGGCGATCGACGAGAACACCAGCAGCCGCTCGACCTCCTGCCGGGGCGCCGCACCCGCCGTACCCGTGGACGGGGGAAGTGCGCCTCCGGTCGTACCGGGCGCGACCCCCGGTGCCCCTCCGACGATGCCAGTGGGAACGTAGGCCGTCAGCAGCGTGATGGTGGCGATCATGACCAGGGCCAGCACGGTGAAGACGGCGATCAGGCTCCCGATGATCCGGGCGCTGAGGGACCTGCGAGGAGCCGGTCGCGGTGTCCCGCCCTCGTCAGGTGCGGACAACGCGGTACCCGACGCCGGGAACAGTCTCGATCGGCCACGGCCTGCCGAGCTTCTTGCGCAGTGTGGAGATGACCACGCGGGGGGAGTTGGTGAAGGGGTCGGCGTGCTCGTCCCACGCGCGCTGCAGAAGCGTCTCCGCGCTGAGCACACCACCTTGTGCGCGCAGCAGTTGCTCGAGGATGCGGAACTCCTTGGGGCTGAGCGGCAGGAGTGTTTCGCCACGGAACGCCTGATGCGTGAAGGGGTCGAGGCGGAGCTCGCCGAAGCGCAGCTCCGGGGGTGTCCGGGGGCCGGACCGGCGTTGCAACGCCCGCAGGCGCGCGATGAGTTCGGGGAACTCGAACGGTTTGGTGAGGTAGTCGTCGGCTCCTGTCCGCAGTCCCGCGACCCGGTCGGCGAGCGTCACCGACGCGGTCAGCATCAACACTCCCGTCGACGCGTGGTGGGTGATGATGTACCGGCACACCTCGTCACCGGAGAGCAGCGGCAGGTCCCGGTCGAGAACGACCGCCTCGTACTCCTGCGACCGCAGGTGCTCCACCGCGGCCCGGCCGTCGTGGACGACGTCGACCGTCAGTCCCGCCCTGTGCAGCGCGTTGCGGACGGCCCGGGCCAACATCGGTTCGTCCTCCGCCAACAACACTTTCACGCAGCGTCCCTCTCACGTCTGTTGCCCGCTGCCCGCATCTCAGCGAACCGCCTACCGCCCAGGCGGGCCGGGGCGCCCTCATTGTCACCCCGGCCCGTCGGCGACAGTGCTAGCGCACCCGGATCGCGGCCTCGGCCTTGTGGAGCGTCACTCCCGGTCCGGGCCGGTCCCCCGTCTGGCCGACCGCGCCAACCTCGGGGGCCTCGTCGGCCGCCTGCTTCCCTCCGGCCGGAGCCGTCGGGGCGGAGGTGTCCGCGTGAGCCAGCGAGGCGGCGGCGACCCCGCCGCCGGCCAGGGCGAGAGCCAGGGCGAGCCCGGCCAGGGGCTTCCTGATCTTCATGGTCAGTCCCTTCCACCGAGCCGTCCTTCGGCGTCGGCGAGCGCCAGTAAATGCGGACCGATGTTGCGGGGTCGTAAAGGAGCACAGGGCGTGAGTTCCAGGCGGTGACGGAGGGACGTACGGTCCCCGAGGCCGGTCCGCGCACGTGCTGTACGACCGCTCGCGGCGCATCTGCTTCGAACGGCCGCAGACCCGGCCTTCGGGCAGCGGACCCGGTAGGCCGTCGGGGATGTCAGTCACCAAGACGGGGATGCGGTGTGGCTGGTGGCGGCGGTAGTGCTGGGTGTCGTCGCGGCCATTGCTGATCTCGACACGGCCGGTCAGGTGGCAAGCGTGGCTGGTTCGGTCGTCGCAGGGATGTCCGGTTCGGCACAGGCGACACTGGCCGCGTGCCGACGTGTCCGAAACGAGCGGCACGCTTCCGAGCGCTGTTCGATACGGTGCGCGGAAGCGCCGTGCCGCTGGCAGGGGCAGTTGCTTCGTGGCATCGACGGACAGATGGTCGTGCGGGGCGGAACGTACGCCCCGCCCCGCACGACCGGTCGGCCGCACCTGTCCCGAACTGAGAGTCGGTGCCTACGCCGTGGTCACGGTGTGATGGCGACCTTGTCGAACTGGTTGATCGCTGACTGGTTCACGTCGTGGGACGTGGAGAAGATCCCGGCGTCCTGCTTGGCTGCGGCCGAGGGCAATGTGACGGGCTGACCGATCGGGACGAAGTTCGCGCCGTCGTAGGAGTACGAGGCGCCGAACGACGATCCGGACCGGGTGAGTTTCACCCAGACCGGGCGGAAGACGTCGACCGCGGCGCGGGCGTCGGCGTCCAGATACCCGTCGCCGTCGGAGTCCCACTGGAACACGACGCCGTTGCGAGCGGTCACCGCGACGACGGCATACCCGGCGGACGCTCCCGCCTTGTTCATGTCATTGCGGACCATGACACCGGACTTGGCCCAGGGGTTGGCGTCGTTGACCGAGACGACTCGGGTGGAGACGCTGGAACCGGACCTCAAGGCGCCGGCCCGGTAGACCGAACCGAACTGGTCGTCGCGCTGACCGCCCGCACCCCAGACGTCGGCACCGGCCGCCGCGATCCCGAATCCGTCTCCGCTCTGGCCGAAGTAGGAGCTGACGGCCGAACCACCGGCAGTGCCGAAGCCGCCCGCCACGGGTGCGTGGACCTCGCATCCGCTGAAGCCGAACTGGTTGGCGTTGAGCGATGTCCGGAACCGAGGCGCGACACCCGCCTGGCAGATGACGTCGCGTGCGCCCGCGGGCCAGTTGGCCCCGGTGACCTTGACGTTGTTGATCAGCTTGTTGTTGTGGGCCTCGGCGTTCGGCGTCGAGGCGCCACCCGAGTTGTACCAGTTGTTCTGGATGACGTTGTCGCTGGTGTTGTTGCGGAGGCTGTACGCGTTGGTGAAGAGGAAGGATCCTCCCTGGACCACGTTGTTCTCGTACGTCATCGAGCGCGAGCCCTCGTCGAGGTAGAGGCCGACTCCTGAGATGTTGAACAGGTAGTTCTTGGCGACCACGGTTCCGGGGCTGGCGGAGAGGTTGTAGACCGATCCGCCGTCGGCGAAACGGGCCTTCGTGTTGTGCACGAGGTTGCCCTCGACCCGGTTGTTCTTGAGCGTGGTCGGCGTCGTGTACAGCGTGTTCCACTTGTAGTAGCCGCGGTCGACGTAGTCGTTCGACCCTCCGGCGTCGTTGATACCCCAGCCGTAGCCGGTGTCGATGCCGTCGTAGGGGACGTTGGAGACCTCGTTGTGCAGGATGCGGGCGTCCGTGACGTAGGTGCTGAGGATGCCGCTGTTGTCCTTGTAGTCCACCGCCACACGGTTGATCGTGTTGTCGGTGATCAGGATGTCCCGGTTGGTCATTCTCGGGTCGCTGGGGTGGTGCGCGTCGGGCAGTACGCCACCGACCGCTATGCCGTGACCGCTGTTCTCCGTGAACCGGTTGCCGACGACGTCGATGTCGCTGGCGCCCAGTCCGACGCCGGTCCGCGTGGCGTTGGCGTCGTTTCCGATGCCCAGCGCGGACTGGCCCAGGTTGGTGAACGTGTTGCCGGTGAAGGAGATGCGGCTGGCGGCGGAGACCTGCACGGCGGCGGGCTCCTGGTACCAGCTGGTGCGCGCTCGTTCGAACATCTCGCAGCCGCGTGAGCAGCTCGTGAAGGCGTCGGCGGGGCGGTACTTGTAGGCGCCCTTGATGAACAGGCCGTTCTGCTGGTCCGCGTACCCGTCGGTCGACGGGCCGAGCCAGGAGGTCCCGGAGAACTGGATGCCGTCGAAGGCAAGACCGGTGACCGGCCTGTCGTACGTGCCGCCTATGCTGATCAGTGTCTCCAGGCGGGGAAGCTCGATGTCGAGCCGGTTGGGGTCGATCCCGTCCGCCGGCTTGTAGTAGAGCTTCCCGGCACCCGGATCCACGTACCACTGTCCGGCCTGGGTGAGGAACTTCAGCGAGTTGTCGAGGTACCAGCTCGGTCCGGCCAGGAACGAGTTCTGGACGGTGTCCCAACCCCACGTGTTGTTGTCCCACGCCGGCTGGGCCATCGTGATCTCGGTGCCGCTGATGCTCTGCACCGGTGAGTAGCGGTTCGTGAAGTCGCCGAGGGATTCGAACTCGATGCGCCCTTGGTCGGGGAGGGTGGCGAGGTAGTTCAGCGCCGGGTTCTTGATGGTGAGTCCGGTGGCGGTGGGGGTGACGTCCGTGTTGGCGAGGCGAATGGCGGCGCGAGGTGCGATCACGCCGTTCACGTAGAGCTGGCGGGTGTCGAGGCCGCGGGGGGTGTCCGCCTCCCAGATGCCCTGGCCCGCATCGGATCTGGACCAGCCGGTGACCTTCTTGGCGCCGGTGATGACGGGGTGGGCGTCCGGGGCGGCGGTCCAGTGGACGGTGTGCTTGCCGCCTCCGTCATCGGGTCCGAACCGGAGGGGCTCGGAGAGGCGATAGGTGCCGTCGGCGAGCTGAACGCTCACGTCACCCTGCTTGGCCGCGGGGCGGGCGACGTGCTGAGCCCGCTCGAGTGAGCACGGCTGCGACGGGCTGCAGTGTCCGGAGTCCCTCCCGTCCGGCGCCGCGAAGTACACCGTCCGGGGCGCGGCTTGCGCCTGGAGGGGAATGAGCGCTGACGCGATGACGGCGCAGGTGCCGAGCGCCGCGAGGAGTCCCGCCCTGCGCCTCCATCGAGCGCTCACCGAGCGTGTCGAGTCTGACGTCGATGTCATGTTCGATCGCTTCCTGTGACTGGGGCCTTGAGGCCCGCCACAGGGTTAGCATACGTATGATGTTTGCTACAAGATTCGTACGATGTTTGCTTGAGAGCCTGGAGTTCTAGCTCAGGCGAGCGGGGTCCGGAACCAGCCCCGTGACGTGCAGCTCCTCCCACAGCGCCTCCGGAATCACCGCCCGATACCGCGCGACATTGCTAGGCACGTGCTCTGCGGTGCGCATGCCCGTCACCACCGAGGTGACCGCGGGATGGCGCAGCGGGTAGTGGATGGCGGCGGCGGGCAGCTCGACGCCGTGCCGCTCGCAGACGGCTGCGATGCGGGCGGCACGTTCGACGACGGACCGCGGCGCTGCCCCGTAGTCGTAGTACGCCGAGCCGTCCACGGCCGTAGTGCTCAGCAGACCGGAGTTGTAGACCGCCGCGGCGACGACGCCGACGCCGCGCTCGCGGGCGGCGGGCAGCAGGCCGTCCAGGGCCGACTGGTCGAGGAGGGTGAACCGCCCGGCGACCATGACCACATCGACGTCGGTCCGCCGCACGAACTCGGTCAGCATGGCCGCCTGGTTCATGCCGGCGCCGATTGCACCGACGACGCCCTGGTCCCGCAGCTCGGCCAGCGCGCCGATCCCGCTCGACGATGCAGGTCCCCAGTGGTCGTCCGGATCGTGCAGGTAGGCGATGTCGAGCCGGTCGGTCCCGAGTCGCGCGAGCGACTCCTCCACGGAACGAAGGATCCCGTCGCGGCTGAAGTCCCAGACCCGTTTCTTCGTGGCCGGCACGACGAACCCGTCGTCGTCGAGCCGGTGGGCCGTGTCCGGGCTGTCGACGAGCAGACGTCCGACCTTCGAGGAGATCACCACGTCTTGTCGAGCGGTCACACGCAGGGCGTCTCCCAAGCGCCGTTCGGACAGACCGAGGCCGTAATGCGGCGCTGTGTCGAGGTAGCGGATCCCCTCCTCAATCGCGGTTTTGACGGCGTGCCTCGACTCGTCGTCGGTCGTCTCGGTGAACAGATTGCCGAACTGGGCTGTACCCAGCCCCAGTTCCGTGAGCCGGTGCCCGGTGCGCAGGCTCCGGACGGGCAGCGTCTTTTCCATGAGCGCGTGGTCGCGGGGCGGTTGCTTGCTGGTCACGAGGTCAACTCCAGCCATGACAACATACGTATGATGTTTCATGCTAGCCTGCGGCACCCCTGTGGGCCGGCACGGTCTGCGCCATGGCGAGAGGAGTCGATCGGTATGTTGGCGGCAAGCTACGCGGGCGCCCGCAAGATGACCATCGAGGAGCGGGAACCGGTCGAGCCGGGCGCGGGAGAGGTACGCATCGCCGTCGCCTACGTCGGAATCTGCGGCACGGACCTTCACGTGTTCCACGGGGACATGGACGCTCGGGTCAGCCGGCAGGCGACGATCGGACACGAGATGTCGGGCACGATCGTCGCCCTCGGCCCGGGTGTGGAGGGCTGGTCGGTGGGGGATGCGGTGACCGTCATGCCGCTGGCCTGGGACGGCACCTGCCCGGCATGCCGCGCGGGGAACAAACACATCTGCCAGAACCTGGACTTCATAGGCATCGACAGCCCGGGAGCCCTTCAGGAGTACTGGAACGTGCCGGCGTCGACACTCGTGCGGCTGCCCTCGGACATCCCGTTGCGCGACGCCGCACTCGTGGAGCCCGTCGCGGTGGCCGTGCACGACGTACGACGATCCGAACTCGCCGCAGGCGACAAGGCGGTCGTCATCGGTGCGGGCCCGATC
Organism: Streptomyces sp. NRRL B-24085; assembly: GCF_001282115.1. Taxonomy (GTDB): domain Bacteria; phylum Actinomycetota; class Actinomycetes; order Streptomycetales; family Streptomycetaceae; genus Streptomyces. The sequence goes on along the minus strand of NZ_LJBR01000242.1, from coordinate 24,266 downwards.
GGCGTGCTGATCGCGACCGTCGCAGAGGCGTTCGGTGCCGAGGTCGTCATCACCGAGACCGACCCGGCCCGGCGGGCCGCAGCCGAGGAGATGAGGCTGACGACGCTGGACCCTTCGGCGGTCGATCAGGTCGCCTGGGTGGAGGAGTGGACGGACGGCGCCGGAGCGGACGTCGTGTTCGAAGTCTCCGGCTCCGCCGCCGCCGTGCTCGCCGCCACCGGCATGGTGAAGGTCCGCGGCACGCTTGTCGTGGTGGCCATCCACGCGCAACCGCGGCCCATGGACCTGCACCGCGTGTTCTGGCGGGAACTGAGGTTGCTCGGCGCACGGGTCTACCAGCGCCATGACTTCGAGCGCGCCATCGAGCTCTTGACCGAGGGAACCATCCCCACCGAGAAACTCATCACGGGCATCGTGCCCCTGCGCAAGGTCGAATCGGCCTTTCGGCTCCTCGAGACCGGGCAGGCCATGAAGCTGCTCGTCGAGGTGAGCGCGTCATGAACCCCTTCGACCTGACCGGCCGCCTCGCTGTGGTGACGGGGGCCAAGCGGGGCATCGGATTCGCCGTCGCCGAGGCCCTGGCCGCCGCCGGTGCCGACATCGTCGGAGTCTCCGCCACCCTCGATCCTGGGGCATCGGCGATCGGCGATCGCGTGCGCCGGCTCGGCCGTGCGTTCTCGGGACACCGCGTCGACTTCGCGGACCGGCGCCAGGTGACCCGCTTCGCGGAAGAACTCGCCGCAGGTGAACGCCCGGTGGACATCCTGGTCAACAACGCCGGGACCATTCGCCGCGCTCCGGCCGCCGAGCATCCCCTCGAATGGTTCGACGAGGTACTCGAAGTCGATCTCACCAGCGCCTTCGTACTCAGCCAGGTTCTCGGGCGGAGGATGCTGGAGGCGCGGCACGGGCGCATCGTCTTCACCGCCTCCCTGCTCTCCTTCCAGGGCGGGATCAACGTGCCGGGCTATGCGGCCGCCAAGTCCGGCGTGTCGGGACTGATCCGGGCGCTCTCGAACGAATGGGCCGGACACGGTGTGACCGTCAACGGCATCGCCCCGGGCTACATCGCGACCGACAACACCCAGGCCCTTCAGGACGACCCCGACCGGTCCCGCGCAATCCTCGAACGGATCCCGGCAGGCCGGTGGGGAACGGCGGAAGACATCGCCGGTGCCGCTGTCTTCTTGGCGTCCGACGCCGCGCGCTACGTCTCCGGCGCGATCCTGCCGGTCGACGGAGGGTGGCTGGGCCGATGAGGCCCTGAGCCACGAGATGGCGGTTCCCCGGTCCCGGAGCGCCCACGGCCTTCGAACCGTGGAGGACATGGGCACTCCCCCGGCGCCGGCGTACCGCGAGGCCGACGGCCCAGGACCGCGCGTTCGCCGGCGCCTCGGATGGGCGCGAGCAGAGGCCACCGCAGGCCTACGTCGTCACGCGTGCCGAGAGTCCACCAGGGCCGTCGCTGCCGTGGCAGACCGCAGGCAAAGCAGGTGTCGACAGGGGTCGCCCGGCGAGTAACGGGCCCTGAGGGGGCGGCTCGTGCAGGGCGTCACAGGTCAGCCGCGCCCAGCCGCTTCGCACCTGGCCCGTCACCGACAGGAGCCACCAACGGCGACCGGCCACTCCCCTCTGCCCCGAGACCGGTCGGCACCATCGGCGTCGGCCGGTCAGGGCTGACTCCGTGTCCGCCTTGAGCAGGTCGATCCGTGGTGGGTGACGCGGAGTTGAGCTGCTCCCGATCACGCAGCTCCAGCAGCGTCAGCCAATGGCGACCACCGGGACCGCACCGGCCGTAGCAGCAGCTCACAGGAAGTCGTATCAGCTCGTGACAAACATAATACGTATGCTCTACAGTCCTCGGCGCGGAGTCGTCAACGAAGTCGACAGGACAAGGGACATCTCATGGTCGGAATCCACACCGGGGCGCCTTCACGCCGCAGGGCGTCGGCCGTCGCCGTGACGGGGATAGCAACGGCCCTCCTCGCGCTCGCCGGTTGCGGCAGCGGAGAAAGCGCGGCCAACGGGAAGTACGGCTTTCCCGAGGCCAAGCAGGAGGCGTCCTCGGCCATCACCGTCTGGGTGGACGCGGACCGACAGGCCGCCGCGAAGGCCTTCCAGGCGGCGAACCCTGACACGAAGATCAAGGTCGTCACCTACGACGGGTCGGCCAACGGCTCCAACTCCTTCCGGACGAAGATGCAGCTCTTCGACCGCGCAGGCAGTGGCTGGCCGGATGTCGTCTTCTCCAGCCAGAACAACGACGCGGCGTGGGCCAGCCAGAAGGGCGGCGGCAAGCAGGCGTTCGCGGCTGTGCTGGACAAGGGCCTGGTCCCGAAGGAGACGCTCGGCAATTTCACCAAGGGCTCTCTCGATCCCTGCACCGTGGACGGCCGCGTGTACTGCCTGCGCAACGACCTCGCCCAGACGGTGCTCTGGTACAACAAGCCCCTGCTGGAGAAGTTCGGCTACGCCCTGCCGACCACCTGGGAGGAGTACCAGGCGCTCGGGGAGAAGGTCGCAGAGGAGCACCCCGGCTACATCATCGGCACAGCCGGCGATGCCTGGACCCCCGAGGTCTACATGTGGGCGAGCAAGTGCCAGGCCAATGACGTGACCGGTCCCAAGTCCGTCACCGTGAACACCGGTTCGACCGAGTGCAAGCGCGCGGCCTCGATGCTGGACACCCTCCGCGACAAGGGGACCGTCCCGGTGGTCAGCGTGTTCACACCTGAGTTCTTGAAGAAGTACTCCGGCAAGGTGCTGATGACACCGGGACCGGCGTGGTACGCAGGCGCGATCTTCCACAACCCTGAATCGCTCAACGTTCCGGCCGGACAGCTCGGCGTCGCCGCGCCGTTGACGTGGAAGGGCGACAGCGAGGCTGTGACGGGGAACGTGGGTGGCGGAACCTGGTTCGTTTCCAGCCATTCGAAGAACCTGCAGGCCGCCCGGAAGTTCGTGCAGTTCGTCACCACCGCCGACCAGTACCAGGTCGATGCCGCGCCCGGTTACCCGGCGTACGCCCCTGCCGCCCAGAAGTGGATCGCCAAGCAGGAGGCGAGCAAGTACTACGCCACCTCTCTGGAGCCGGTGGTGACCGCCGCATCACGGGTCTGGGGTGGTTGGGGTTACCCCACGTTCAGCCAGGAGGCGATCTGGGCGAAGACGATCACCCCGGGTATCACGGGCGGCAAGTCGATCGTGGACCTGCTCCCGACGTGGCAGACGGCGATCAAGAACCAGGCCAAGGTCAACGGATACGTGGTGAAGTGAGATGACCCTCGCTCCATCGAGTGCCCCTGTGACCGCCGACCCCTCAGAGGGTCGGCGGTCACGCCGGAAAGGCGGCAGGCCGACCGGACGCCCCGTCACCCGCAGCCCGATCGGCTATGTCTTCGTCTCGCCCTACGCGTTGCTCACGATCGCCTTCGGCATCGTTCCCTCGCTCTACGCGGTGCTGCTGGCCTTCACCGACGCCGACGGCGGATTCGCGGGGTTCGACAACTTCACCAAGGTCATCGACGACTTCCGGTTCTGGCCGGCTGTGCTGCACGTGACCATCTATCTCGTCATCTGGCTCCTCGGGCTGGTCGTCTTCGTCGTCGGCCTCGCGTTGATGATCCATGCCATCGGCGTCCGGTGGGTGAGCACGACCCTCCGCTTCGTCTACTACCTTCCCGGCGCGCTCGCGGGCGCCTCCAGCGTGCTGTTGTGGCTCTTCGTCCTCGATCCGACCGCGAGCCCGGTCAGCGGCCTGCTCAGCGCGATGGGCTTCGACAGCTTCGTGCAGGTGATCCAACCCGGCCACCTGCCGGCCATCTTCGCCATCATCGCGTTCTGGACCGGGGCCGGCGGGTGGATCATCATCATGTACGGCGCCCTCAACAACATCAGCACCGAGGTGATCGAGGCCGCCCGCATCGACGGCGCCAACGCCGTCCAGATCGCCCTGCGCATCCAGCTTCCGATGCTGCGCAAGTGGGTCGCGTACATGGGCGTCATGTCGCTCGCGGCCGGCACCCAGCTCTTCGTCGAGCCACAGCTGCTCAGCCAGGCCAGCAACGCCGTGGTGCCCAACGACTACTCGCTCAACCAGCTCGCCTATCAGTACGCGTTCCAGCAGAACGACTTCAACGGCGCGGCCGCGATCTCGTTGATCCTGCTGGTCGTCGCACTTCTGCTGTCCTGGGTGTTCGTGACCCGTGGCGGCCTCTTCGAGAAGGAATGACCATGGCAGCACTCTCTACCGAACGGCGTCGGTCGAGCCTGAGCGGCTGGAGCGGGCGCTCCATCATCGGCGTCCTGCTCGTCGTCTTCATCCTGTTCTTCGCCGTCCCGATCGTCTGGCTGCTCCTCGCCGTCACGAAGTCCTCGAAGGCGCTCGTCGTCGACCACCCGTTCTCCCCCGGGTCCTGGTCGGCCTTCGCCGCGAACTGGCATCAGCTGTTCGACTTCCAGGACGGCGCGGTGACGACGTGGATCGGGAACTCCGCGCTGTACGCGATCGGCGCTCTGGTGATCACGCTCGTCGTCAGCATTCCCGCCGGCTACGCACTCGCCCTCACGGAGTTCAAGTTTCGGCAGGCGCTGCTCGTGCTGACCCTCGTCGTCATGCTGATCCCCAGCACCGCCTTGGTGTTGCCCATCTTCCTCGAACTGAACAGCGTCGGACTCATCGGCAGTCCGCTGTCGGTGATCCTGCCCATGTCGTTCTTCCCGTTCGGCGTCTACCTCACCTACATCTACTTCTCGACGAGCATCCCCCGGGACATCCTTGCCGCCGCCCGTATCGACGGCTGCACCGGCTTCCAGGTCTTCACCCGCGTCGCCCTTCCGCTGGCCGCCCCGATCGTCGCGCTGGTGGCGTTCTTCAGCTTCGTGCAGAACTGGAACAACTTCTTCCTGCCGTTCGTGATGCTCCCCTCCAGCGACGGCTACCCGATCCAGGTCGGGCTCACCTCGCTCCTGGCCGCCACCCCGGCCTTCAACCCCAGCTCCGCAGGATCCGACTCCGTCCAGCTGCCCACCTTGGCACTGGGGACGATCGTGTCGATCCTGCCCGTCCTGATCGTCTTCCTGTTCTCCCAGCGATTCCTGGTCGCGGGCATGACGGCCGGAGGAACCAAGGAATGACCACCAGCGCATGCAAGGAGAACCACGTCCGATGAAGATCACCGGGTACCGCAGTCTGAGCACCGTCCATGACTGGGGCAGAGTCACCGGGGACGTCAACGGTGTCCAGTCCGGCCATGTGACGCCGGTCCCCGTCCTCGTCATCGAGACCGACACCGGGATCGAGGGGGTCGGCCTCGGATCCCACGCTGACATCGCGCGTGTCTTTCCCGCGATCGAGGGCGATGACCCGCGGTCGGTCGTGGCGCTCTACGACCGGATGCTCGCCTGGGTGTTCAAGGCCGGTCACTCGGGATCCACGTTCGGCACCATCGGGGCTGTCGACATGGCTCTCTGGGACATCAAGGCCAAGGCCGCCGACGAGCCACTGTGGCGAACCCTCGGGGGCCGCTCACGCTTCGTTCCCGGGTACGCCTCCGGACTCGAGTACGGCCTGACCGACACCCAACTCGTGGAACTGTACGGGCAGTTCGCGGATCGCGGCTTCAAGGCCGGCAAACTCAAGGGCGGCCGCGACCTCGACCGCGATCTGCCCCGACTGGAGATCATGCGCGACGTTCTCAGCCGTAACGCGCGCCGACCGGCGCTCATGTTCGACGCCAACGAGTCGTGGAACCACGCCCAGGCCACCCGGTACGTCACCGCCATCGAGGAACGCATGGACCTCACCTGGGTGGAGGAACCGCTCCGCCGGTGGGACGCGGCCGGAATGGCCACGCTGCGTGGAAAGGTACGCGCGGCGATCGCAAGCGGCGAGAACCTGACCGGGCTGGAGCAGTACCGCCCCCTGCTGGACGCCAACGCGGTCGACATCGTCCAGATCGGCAACGTATGGGGCATCACCCACTTCCTCCGTGTGGCGACACTCGCCCACGCGCACGACCTGCCGGTGAGCCCCGTCGCGTACAACGCCAACCCGGTGGCGCACGCTGCCGCCGCCGTACCGAACCTCCTGACCTGTGAAGTCCAGGATCTCCGCTTTCCGGTCGGCCTTGACGTCGACCAGCAGTTCGAGGACGGAGGTATCGTCCTGGGCGACCGTCCAGGGATCGGGATCATGGTCGACGAGTCCCAGATGTCGCCGGCCGGCTCCACCGCGCCCCAGCCCGCGGCAACCGGACCGCACATCCGCCCCGAACGCGCGGCCCTGCGGCTGGTCGCCGAGCCCGACCGGATGGACGACCCGTCGCACCCCGGCGGGAGGAGCGCGTCATGACCCTTCGACCTGAGCGCAGGGCCCTGGTGGTGGGTGTGCGCCCCGAAAAACGCGAGGAGTACCTGGCGCTGCATCGCGCCGTGTGGCCGAGCGTCGAGCGCAAGCTCACCGAATGCAACGTCCGCAACTACAGCATCTTCATTTTCGGCGACATCCTTTTCGCCTATTACGAGTACGTGGGAGAGGACCACGAGGCGGACATGCGTCGGATCGCCGAGGACCCGGCCACGCAGGAATGGTGGACGCACACCGACCCGTGCCAGGTGAGAATCGCCGAGGAGCGTGTCCCCGGAGCGCTGTGGCAGCCCATCGACGAAGTCTGGCACCTCGCATGAGTGCCGGTGCCGACGCCCACGTACACCTGTGGGACCGCTCCGTGTCGTGCAGTCGAGCAACAGCCTCGCGGAGAGCGTCCGGCTCGCCCGGCTGGACTCACCGGTGGTCGCCGGTCTCGTCGCGTGGGTCGACGTCGCAGCGGAGGTGGGACCCCAGCTCGACCTGATCCGCAGGAACGTCGCCGTTCCCGTCGTCGGGGTGCGGCATCTGGCGCACCCCGACCCGGACCCGCAATGGATGAGGCGCGAGCGGACTCCGCTTCCTGCTGGATCACGCCCGGACCCGGGCAGGACAGGAGTGGGTGGGCCTCACGGATGCGGGACCTCGCACGGCGACCGAACGTCGTCGCGAAGGTCTCGGGACTCACCTCGGGCCTCGCCCCCGGGCCGTGGCGTCCGACCGACCTCGCCGACCCGGTGACCGCAGCCGTGGAATCCTTCGGCTCCCAGCGCCTTCTGTACGGCTCCGACCGGCCGTTGGCCGAGCTCGGCGGGGGTGCCGTGCCCTGGAAGTCCGCTGTGGAGACGCATCTCGACGGGCTCTCCGCGGCGGAACGGGCGCGGATGTTCGGCGGCAACGCCGCGGCCGTCTACTCGCTTTCCTGACCGCGCGCCCGGCCACGCGAGCGCGGCGCGTGGTCGGGCAGCCGACGGCGCTCCCACGAGATATGGATGTGATCATGCATCGCCTTCTGGGCCGCGGCGACGTCCTGCCGTGAAATGGCATCGACGATCGCAGCGTGTTCCTTCAGCGTCAGCTCGAACGCGTCGGGAGGATCGATCCCCTGGTAACGGCTGGACTCCACGGCGCGCTTGTACAGCTGCTTGGCGATGTTCTCCGCCAGCCGGTTGCCGGAGATCTCCATGAGCGCGTAATGGAACACCACATCCGCTTGCCGGAACGAGTCCGTCTCGGACGCGCTCTCACGCATCGTGGTCAGCGCGTTCTCCAGCCTCCTCAGCCCGTCCGCGCTGCGAGAGCCGGCGACGGCGCCCGCCATCGCCGACTCGAGGCTCGCCCGCACGACCGTCAGTTCGTCGAGGACGCCGAGCGTCTCGTCGTTGTCGATCAACGCGGACAGCACCACCGGGTCGAGCATGTTCCAGTAGCCCGGCGCCCGCACCTGGGTCCCGCGCCCCTGAGAAACGATCACCAGACCCTTCTCCTCCAGGCGCTTCACCGATTCCCGCAGAACCGTGCGGCTCACGCCGAAGTGCTCGCTCAGCGGACCCTCGGGGGGCAGCAACTCGCCTTCCTGCAACTGGCCCGTCACGATGAGGTCGACGAGCTCGGAAACGACGGCGACACCCAGGCGGTTGACGGGCAGCCGTCGGGGGAACAGGCGGGGTGAGGGCTGCGGCTCGGTTGGCATACGTGTGACCTTACCGCTCTTCGTTCGGCTCGGGCGTTGTCCCCTCACACCCTGCTGCTGCGCGGTTGGTCCGAAGTGGGTCTGGCCCTCGGGATGTTCGGCCGTATCGCGCGGCGAGCTCCCCCCTCATAGGCCATGCATAGGGAAAACCCTGGAAAGGCCGGCGTGCTCTTGTCGCTGCCGCCTTCAGGGCGCTTCACTGGCGCTGCTGCACCCCCCACAGGAGAACACCCGTCCCGTCAGTAGAAGGGTTTCTCTTGACCGCCCTACGCGCCTCCGCCGTCACCGCCGCGGCCTGTGCCGCCGTGCTAGCCACCGCGCTGCCGTCTTCGGCCATCAACTCATACAACGCGACACCCGCACCCGAGCGCACCGAGGTCGGCGCGCTCGTCGCGACCTGGGACAACGACGGCGACCCCACGACACCCGACCGGGTCGACTGGGTCTGCTCCGGCACCATGATCGACGCGGACACGTTCCTGACCGCCGCGCACTGCACCACCGACTGGCCCGACAACGTGAAGTTCTACGTGTCCCTGGACCAGGACGTGCAGGCCGGCCTCGACGCCGCCGCGAAGAAGTACCCCGGCGATCCGGCCGCGCAGGCAGGCGCCGTCGCCGTCGAGGGCACCGCGCACAGCCATCCCGACTACCCCGGGCCCGCGTCCGACGCGCACGACATCTCGGTGATCGAGCTGCCCGCGACCAAGGTCAAGGCCCGCTGGACCTTCACCCCGGCCACGCTGCCCACCGCCAACCAGCTCGGCGCGCTCGGCCCGCAGTCGCTGAACTCCACCGACTGGTTCGTCGCCGGATACGGCACCCAGGAGGCCCAGCGCGGCCCCGGCGGCCAGACCCACCCGGGCGGCGGTGTCCGCATGAAGGCGCCTGTCACCTTCAACGCCCTCAACGACGCGTGGGTCCGCCTGGGGATGACCGCACCCCAGGGCAACGGCGGCGCCTGCTACGGCGACTCCGGCGGCCCCAACTTCGCCGTGATCGGCGGCCGTAACGTGCTCGCGGCCACCACGATCACCGGCGACGGCCCGTGCTACGCGACGAACGTGTCGTACCGCCTGGACACCCCGGGTGCCCGCGCCTTCCTGGCACCGTTCGTGAAGCTGCCGTAACGCCCCCTCCGCCGGACAAAGAGCGCCGCCTCCTCAGCGCCTCACTGCGCTGCCGACCCGCCGCCGACGGCTCGGACGAGCCGTCGGCGGCGGGCTGATCTCAGACGGTGACGGTGCAGCTCGACGGGCTGGGCTGCGAGCTCCGACCGCATCGAGGCCCAGTCCACCGCCCTGCGCTACTTCACCCTGGACACCCTTGGCCCCACACCACCCGCAAAGTGCAAGGCGACATGAGCCGTTGCTGCATCATCTGGCGACACCAGCACGCCGCCCCGGAATGCCTGCGCGAGGTCGTGGTCCAGGCGTCGCCTGAAGCGGGCTGGTCCTGACGACTGTGTCAGCGGCCGCGTCGATCCCCACTTGGTTCGTCGCTCATCAGGGCAGGCGGGCGTGTTCGGCCCGGCTGGCAGCGATCCGCTCACGCGCGAGCGTACGGGCCCGCCTGGTGTCGCCGCCGGTGAGTCGAGCGAGGATCGCCGCGAGCGGCCTGATCTGGCCCCAGCCGCCCCAGTGGCCCTCGGGGATCTCGGTGGGGAAGACCCATATCCGGCTGGCGTCCCGCGGCCAGGCGCCGTTCTCCGCGTCGAGGATCGCCTCGGTGACCTCGGCGATGACGCTCGCGCGCTTCTGCTCGTCGAGCTGCCCCTCGGGGACGGAGGGGACGACCTTGTAGCGAGGTGCGTCCGCGGGTTCGCCGCCGACGTAGATGCCGGCCGGTCGGTGCAGCCAGAGCCAGGAGACGGAACGGCTCACCGGGTCGGCGGGGTCGAATCCCTCGTTGCGGACGAGGATCTCGGTGATGCGGTTCAGCAGCGCCGCCTCGGCGTCCGGCTGGAGCGCGCCGTCGGGAATGTACACGTCGAGCATGGGCATGGTGTATCGATCTCCCCCGTGGGTTTATTTCTTCAACTCAGACCGGAGTCTACGAGGGCTAAGTACAACTTGTAAACTCAGAGGGGTACACTCGACCGATGGAAACTCGGCGAATCGACCCGGTGAACTGCTCGGTGGCGCGCGCCCTCTCGGTGGTCGGGGAGCGCTGGTCGCTGCTGATCGTTCGTGAAGCGCTGGACGGCGCGCGCCGGTTCGGCGAGTTCCACTCCCGCCTCGGGATCGCCAGAAATCTCCTGGCAACCCGGCTGGAGACCTTGGTGACCGCGGGAGTGATGTGCCGCGTGCCCTATCAGGAGCCCGGGGACCGGCAGCGTTTCGCCTACGAGCTCACCGAGCAGGGCCGGGCGTTGCGGCCCACGCTCGTGGCGCTCCTGGAATGGGGCGACACCTACCTCGCCGACCCTCAAGGCCCGTCGGTCATCGTCCGGCACCGGCCCGTCGACGATGCGAGCTCCTGCGACGAGCCGGTCAAGGTCGTCCTCGAGTGCGCTGCGGGGCACAGCCACCTCGCCCCGGAAGACATCTGCCGCACGCCCGGACCTGGCGCGCGCTTCGTGGAAGGCTCCTGAGATCCCAGGATCGTTCTGAGGACCGGCATCTGGAGCGGTGGCAGTGGACCCGTGACCGGTTGAGCGGCTCTGGCCCAGCCGCTACGTCCGCGAGGCCCCTTACCGGCTGGTGTGTCCGGCCGCGTGAGGACCACCGGCCCAGCGTCCCGACCGCACCGGTCGGGACGCCCCGCAGCGGCAGCCGCTCTACGCTGGCGGAGGGCCGCTGGAGACCAGCCCCGGCGGACACCGCGACACCGCTGTCCGGACGGAGGTGTGACGCGTGACGATCGCTGACGATCAGGACGCCCCGACCGCCGTCGTCATGGTCGACCCGGACGGCCGGGTCAGCGGCTGGAGCGAGGGAGGGTGTCAGCTGCTCGGCTGGACGGCGGAGGACACCGTCGGACGGCCGGTGACCGAGCTGCTGGCCGGGCCCGTGCCGCCCGGATTCCCCGGGAGCCACGACGCGGACGCCCTCTCCGGACCCGTCGCCCTGCGTCACCGGGACGGCCACACGGTGGACTCCGTGATCACGGTGCAGCCGTTGCGCGGCCCTCAGGGGCGCCTGCTGGGCCGTGTGGTCACCGCCCAGCGGTGGGATCGCCGGCCGGTCATCGCGGACCGGGCCTTCGAGCAGTGCCCCTTCGCGCTGGGCGCCTACGACCCCGAGCTGCGATTCCTGTGGATCAACGCCTCCTCGGGTCGGGTGATCGCACACACCGAGGAGCAGGTGCTCGGCAAGCAGTACCGCGAGGTGCTGCCCGAGTTCGACCGCTCGCTGTTTCCCGAACGGGACGACAAGCCCTACACCGACAAGCTCGCCGAGGTGGCGAGGACGGGGCAACCCGCGCGCCTGATCACCGTCTTCCGTCCGCGCGGCAGCAACTACGCCAACGCCTGGGCCACCAGCATCTGGCCCGTCCGGGACACCGAGGGCAACGTGCGCGCGGTCGCCAACTGGGGATTCGACATGAGCGCCGAGTACTGGGCCCGGCAGCGTCTGCTCATCCTCAACGAGGCCAGCACCGGCATCGGGCGCACCCTCGACGTCATCGGCACCGCCCAGGAGCTGGCCACGACTTCCGTACCGGGGTTCACCGACCTGGTCACCGTGGATCTCTTCGACGAGGTGCTGCGCGGGGAGGAACCGCCCTCTCCCCCGGCGGTCAGCCACGACGAACCCCTCACGCTCAGCCGTGCCGCCCGGCACGGTGCCGCGGAGGACGCCGATCGACCGGCCGGGCCCGCGGTGCCGGTGACGCATGCGGTTCATTCGGTGCCCGCCACCTGCATGGCCACCGGCAGGTCAACCGTGGAGCTCTCCACCGATCCCGGCGTCGGCGGTGAATGGGCCTTCGGTCCCGGGCTCGCAGCGGACCCGGCCCACTGGCCGCCCGGCAACCCGGTGATCGACAAGGGCATCACGGCGGAAGGTCTGACCGGCCGCATCACCGTGCCGCTCCGGGCCCGCGGCGCGCTGCTGGGTGTCGTCACGTTCTCCCGGCTCGACCGGCCCGAGGCCTTCACCGCCGACGACCTGATCCTCGCCGAGCAACTCACCGCCAAGGCGGCCGTCGCCATCGACAACGCCCGCCGGTACGTCCACCAGAGCACCACCGCGCTGACCCTGCAACGCAGTCTGCTCCCCCAGCGGTTGCCCAGTCAGGAAGCGGTCGAGGTGGCCTCGCGCTACCTGCCCGCGGGGACCGACGCGGAGGTGGGCGGCGACTGGTTCGACGTCATCCCCCTGTCCGGCGCACGGGTCGCGCTGATCATGGGTGATGTCGTCGGCCACGGCCTGCACGCCTCGGCCAGCATGGGCCGGCTGCGCACGGCGGTGCGCACGCTCGCCGACGTCGACCTGCCGCCGGACGAGCTGCTGACCCATCTCGACGACCTGGTCCTCCACTTCGCCAGCGACCTCCAGCCCACCAGTCACTTCCAGACGACCGCCGAAACCGGGGCTACCTGCCTGTACACCGTCTACGACCCGGTCTCCCGCCGTCTGACGCTGGCGAGTGCCGGTCACCCGTTCCCGCTGGTCATCGCTCCGGACGGCACCACGATCCCGGTGTCCGCACAGCCGGGGCCGCCGCTGGGGATCGGTGGCCTGCCGTTCGAGGCGACCGAGTTGGAGCTGCCCGAGGGCAGCCTGCTGGCCCTCTACACCGACGGGCTGGTGGAGAACCGCGAGCGCGACGTCGACCAGGGGATCGCCGAACTGCTGGGCTTCCTGGACCACAGGGCTCCCTCACTGGAGGCCCTGTGTGACACGGTGATGGAGGCCATGCTGCCCGAACACCGCACGGACGACGCCGCGGTCCTGCTCGCGCGCACCTGTGCGCTGGATCCCCAGCACGTCGCCGACCGGGACGTCGAACCGGACGTCGCGGAGGTGTCGCGCGCCCGGCAGTTCGCCGTCGACCAGGTGGAGGCCTGGGGGCTGGAGGAGGCGACGTTCGTCACCGAACTGGTCGTCAGCGAACTCGTCACCAACGCCATCAGGTACGGCGAGCCCCCGATCAAGCTCCGGCTGATTCGCGACACCGCCCTGATCTGCGAGGTCTCGGACTCCAGCAATACCGCCCCGCACCTGCGCCGGGCGCGAGCCTTCGACGAGGGCGGCCGGGGGCTGTTGCTGGTCGCCCAGCTCACCCAGGGGTGGGGCACCCGGCACACTCCTCAGGGCAAGACCATCTGGTGCGCGCAGTCCCTCGCACCCACCTCCGGCGAGACATCGCCGCCCCCTACCGGGTGAACGATGAGCGTGGCGGCCCGGACCGACCCGTAGGGCTACCTCCTGCGAGGGCTTCGGCGGCGCGCTGCCGTCCGGCGCGGAAACGGCGCAGGTAGGACCATGCCATGGGGCCCGGGGGTATGCCGCGGGCGAAGGCGCGCATGTTGCGTTCGCCCGCGTTGTACCCGAGGGCGAGGAGTTCGTCGCGGGTGTACCGGCGCACATGGCGCTCCGGAAGCCGGTCGTCGAGGTCCTTCAGGTGCAGCGCCGCCGCGCGGATGGCGAAGGCGGGGTCGTCCCGCAGATCCTGCCAGCGCCCGGACAGGCCGTGCGTCCGTCGTACCTGCTCGAATGCCGCCCGGTGCATGTTGGCCACTCCGAAGGACGCCCCCGGCTTCCACCACTGCCACAGCCGCTCCAGCAGCGGATGGTGGGGCTTGTACGCCTCGTTGTAGAGGACGCCCATCACGAGTCGAGGAGAGACACCGGCCGCCTCGGCAGTGCGCACCACCGTGCCGGCGTAGTCGGCGGGATCGTAGTGACCGGGCCGCAGCGGCGGCACCCGGACGCTGTCACTGTCCATGCACCTGCACGTGCCCTCAAGATCCCGCCGCAATCCCGCCCGGCGGCGATGTGCCCGGGCGGTCACCATCGTCGGCGCTTGTGATTGCGAGGTTGCTATGCGCCCCCCACCGACAAGCAACCTGTTCCAAGCCCGAAGCCCTCCGCTCAGGCCGGCTCCTCGACCGCGTGGGAGTCGGTCAGGGTGAGTGCGCCCCCTGCCGCGATCAGGCCCACGACCACCGCGAGTACGCCGTAGATGATCCGCTCGCCGTGGAAGAAGGACCGCACGAGGTCGCTGTTCCAGACGCCCGCGGGCAGCCGGGTGGTGACCAGTGCCGCGATCAGGGTTCCGGTGACGGCCGTGCCGACACTCGTGCCGACCTCCTGGGCGGTGTCGTTGAGCGCCGCGCCGATCGAGGTGCGGTTCTCCGGCATCGCGTCGACCAGGGCGATCGCGCAGATCGTCATGACGGTGCGCAGACCGATGGTCATCACCACCATGGAGGCGGCGATGGCGGCGTACCCGTGGTCGACGCCCCAGGCGAGCCCGGCGAGTGCGCCGGACAGGCAGGCCGCGCCGACCAGACAGGCGACGCGGTGGCCGAACTTCTTGGCGAGCCCTTCCGACAGGGGGGTCGCGACGATCATCGTCACGATGAGCGGCAGGTTCGCCAGGCCGGCCCGCACCGGGCTCCATCCGTAGGCGTACTGGAAGTGGAGGATGAGCCCGAACATCACGCCGGCCATCGCGATGGACGTCCCGATCTGGGCGATGGCCGCGCCGCGGACGGTCCCGCCGGAGAAGATGGCGAGGTCCAGCATGGGTGCCGCGCTGCGGCGCTCGTGGCGCACGAACCCGATACCGGCGGCCACCGCGCCGACCATCGAGGCGAGCGTGACGGTGGAGAGCCAGCCGTGCTCGACGCCGCTGGTCAGCGCGTAACAAGCGAGGCCGATGGCGAGGACGCTGAGGACGGCCCCCGGCAGGTCGAGCCTGTCGTCCGTCAGGTCCTGAGGACGGTCGGCGGCGACCCCGAGCCGCACCCCGATGCCGGCGATCAGCGCGATCGGCGCGTTGATCAGCAGCAGCCACTGCCAGCTCACGTGGGCCAGCGCGGTGCCGCCGAGCAGCGGGCCGAGCACGAATCCGGACATGCCGACGACGATCATCAGGGTCATCGCGCGCATGCGCAGTGCCTGCTCGTCGAACAGTCTGAAGACGAGCGAGTTGGTGATGGGTGCCATGGCGGCAGCGGCCACGCCGAGCCCGGCGCGCAGCGCTATGAGCTGCCCGGAGGAGTCGACGGCGATGACGCACAGGCTCAGCAGGCCGAACACGGTGAGGCCGATGAGCAGCACGCGTCGGCGTCCGAGGCGGTCGGCCAGGGACCCCGCTGTGAGCAGGAGACCCCCGAACGTGAGCGAGTAGGCGCCGGTGACCCACTGCAGGGCGGTGGTGCCGCCGCCGAGGCCGCGGCCGATGGTCGGCAACGCGATCGACAGCAGGGTGTTGTCCACCATCTCGACAAAGAAGGCCAGGCAGAGTGCGGTCAGCGGGATCCAGGCCGCACGCAGGGACGAATAGGTACGGGACGCAGCGGGCTCGGCTGTGGTGGTCGCGGTCATGGCCGGCCTCCTCTCGTAACGTCGCCGGTCGTCGCAGGACGCACACGGCGCTGGAACAGGATTCAATAAAGGAACGTCGTTCCATGCTGGAACAGTGTTCGATCGTAGAACACCGTTCGATAGAAGAGCAAGCCTGTGATTGGATGGCTGCATGCCACGCCCGCGACCACGCACCTCCACCGACACCTCCCCCCGAGGCCGCCAACGCGCCTCGCACTCCATGGAGGCGGTCCTCAGCGCGGCCGTGGCCCTGCTCGACGAGGCGGGCCAGTCGGCCCTGACCTTCCGCGCCCTCGCCGCCCGGCTCGGCACCGGCGTCGGGACCATCTACTGGTACGTCGACAGCAAGGACGAACTGTTCGACCGCGCCGCCGACCACGTGGTCGGCGGCATCCTGACCGCCGTCGAGGAACAGCCGCAGAGCGACGACCCGATCGCCGACCTGCGGGAGATGGCGATCACCCTCTTCGACGCGATGATCGACCGGCCGTGGCTGTCGGCCTACTTCATGCGCAACACCGACGTCCAGGGCCACTCGCTACGGCTGTACGAGAAACTCGGCCAACAGACCCTGCGCCTCGACCTCACACCGCGGCAGCGGTTCCACGCCGTGTCGGCGATCCTCGGCGTCGTGGTCGGCACAGCCGCCGACCTGGGCGCGGAACCCCCGCAGGAAGTGCTGGACGGCACGGTGGGCCGCGTGGAGTTCCTCAACCGCTACGCCGACTCCTGGCGAAGGCTCGACGCCGCACAGTTCCCGTTCATGCACGAGATCGTCGACGAGTTCGCCGGGCACGACGACAGGGACCAGTTCCTCGCCGCACTGGAACTGACCCTCGCGGGCCTGCGCCTCCAGGCAGGAACCACACGCGACGCCTGACGATCAGCACCCGTCCCGGACGGCTAGGTCAACGCAACCCTGATGCTGCCGCCCCCCGGCTTCCGGGAAGCTCAGCTCGCCAGGCCGTGACGGAACGCGTAGACGACCGCCTGGACGCGGTCGCGCAGGCTCAACTTGGTGAGGATGCGCGAGACGAACGTCTTCACGGTCTCCTGGCTGATGACCAAGGCAGCGGCGATCTCACTGTTGGAGAGCCCGTCCGCGATCAGCCGCAGCACCTCCAGCTCGCGGGGCGTGAGCGGGATGTCCGCCCGGGCGCCGTCGAGGGGGCGGATGCGGGCCGCGTACCGGCCGACGAGCTGGCGGGTGACGTCGGGATCCAGCAGCGCCGCCCCCATGGCCACCGTGCGGATGCCGTGCAGCAGGCGGTCGGGCGGG
Organism: Streptomyces sp. NRRL B-24085; assembly: GCF_001282115.1. GTDB lineage: Bacteria > Actinomycetota > Actinomycetes > Streptomycetales > Streptomycetaceae > Streptomyces. Next base: position 7,425 of record NZ_LJBR01000242.1, on the reverse strand, counting down.
GCGTCCTTGAGCAGGAAGCCGCTCGCTCCGGCGCGCAGCGCCTCGTAGACGTACTCGTCCAGGTTGAACGTGGTGATCACGAGGACCTTGACGGGGTGGGCGACCCCGGCGCCCGCCAGCAGGCGGGTGGCTTCGAGGCCGTCGAGGACCGGCATGCGGATGTCCATGACCACGACGTCCGGCGTGAGCTTGCGCGCGAGTTCGACGCCTGTCTGCCCGTCGCCGCACTCGCCCACCACCTCCATGTCGGGCTGCGCGTCGATGATGGTGACCAGGCCCGTCCGGATGAGCGCCTGGTCGTCGCAGACGAGGACCCGGGTCGGTGCGGCCCCGGACGGCGACGATGTGCTCACGAGCGGCTCCCGGCCGGAATCCGCGCCCGCACGACGAAGCCGCCGCCCGCACCGGCGCCCGCGCTGAAGTCACCGCCGAGGACGTCGACGCGCTCGCGCAGACCGGCCAGACCCCGCCCGCTGCCACCGACGGCGGCGGCCCGTGAGCCGGTACCGTCCGTGCTGACCTCCACGGTGATCTCCCTCTCGCCGTGCCGAACGGTGACCGAAGTCCGGCTGCCGTGAGCGTACTTGAGGGCGTTGGTCAGTGCTTCCTGCACCACCCGGTAGGCCACGAGGTCGGCGCTGCCGGTGGACACCGGCGGGGTGCCCTCCTCGGTGAACGCCACCGGCTGGCCCGCCCGGCGGGTCTGCTCCACGAGGGTGAGGAGGCGGCCGACGGCCGGAGACCTCCGCTCCCCCGGGCCGTCGCCGCCACTGCCGGTGCCGTGATCGGGATTGAGCAGGTCCAGAAGGTGCCGCAGATCGGTGATCGCTCGCCGCCCGGTGTCGGAGACGGCGCTCAAGGACTCCTCCAGCCTCTCCGGGGCGGCGGTCAGATAGCGGGCGGCCTCCGCCTGCACCACCATCGCCGTCACGTGATGGGTCACCACGTCGTGCAACTCCCGCGCGATCCGCGTGCGTTCGGCAGTCCGCGTCTCCACCGCGATCCGCCTGCGGCGCTCGGCCTCCGCCCGCCGGGTGGTACGCAGCCAGCCGCCGGTGCCCCACGCCAGACACAGCGCCAGATAGAACGTCACAAATCCCGTGACGTCCTCGCCGTGGCCGACCCGGGAGAGGGGCACCACCAGTGCCACGTACGCCGCGGTGAGGCCGAACACGCAGATCCGGCGGTGCCGTTCCAGGTGCGAGCCGGTACTCACCAGCATGACCGGCATCGCGGTGGCCGCGAAGGTGTGGTAGCCGCGGAGCTGATCGATCGCGAACCCGCAGGACACCAGAGCCAGGGAGAGGGCCGGCAACCGCCGCCGCACCGCGAGCGGCAGGGACTCCAGCAGGATCACCACGACGGCCAGTACGTCGTGTTGGCGATCGGGGACGCCCCCGAGAACCGTTCCGTTCTCGCGCAGTGCCGGGACGAACGAACCGGTCAGCAGGAGCAACCCGAACGGAAGGTCCCGCACGACGACGTCCAGCCGGTACCAGGCGCCCCTCAGTCTCTTCTGCACTGCGCCCAGCCGGCGTCGGATCCCGCCCAGTCGGCGGCGGACTGCCACCTGCCCTCCCGTGCGCGGGAACAGCCGGAGCCGGGCACCGGCCGACGGGTGCCCGGCTCCGTCCTCGCGACCCTCGCCTCCGTGCGTCCGGTGCTCCGGCGTCCCTGCGGATCGCTGCTCTGTCATCAGCGGGTGAGGGCGGCGAGGGTGTGCGCGCGCTCGGCGCGGCGCAGGGGGACGATGTTGCCGCGGCGGTGGGCCACGATCAGGAAGCAGACCGTCAACAGCGTGCCGAAGAGCACCGCGTACAGGCTCGCCTCGGGGCCGAACTCGCCGCCCGTGACCAGCTTGCTGCCGGACAGGCTCGCTTCCAGCAGACCGTGGTTGTCACCGTTGCCCGAGACCTGGGTGCTGAAGATGCCGGCCTCCATGTAGTTCCAGGCGAAGTGCACGCCCATCGGCAGCCACAGGTTGCGGGTGGCGGCGTACCCGGCGGCGAGCATCGCGCCGGCCTCGACGGAGATGGCCAGGGCACCGGCGAGGGTGGCGTCGTCGTTGAGGAGATGCATGCCGCCGAACACGAGCCCGGACAGTACCAGCGCGATGTACGTGCCCGCGCCCCGTTCCACGAGCCGGAACAGCAGACCGCGGAAGACGATCTCCTCGGCCGCGGCGGCGCCGGCCATGAAGCCGATCAGGCCGACGGCCCCGCTCACCGAGTCGATGCCGTGGACCTCGTAGTCGCCGAGGAAGTAGATGTTGCCGATGACGCACAGGAACATCAAGGTGCCGAAGAGCATGCCCCACGAGGCCGCGCTGCCCGCGCCGTTCCTCTGAAGCTCGGTGACCTCACGGTTCTCGGTGCGTCTCACGGCCCACCGGTAGACGAACACCATGGCGGCCACGGTGAGGGCGCCCGCCGCCAGTGACAGCCACGGATTGTCCTTCACCCCGCTGATGACGCCGCCACTGATCGCGTAGACCGCGAACACGACGACTATCTGCAGGACGATCTTCATGACCTTCACGACGTGAGCTCCCTCTGCCAGTCCCGTCCGGTTCCGTCCCCGGCCCGCGGTGCGGCGCTCCGCGGTGCACCGAACGCTACGGAGCCGACGCTCGGGAATCGTCACCGTGCAGTGGACACTCCTGCGTAGCTCGCGAGAGGGACAACGTGTCGTCGGCAGCTCCTCAGGGCTCGACGTTGAGCCGTCCCGACCGGAAGGGCTCGACGTGCTGGGGCAGGTCGCCGTAGCCCGCGGCCGAAAGGGCCCGGGAGATCTCCGGGTGGGCCGCGACGCGGTCCACGAGCGGGGGGTCGATCTCCAGGCGGACGGTGTCCCCGAGGTCGCGGACCCTGAGATCCGTCACGGTCAGTCCGGCGTCGGCGAGCAGGGCGCGCACGGCGGTCTCCGCTCGGTCGACGCGGGCCAGGCGGTACGGGGTGACCTCGATGCCGTAGCGGATCCGGCTGGCCAGACAGGGAGTTGCCGGCTTGTCCCAGGTCGACAGGGACCAGGCCCTGCTGAGACGGCGTACGGCCGCCTTGTCCAGGCCGGTGTCGAGGAGCGGGGTGTGGATGCCGCGTTCCCGGCCTGCCCGGATGCCCGGGCGGTGCGGGTCGCGGGCGTCGTCGGCGTTGGTCCCGGTGGCGACCTGGTCGTATCCGTGCTCGCCGGCGAGGGCGGTGATGGTGTCCAGGACCTCCGACTTGCAGAAGTAGCAACGGTCGCGTCCGTTGGCCCGGTAGCCGGGGCGCGCGAGTTCCTCGGTGCGGGGGGTCAGGTGGACCACTCCCAGCTGTTCGGCCAGCCGGCGGGCGCGTGGGAGTTCCTCGGCGGCCAGGCTCTCCGAGACGGCGGTGACGGCCACGACCCGCTTCGCTCCCAGGGCCCGTACCGCGGCGGCGAGGACGAGAGCCGAGTCCGCGCCGCCCGAGTAGGCCACGGCGACCGGTCCGATGGCTCCCATCCGGTCCAGCAGGCGCTGTTCCTGTGTCGCCTCAGTCATCCGTCCCCGCCTCCTGTGACCGGTGGTCGCCGGCCTCGCCGCTCAGTCGCCGTCGCAGCGCACGGGCGGCCACCGCGCGCAGGGGCAGGCCCAGTTGGGTCGCGGCCGCCACCAGGTCCTCGTGTTCGGGCTTGGCCCGGTGAGGGCCGATCTTGATCCGCACCGGATGGCCGTCGACGTCGACGGTCTCGAAGCGGCGCGGCAGCGTGGTGCGGGTGGCGGTGAGGCGGCGGATCCCGAGGGTGCCGGTCTCGGCCAGGACGAGGTCCCGCAGCGGCCTCTCGTGCTGGGGGGTGGTGAGCACGTGCAGGACCTGGCCGGGCCGGCCCTTCTTCATCACGGCGGGGGTGGCCCAGGCGTCGAGCGCCCCGGACTCCATGGCGCGGGCGATGGTGTGGCCGAGGACCTCGCCGGTGACGTCGTCGAGGTTGGTCTCCAGCACGACGACGTCCTCCTGCCCGGTGCGGACCGGTTCCCCGAGGGTCACGGCGCTCACGTTCGGCCGGTCGGGCAGCCTGCGGCTCCCGGCGCCGTATCCCGTGGGGCCGAGGGTCATCGGCGGCGGTGGGCCGTACCGGGCCCCGCAGGCGCGCAGCAGTGCGGCGCCGGTGGGGGTCACCGTCTCCCCCGGCAGATCGGTGCCGGTGACCTGCGCGCCGGTCAGCAGCGCGAGGGTCGCCGGGGCCGGGCAGGGCAGCAGGCCGTGGGCCGCGTCGATGCGTCCCCTGCCGAGGGGCAGCGGCGAACTGACGACTTCGGTGACGCCGAGGGCGTGCAGGGCGGCGGCGGTGCCGACGATGTCCACCAGGGTGTCGTGGCCGCCCAGTTCGTGCAGGTGGACGGCGGCCGGTTCGGCGTCGTGCAGCCTGCCCTCCACCTCCGCGACGGCTGTCACCGCGGCGACCGCGAGGGCCGCGACGGGCTCGGGAGCGGCGCGGGAGGCGAGTTCGACGACCTCGGCCGCGTGCCGCTGTGTGTGGGGGTCCGTGACGTGCACGTGGACGCGGGTGGCGGACAGGCCGTGGTCGGTGACGCGTTCGGCGGTGAGTTCCCAGCCGGTGAGGCCGGTGGCAGCGATCGCGGACCGGATACGGTCGAGGGGTGCTCCGGCGTCGATGAGCGCGGCCAGCAGCATGTCGCCGGCCAGGCCGGTGAAGGGGTTGATCCAGCAGATCACCGGGGGCCTCCGTGGTCCTGGGTCCCGTGGTGGTCCTGGGCGGTGCGGTGGCCCTGGGCGATGCGGTGGACCGCCATCGCCGCCGAGAAGCCGGAGTCGATGTTGACCACGCTCACCCCGGCGGCGCAGGACGCGTGCATGGCGAGCAGCGCGGTGACGCCCTCCAGGGAGGCGCCGTAACCGGTGGAGACGGGGACGGCGACGACCGGAGCGCGCACCAGGCCGCCGACGACACTGGCGAGGGCGCCTTCCATGCCGGCCACGACGATCACCGCGTCCGCGGCCCGCAGTCGGTCCCGGACCTGCAGGACGCGGTCGAGCCCCGCCACGCCGACGTCGTGGACGGCGCTGGTGTCCAGGCCGACGGCCGTGGCCACGGCGACGGCCTCGGCGGCGACCGGCCGGTCGGACGTACCCGCCGCGGCGACGAGGACGGAGAACTTTCCGGTGGCGGCGGGACGCCACAGCAGCAGCCGGGCCTCGGCGTCGTACGTCCCGCCGCCCACGGACGCCCGGACGGTCTCGGCGGTCTCCGGGTCGACGCGCGTGACGAGCACCGGGCCGCTGTTGTGCGCCAGGAGGCCGGTGACGATGCCCGTGATCTGCTCGGGAGTCTTGCCGGGCCCGTACACGACCTCGGGCAGTCCCTGGCGGGCCTCGCGGTCCAGGTCGACGCGGGCGAAGCCCAGGTTCAGCACCTCGCTCATGACAGGCCCCCGTCGACGTACGGGATGGTCTGCGGGCCTTCGGGCAGAACGCACACGCGAGCCCCGGGGCCTGCGGCCGCGAGGGCTTCGGCGACGGTGGCCGAGATGTCCCGCGTCTGCTCCAGATGAGCGGTGGCCAGTTCGGCGTCGCTGAGGAAGCCGGTGTGCATGACGACCCGGCTGCCGGACTGGATGCGTGCCTGGATCTGCACCTGCCACTGGTCGGGGACGGTCTCGGTGCGGGCGTTGATGTCGTCGAGGAGTGCCCGCGGCGAGGCGGCGGAGGCCAGGACCTCGCGGTACGAGCCGTGATCGGGAAAGCCGTCCCGGCACTCGGCGGCGCAGACGATCGTCCCGCCGGGGCGGACCACCTGGTAGGCGGCGGACATGCCCTTGACGGCCTGGTAGAGGTTCTGGTCCAGGGGAAAACCGGAGTTGGTGGTGACGACGACATCGAACGGCGCCGGAACGGGCCGCATCGCCATGCGCTTGGCCGTGGCGGTGGCGGCCGCGTGCATCGCCAGCAGATCACCGCCGAAGGCGGCCACGATGTCCTTGTCCCGGTTGAGCACCACGTCCAGCGCGAAGGTCACACCGGTGGCCTCGGCGATGGCGCGTACGTCGTCGTGGACCGGGTTGCCGTGGATGACGCCCCAGGTGGCGCGCGGGTCGCCGATCCGGGCCGCGTCGTGCAGCACGAGCACGGTCTCCAGTGCGGCGAGGCCCGGGGCGACGAGTTTGGGGCCGCCTGAGAAGCCCGCGAAGAAGTGCGGCTCGACGAAACCGGTGGTGATGCGGACGTCGGCCGCCACCCACTCGCGGTTCAGCCAAACCGGGACGCCCTTGCCGTGGGTGCCCAGCCATGTCAGCTGCGCGGTGTCCCGGGCGTCGTGGTTGACGATCCGCACGGTGTCCACGACCTCGTCGCCGAACATCGCGCGCAACTCGGCCTCGCTGTTGCCCCGGTGGGTGCCGGTGGCGACGAGGACGACGACGTCCTCCAGGCGGACGATGCCGTCGAGTTCGTCGAGGACGGCCGGGATCATCAGGTGGCGCGGCTGGGGGCGGGTGCCGTCACAGGCCGAGATCGCCACCGTCTGTCCCGGCCGGACCCGGTCGCGCAGCGGCGGTCCGGCGACCGGTGCGCGCAGGGCCGTACGAAGGACCGCCGTCTGGTCCGCGGCGGCCTCGTGGTGGACGGGTTCGACGACGGTCGTCGCTTTGGGGGGCACGTCGATGTCGAGCCCCGACTGCCCGTAGGCCAGACGTACTTTCACGGGGTTTCCTCACGCAGTCTTTCCGTCGGGATCCGGTAGGCGCGGGCCGCCGTGCCGCCGAACACCTCGGCGCGTTCCGTGGCGGTGAGCGCGGACGTCAGTTCCTCGGTGGCGCGCACGACTTGCCGGTAGGAGGCGGCCAGCAGGCACACCGGCCAGTCGGAACCGAACATGACCCGGGACGGGCCGAAGGCGTCGAGCACGACATCGGCGTAGGGGCGCAGGTCGTCCGGGGTCCAGGTCTGCCGGTCGGCCTCGGTGACCAGCCCGGACAGTTTGCAGAAGACGTTGGGCTCGGCGGCCAGTTCCCGGACCCGTGCCGCCCAGGGCTGCTGTTGCCCTGAGGCGATGGGCGGTTTGGAGGCGTGGTCCAGGACGAAGGTCAGCTGGGGCAGCGCCCGCACGGTGGCGAGGGCCGCGGGCAGCTGGTGGGGCACGGTGAGCAGGTCGTAGACCAGGTTCGCGTCCGCCACCGCCGTGAGGCCCCGCTGGACGTCCGGTCGGTTCAGCCAGGCGGGGTCGGGTTCGGCCTGCACCAGATGCCGTACGCCGACCAGGAGTTCGCCGCCGGGGCCCGCCCGCAGGGCGGCCAGCGCCCCGGCCACGTCCTCAGCGGTGAGGTCCGCCCAGCCGACGACGCCCGCGACCAGGTCGGACGACGCGGCCAGGGACAGGAAGTCGGCGCTCTCCGCCGCGTCGGGCAGTACCTGGACCAGAATCGTGCGGTCGATGTCGGCGGCCGCC
>NZ_LJBR01000241.1 GCF_001282115.1 Streptomyces sp. NRRL B-24085 | reverse complement strand
GGGTACGGGGGAACGCGGCGGGGCCGGAGGAGACTCCGTGCGCCGCCGGGTCGGGTCCGGGTCTGGCCCGGGTCTGGCCCGGGGCCGCCGGATGGGTGTGGGTCGGCCGGGACCGCCGGATGGGTCTGGGTCGGGCCGGGACCGCCGGATGGGGCCGGGTCAGGCCCGGGGGGCCTCGCGGGCCGTGTCGAGCAGGGTGAGGACGAGGCGGGCGGTCTCGGTGGGGGTGTTCCCGACCTTGACGCCGACCGCCTCCAGCGCCGCCTTCTTCGCCTGGGCCGTGCCCGCCGAACCGGACACGATGGCGCCGGCGTGGCCCATGGTCCTGCCCTCGGGCGCGGTGAATCCGGCGATGTAGCCGACGACGGGTTTGGTGACGTGCTCACGGATGTAGGCGGCCGCCCGTTCCTCGGCGTCGCCGCCGATCTCCCCGATGAGCACGATCAGTTCGGTGTCGGGGTCGTCCTGGAAGGCGGCCAGGCAGTCGATGTGGGTGGTGCCGACGACGGGGTCTCCGCCGATGCCGACACAGGTGGAGAATCCGATGTCGCGCAGCTCGTGCATGAGTTGGTAGGTGAGCGTGCCCGACTTGGACACCAGCCCGACGCGGCCGGCCCTGGTGATGTCGGCCGGGATGATGCCGGCGTTGGACTGTCCGGGCGAGATGAGGCCCGGGCAGTTGGGGCCCACGATGCGCGTCCCCTTCTTCCTCGCGTACGAGGTGAAGGTGACCGAGTCGTGGACGGGGATGCCCTCGGTGATGACGACGGCGAGGCCGATGCCGGCGTCCGCGGCCTCGACGACCGCCGCCTTGGCGAAGGCGGGCGGCACGAAGACGACGGTGACGTCGGCTCCGGTCTCCCGTATCCCGTCGGCGACCGAACCGAAGACGGGTACGACCCGGTCGTCGAAGTCGACGGCCTGGCCGGCCTTGCGCGGGTTGACGCCGCCGACGACGTCGGTGCCGGCGGCGAGCATGCGGCGGGTGTGTTTCATGCCCTCGCCGCCGGTCATGCCCTGCACGAGGACCCTGGACTCCTTGGTCAGGAAGATGGCCATGTCCCGCTCCTTCAACTGGTGTGGGCGAGTTCGGCGGCCCGGCGGGCGGCGCCGTCCATGGTGGTGGCCTGCTGGACCAGGGGGTGGGCGTGCCGGTCGAGGACGGCCCGGCCGCGGGCGGCGTTGTTGCCGTCGAGGCGTACGACGAGCGGCTTGGTGAGCCGTACCTCGTCCAGGGCCCGCACGATGCCGTCGGCGACCGCGTCGCAGGCGGTGATGCCGCCGAAGACGTTGACGAACACGGACTTCACGGCCGGGTCCGACAGGATGACCGTCAGTCCGTCGGCCATGACCCGGGCGGAGGCGCCGCCGCCGATGTCGAGGAAGTTGGCGGGACGGGCCCCGCAGCCGGCGACCACGTCGAGGGTCGACATGACCAGGCCGGCGCCGTTGCCGATGATGCCCACCTCGCCGTCGAGCTTGACGTAGTTGAGGCCCTTCGCGGCGGCGGCCGCCTCCAGCGGGTCGTCGTGGGCGATCGTGTCGCCGTTCCAACGAGCCTGCCGGAAGAGGGCGTTGTCGTCGAGGGTGACCTTGCCGTCGAGGGCGAGGACGTGCCCCTGCCGGGTGCGCACGAGCGGGTTGACCTCGACGAGGAGGGCGTCCTGGCGGACCAGGACCTCCCACAGCCGTACGAGGACGTCGACGGTCTGCGCCGGCAGGCCGGCCGCGTCGGCGATCTCGGTCGCCTTCGCCGAGGTGACGCCCTCGGCGGGGTCGACGGGTATCCGGGCGACCGCCTCCGGGCGGACCGCGGCGACCTCCTCTATGTCCATGCCGCCCTCAGCCGAGGCGATGGCGAGGAAGCGACCCGCGACCCGGTCGAGGACGTAGGCGACGTAGAACTCGCTGTCGATGTCCACCGGCTGGGCCAGCATGACCTTCCCGACCGTGTGTCCTTTGATGTCCATGCCGAGGATCCGGCGTGCCGTCCGCTCGGCCCCGACGGGGTCTGCGGCGAGCCGCACCCCGCCCGCCTTGCCCCGGCCACCGGTCTTGACCTGCGCCTTGACGACGACGCTGCCGCCGAGCCTGCGGGCGATCGCACGGGCCTCCTGGGGCGAGTCGGTGACCTCCGCCCTCGGCACCGGGATTCCGTGTTCCTCGAAGAGGGTCCGGGCCTGATGCTCGTACAGGTCCATGATGAGGCTCCCGTCTGAAGTGATGCGCGACTGAAAGTGCTGCGCGAAGTGCTGCGCGACTGAAAAGTGCTGCACGCCCCCTGGACATCACCCATCGGATGCGGGATAACAATCTTCATACAGTATTCGTCGACTGTATGCAATGTGCCGAGCAGGGGTCAGGACCAGCGCACCAGGACGCTCAAGGCAACGGACAAGTGAGGTGGCTTGTGTCGAGAACGGCTCTTGAGGGTGTGCGGGTGTTGGACATGACGCATGTGCAGTCGGGTCCGTCGGCGACGCAGTTGCTGGCGTGGCTGGGGGCGGATGTGGTGAAGGTGGAGGCGCCGGGCGGGGACATCACGCGCCGGCAGTTGCGGGATGTGCCGGAGGCGGACTCGCTGTACTTCACGATGCTCAACTGCAACAAGCGCAGCATCACGTTGAACACGAAGACGGAGCGGGGGCGGGAGATCCTGACCGCGCTCATTCGGGGTGCGGATGTGATGGTGGAGAACTTCGCGCCGGGCGCGGTGGACCGGATGGGGTTTGCGTGGGAGCGGATCAGGGAGATCAACCCGCGGATCGTGTACGCCTCGATCAAGGGTTTCGGTGAGGGCCCGTACACGGACTTCAAGGCCTATGAGGTGGTGGCGCAGGCGATGGGCGGGTCGATGGCGACGACCGGGTTCGAGGACGGTCCGCCGCTGGCCACGGGTGCGCAGATCGGTGACTCCGGTACCGGTATCCACGCGGTGGCGGGGATTTTGGCGGCGTTGTTGCAGCGGGAGCGGACCGGGCGCGGGCAGCGGGTGAACGTGGCGATGCAGCACGCGGTTTTGAACCTGTGCCGGGTCAAACTCCGTGACCAGCAGCGCCTGGCCCACGGCCCGCTCGCGGAGTACCCCAACGACGACTTCACCGACGAGGTCCCGCGTTCGGGGAACGCGTCGGGGGGCGGGCAGCCGGGCTGGGCGGTGCGGTGCGCGCCGGGCGGCCCCAACGACTACGTGTACGTCATCGTCCAGCCCCAGGGCTGGCAGCCCCTGTCCGCCCTGATCGGACGCCCCGAGCTGGCGGAGGATCCCGAATGGGCCACTGCTGAGGCACGGTTGCCGAAGCTGGCGAAGATGTTCCAGCTGATCGAGGAATGGAC
>NZ_LJBR01000240.1 GCF_001282115.1 Streptomyces sp. NRRL B-24085 | reverse complement strand
CGGTTGCCGAAGCTGGCGAAGATGTTCCAGCTGATCGAGGAATGGACGGTGACCCTGCCCAAGTGGCGGGTGCTGGAGAAGCTGACCGCGCACCACATTCCGTGCGGGCCGATCCTGTCCCCGAAAGAGATCATCGAGGACCGCTCGCTCGCGGACAACGGCATGATCGTCGAGGTCGACCATCCCGAGCGCGGCTCCTTCACCACGGTCGGCAACCCCCTCAAACTCTCCGACTCACCCACCCACATCACCACCCCACCCCTCCTCGGCCAACACAACGAAGAGATCTATATCGGAGAACTGGGTCTCGGCGACGAGGAGTTGCGGTTGCTGAAGTCCGGCGGGGTGATCTGACGTGGTGAACCGGAGCCATGTTCCCGGCCCCTTGGGCGGTGGTCCATGACGTGAATGAGCACGGGGTCCGACGGCGGTGCGCGTCGGCGGACCCCGGGATCCGTGCGCGCACGAAAGGCATTTGGACAGGGGGCGCTGGCCAGATCTTTCGACGCAAGGAGTGCTTGAAGACTATGACAACCATCGACTACTCGTCGTCCGCCGCCTTCAGGGAGGTGACGGACCGCAACGGCCGCGTGTACCGGGTCGGCGAGACCGACCGGAACATCATGGGACGACCACGATGGACCATGGTGCTCTTCCCGTGGATGGGCATGCTGGGCATCAGTTCCTCGGAGTACGCGTTCACGTCGGCCGAGGACACGCTGCACGAGGCCCATCTGTGGAGCAGCGGGCACATCTTCTGGCTGATGGGCGTCTGGGTGTTCTTCCAGGCGGCCGTGGCCTTCCCGGCCGGGCAGCTCAGGGAGAGCGGAAAGCTCCCGGCCCGGTACGCCATGATGCTCGGCGCGCTGGGCACCATCCTCGGCTACATCTCACTGGCGTTCGCACCGAACGTGATCTTCGCCTACCTGGGCTTCGGCGTGTGCAGCGGTATCGGCGCCGGTCTTGTCTACGCGACCTGCGTGAACATGGTCGGCAAGTGGTATCCGGAGCGCAAGGGCGGCAAGACCGGCATGGTCAACGGCGGTTTCGCCTACGGCTCGGTGCCCTTCGTCTTCCTGTTCACGTCGTACATGGACCTGAGCAACTACAAGGGTGTCCTGGTGACGGTCGGCCTGGTCTGCTGCGCCGTGGTGGCGTTCGCGGGCTGGTTCTTCAAGGACCCGCCGAAGAACTGGTGGCCCCCGCACGTCGACCCGCTCAAGCAGACCGACGACCCGAAGATCCGGCGGGCGCTGGAGAAGAACCCGCCGGCCGTCAAGCAGTACACCCCGAAGGAGGCCGCGCGCACGCCCGTCCTGTGGATGATGTGGTTCTGCCTCCTGTGCACCGCCGGCATCAACATCTTCGGCATCGCCTTCCAGGTGCCGTTCGGCAAGGACATGGGCTTCGCCGGCGGGATCGTGGCCACGGCGATGTCGCTCAAGGCGATCGTCAACGGCACCGGGCGCGGGGTGATCGGCTGGATCTCCGACAAGTTCGGGCGCCGCAACACCCTGATCATCGTGTGTCTGGTGCTGGGCACCGCCCAGTTCGGCGTGCTGATCTCCGGCCAGATGGGCAGCATGCCGTTCTTCCTCTTCTGCTCCATGGTCTCCGGCTTCGGCGGCGGCGCGATCTTCCCGCTGTTCGCCGCGATGACGGCCGACTACTTCGGTGAGAACAACAACGCCTCCAACTACGGCATGGTCTACAGCTCGAAGCTGATCTCCGGGCTCGTCGGCTCCGGTGTCGGCTCGATCGTGGTCGGCGCCTGGGACTACCAGGGCGCGTTCGTCCTGGCCGGCTCCATCGGCCTGGCATCCGCGGTCCTCGCGCTGTTCCTCAAGGCGCCCGGCCGCCCCCAGACCAGCCGTCGGACCGTACCCAACCCGCAACCGCTCGGCGAGGAAATGGCCTGACATGACGGCAGATCCGTACGCAGCACGCAGCGAGACCGACAAGACCGCACACTCCACCGCCGCACAACGTCCCTACCGAGAAGTGACCGACGCCAACGGCCGCGTCTACCGCATCGGCGAGACCGACCGGGACATCCTCGGTCACTCGCGCAAGCTCATGGTGTACCTGCCCTGGCTCACCATGATGGCCATCAGCGTCTTCGAGTACGCGTACGGCTCGGCGGAGGACACCCTGTCCCACGCCCACGGCTGGACGCAGAGCAACACCTTCTGGATCCTCAGCGTCTGGGTCTTCTTCCAGGCCGGCATCGCCTTCCCGGCGGGCTGGCTGCGGGAGAAGGGCATCCTGACCGCCCGCAAGGCCATGTACATCGGCTCGGGCATGTGCATGGTCGGGTTCCTCGCCCTGTCGCACCTGGGCAACGTCTGGCTGGCGATCCTCGGATTCGGCGTCATCGGAGGTGTCGGCGCCGGACTGGTCTACGCGACCTGCATCAACATGGTCGGCAAATGGTTCCCCGAACGCCGGGGTGCCAAGACCGGGTTCGTCAACGGCGGCTTCGCGTACGGATCACTGCCCTTCATCTTCATCTTCAACTACGGCTTCGACACGGCGAACTACCACCGCGTCCTGGACCTCATCGGCTGCTACATCCTGATCGTGGTCGTCGGGTGCGCGTTCTTCTTCAAGGACCCGCCGAAGAACTGGTGGCCCGCGGACATCGACCCGCTCACGTACGGCGGCGACGGGAAGGGGGCCGCCTCCCTCTCCAAGAACCCGCCCGCGGTACGGCAGTTCACGCCGAAGGAGGCCGTCAGGACCGGCATGCTCCCCCTCATGTGGATCGCCCTCGTCATGACCGCGGGAGTGTCGATCTTCGGGATCTCCTTCCAGGTCGACTACGCCAAGGAGATCGGCTTCGGCCCGCTGGTGGCGGCCTCCTCGATGGGTGTCATGGCCGTCATCAACGGCATCGGGCGCGGGGTGGTGGGCTGGCTCTCCGACAAGTGGGGCCGCAAGTCCACGCTGGTGTTCGTGATCGTGGTCCTGGGGCTCGCGCAGTTCGGCGTGATCTGGGCGGGTGACGTCAAGAGCGAGTCGCTGTTCCTGTTCTTCGCGTTCCTGTCCGGGTTCGGCGGCGGCGCGTTCTACCCGCTGTTCGCGGCGCTCACCCCGGACTACTTCGGGGAGAACTACAACGCCTCCAACTACGGGCTGGTGTACAGCGGCAAGCTGATCAGCGGCCTGTTCGGCGGCGGCCTGGGCTCCATGGTCGTCGCGGCCTGGGGCTACGACGGGGCGTACGCCCTGGCCGGCGCCACGTCGATGCTCGCGGCGGCGATAGCCCTGCTGCTACGCCAGCCGGGCCGCCCCCGCGGCGCAACCTCCCCGACCCCCCACCCTCAGGCGGCGACCTGAGCAGGGATACGGCGCATCAGGCGGCCCTGTCCCACGCAACTGGTGGGATGGGGCCGCCTGCTCCGGTGGGGTCTGCCTCGTCAGTGGCCGGGGTGGAGCGGCCGGATCCGGTGGGCTCTGCTTCGGTGGTGGTCGGGTCGGGGCGGTCCGTCCAACGGCGGCCGGCTTGTCGGTCGCCACCCCGGACGGTCGCACCGGGGCGGTCGCCAGGCCCCGACGGTCGTACCAGGGCGAACGCCAGGCCCGGACGGTCGCACCGGGATGGTCGTCAGGCCCGGACGGTCGGACCTGGCAGTCCCCCCGCGGCGATCTTTCCGGCGGTCACCGGACCGGGACCGTCTCCTCGACGGCAGTCCGACCCTCCGGCCACCAGGCCCGGACGGTCTGTGCGGGAGCCGTCAGGTCCGACGGCCCGAAGACCCGGGCTGTCCGACCGGCGGTGTCCGTGCCGTTGGCCGGGTCGCCGTGGACCGACCCGTCTCGTGGGCTACTTCTCCCGGTCCTGGTACATCTTCCGCGTGTGTTCCGTGTGTTGCCGCATGACCGCGGTGGCGCGCTGTTCGTCGCGGTCGGCGATGGCGGCGATCAGTTCACGGTGCTCGATCCAGGACTGGCGGCCACGCTGGCGGGCGATCGGCGTGTAGTACCAGCGCACCCGACGGTCCACCTGCGCCGCCAGCTCCGCAAGAACCGCGTTGCCCGCCAGCTCCATGACCTTGGCATGCAAACGGGCATTGAGAGCCACCGCACCGTCGACATCGTCCGCAG